>CAZRZE010000113.1:0-5390 GCA_964604535.1 uncultured Akkermansia sp.
TCTGACCGATGAGGGCGAGCATGTCAATGAACTTCATTGTCTGAGGACGCTCATTGGCTGTGAAGTCAGCGATGGCATCTTCGATGGAGTCCTTGCCAAGGTCTTCTGGACGGTTGGCGTCGATGTTTGGCAGTGCGTAAGCAACGAGACGACCCAAGTAAGTGGGGCTCTGTGTTGCAAGGTGGATAGCGGACTGCACGCGGCATTCTGTCATGAGGTTAATGAGCTCATGGCGCATTGCCTCAGGAGAGAACTTCTCACGCTTCAATGCCATCAGATTGAATACGACAAGGAAGATCGTGGCTGCGAAGAGCAATACGAGGGGAATCATTGTCCATCCACCGTCAATTACCCACTTATCGAGCATAGATTTCTGAGAGGTGGCACCTTCTGCAGCTTCTTGCGCAGAGGCAGTACTAGCAATGGCGTAGATTGCAGGGAGTGCCATAGTCATGGCGCGAACAACAGTACGAGTAATTGTTGATTTCATAATATATTAACGGGGGTATTTTGCAAGATTGCTTCCCCTATTTAATCAGATTCAGCACACATTGCAAGCAAAAGATTTTGAACATGTCATTTTTTTTAGTTTGGCAGGTCTTAGAAGAGCTTGCTAGAGCTGCTTTTTTTTTGAGAAGTATATTTTGTTAGTTGTTTAAAATGAGTATTTAGTTTAATGCTTTGCTTAAATGCTTGTTTAGCGTTGTGTGACGCGAGTTCTTCTTGACAAAAAGGGCGATAAGCTGTTATGCTCACGCTGTTCAATCGCTATGTCAGACTATACTTCCCAATTTAGTGCTCTATCCCCCAGTTATGTTCTACATGATAGGTATCATATCCAATCGCTTCTCGATGAGGGGATTGGCGGATTTTCCCTAGTTTACTTTGCATGGGATAACAAATTGGAAAAAAGAGTTATTGTCAAGGAGTGCGCCCCAGCGGGCATTGTGATGCGCGATATAGGGAATCAGGTTTTCTGTGAACCTGGGTCACAAGAAAAAATCTTCAGCCGAGCCCTGGATAATAGTGCTTTTGAAGCCCAAGTTCTCCGCGACTTGACGGAAAAGATGACTGTGGGCATCAGCGATTACATAGACGACTTTCATGCTAACGGCACACACTATACCGTGATGGAATATGTGGAGGGCAGAAGCTTTCATTACTGGCAGCACTATTATAGCCGCAAGAATAAACTCTTCCCCACTAAGGCCTTGGTGCATATCCTCTCGCAGATACTGAGCATCCTGCACAGTATACACGAGCAGGGTTACTACCACTGTGATATCAAGCCCGCCAACATCATTGTGACGGATTCTGGCGATGTCTATTTGATAGACTTCGGCGCTTGCCGCACGCAGGAGCGTCAACATACGAAAAATGTTGCCATTAGCCCCGGTTATTCTCCCCCAGAGTTTTATCCCGGTCATAGATTGAGCATAGGCTCGTGGACGGATATCTACATGCTGGGTGCGGTGATGTATCATGCTATATCAGGCATCGTGCCAGAGCCAGCTGACCAGAGGGCTGTCCGCGACAGAAACCCACGCATCAGCTCTCAGCCTCATATTGCAAAGAGCTATCCATACACTCTCTTGGTGAGTGTGGAAAAGGCACTTAATATTGATGCTAGAGACCGTTTTGCCGACGCTGGTCTATGGAAGGATTACTACACAGCGGCGCAGTCTGGTCCTCAGCTCAAACGTGCGACTAATGCTCCTCTACGTCGCGTTACTCCTGGTGTATTCGCCAAGGTGACACCAGGTATGGACACCGCTGTGCCCTTGCCTAGCAAGGCAAAGGCTGAAGCGAATAAGAGCGGAGGTGAAGGAAAGCTGATGATTGTGGTCATTGCCTCCCTGATGGCGGCCTTGGCTGTCGTGTTCTTCTTGATGAAGAAGTAAACACTGCTCTAAGCGGGCCTTGTTAGCTCTAGCAGCAGTTCAAAGCAGGCGATGGCGACCTCGTCTCGCCAGATGAGGCGTTCCAACCCCGCACGCATGAATGGTTTGATTACCGTTTCTCCATCCCTTCTTGCGATAGCTATGTAGGCGGTTCCTACTGCCGCTGCGCCTTCTTCTGCTGTCGGTCCAGCATTGCCCGTGATGCCCAAGGCATAGTACGCGCCAGAGCGCGCCAAAGCGCCCTCTGCCATGCTGCGTGCGATTGCTTCGCTCACAACACCTTCTTTCTTGATTAATTCTGCGGAAATACCAAGCTCTTTCTCCTTCACCTCCGCATGGTAGCAAACCCAGCTGCCATGAAAGACCTGCGAGCATCCTGCCACGCTAGTCAGGCAGGCGGCTAGGTAGCCGCCTGTGCAGCTTTCTGCAAAGCTGATACGCTTTCCTGCCCTGAGGAGCTGCGAGACGAGGAGTATCGCTTCTTGCTGGAGGACAGGGTGCATTATTCGGGGAGGCGTAGGGCGACTGTGGCAAAGGCAGCCATGCCCTCGCTGCGTCCCAGTGCGCCAAGTTTTTCATTGGTGGTGGCCTTGATGCCAACCCTCTTCTTGTCTACACCTAGCAGTGGTGCGAGGCATTGCTTCATCTGCTCCACATAGGGTAGGATGCGGGGGGCTTCTGCGATGAGGGCAATGTCCACATTGTTGATGCTGCCGCCCTGTTCCTTTAGGAGGCTGACTGCTTTTTCCACAATGCGCAGGGAGCAGATATTCTTGCAGCTTTCATCACCGGGGGGGAACCAGTAGCCAATGTCGGGCTCACCCAGTGCGCCAAGTATGGCATCCGCCAAGGCATGGCAGAGCACGTCCGCGTCACTGTGCCCGTCCAGTCCGCGTTCGGGGTGTACTTCTACGCCACCGAGTATGAGAGGCCGTGGGCTCTCCGAAAATCGGTGTATGTCATATCCAAGTCCAACGAGTGTTATCATAATATTTTATTAGTGAGCATCTAACCAGTTAGCCGCTGCACGTGCATCCACAAGGAGAGGCAGCTCATGCGGCAGGGGCATAGCATCGCGCATGGCAGCGATGATGAGGGGGGTGAGTTCTTCTTGCTCTTCGCGGTGTAGGTCAAAGAGCAGTTCATCATGCACCTGCATGATGAGGCGGCTGCGGCGATCGCGCAGCACATCGGCAACACGCAGCATGGCCAGCTTGATCATATCAGCAGCAGAGCCCTGTATGGGGGTGTTGATAGCGGTGCGCTCTGCCGCAGCGCGGAGGTTGAAGTTGCTGCTATGCAGGTCAGGAAGCAGACGGCGGCGACCGCAGAGGGTTTCTGCATAGCCGCGTTGGCGCGCCTCATCAACCAGCTTGTCCATATAGCGTTTTACCCCAGAGAACTGGGCAAAGTAGTTTTCTATCAGCTCTGCCGCATGGGCTCGGCTGCAATCCAATCTCTGGCTCAGACCGAAGGAAGAAATACCATAGATGATGCCAAAGTTCACCGTCTTTGCCGCTCGGCGCATGTCGGAGCTGACAACTTCAGGGTCGCAGTAATAGAGTTTTGCGGCGGTCTCTGTGTGGATGTCTCTGCCATTTTTGAAGGCATCTATCATGGCCTCATCACCCGAAAGGGCAGCCATGATGCGCAGTTCTACCTGAGAGTAGTCAGCCGAGAGGATGAGGTACTCTTCACCGCGTGGCACAAAGGCACGGCGTATGAGTTTTCCTGCGCTGGATCGCACAGGGATGTTCTGCAAATTGGGATTCTGACAGGCCAGTCGCCCTGTAGCGGTGACCATTTGCATGAGATTGGCATGGATGCGACCGTCGACTGGGGAGATAAAGCGGGGGAGGGCGTCGAGGTAGGTTCCTTTCAGCTTGCAGAGCTCGCGGTATTGCAGAATATCGCTCACCAAGGGGGAGAGGTGGGCGAGCTTGCGCAGCGTCTCTTCATCTGTCACATACTGACCCGTGCGGGTCTTTTTGGGCTTTTCCACCAACTTCATTTCGCCGAAAAGCAGCTCTCCCAGTTGCTTGGGAGAATTGAGGTTGATGGCGCGCCCAATCTGTGCGTCCATTTTCACCTTTAGTTCCTCAATCTGCGTGCCCAGTTGCTCGGCACTTTCTTTCAGCAGGCTGGGGTCTATCATCATGCCTTCGCCTTCCAGCTCTGCCAGCACGGCAAGGAGGGGGAACTCGATGCTTTCCATGAGTTGCAGCAAGCCCTGCTCCTTCAGCAGCGGGCGCAGGTGCAGCATGAGAGCTAGACTCACATCGGCATCCTCTGCCGCGTAGTCTGCCATCTGCTCTAGGGGGATGGCTGCGTAGTCGCCCTCTTCGCCGACAATGTCCTTGAGGCGAATGGTACGGTAGTTTAGCAGGGTTTCTGCCATTTCGTCCATGCCATGGCGCAGGTCGGGATAAAGCGCGGCATGTGCCAGCATGGCATCAAAGAAAGGCCCTGCCACAGGCAGCCCCGCAGTGGCGAGGACTTGGTAGTCAAATTTGAGATTCACCCCGCACTTTAACGCGCCAGAGGCAAAGGCTGCGCGGAAGCAGTCCAACTCCTGCGCTGCGGAAATGGGCACATAGTAGGCCTCACCTTCCTTCATGGAAAAGGAGATGCCCAGCAACTTGTCCTGCAAGGGGTCAAGCCCCGTTGTCTCCGTATCAAATGCCCAGCAGTCCGATTTTTCAAGATGCGCTGCCAGTTGCTCCCTTGCTGCGGTATCTTTGATTAGCTTGTAGTCATGGGGGCTGTTGTTAATGTCACGTAGCGTGGGCATGTCAAAGAGATCCATCTGACTGCTTGGCTGTGGGGCAGGGGCAGCGGGCGCAACAGGGGCAGTGCCTCCCAGACGCTTCACCAGTCCCTTGAACTCAAAACTTTCAAAGCAAGAAATGAGGGCTTCCTTGTCATAGCCCTTCCAGACACAGTCCTCTATGGTCAGATCAAGAGGAATATCGCGGCGAATGGTTGCCAAGTCGTAGGAAAGACGCAGGTTGTCCGCTCCTGTTTCTATTTTTTCGCGCAGCTTGCCCTTGAGCTCAGCACTGCGAGAAAGCAGCTCTTCCACAGAGCCGAACTGGCTAATCAGCTTTTTGGCTGTCACCGCACCCACACCAGCCACACCCGGTATATTATCGGATGCATCGCCCATCAGCGCGAGTATGTCTATTATTTGCTTGGGGCTATCTATCCCCCATTCTTCGCGGAAGGCGGCTTCGTCTATGATTTCAAACTCCGCGCCCTTCTTGCCTGGTTTCCAGAATGAGCAGAGAGGGGACAGCAGCTGACCCAGATCCTTGTCCTGTGACACCATGTAGGATGGCATGCCCGCCTGATCCGAAAGCAGGGTCAGAGAGCCGATGAGATCATCGGCTTCAAAGCCAGAAAGGCGGAGAATGGGTATATTCATCTTCTCCAGTATCTCGACAATATGGGGGATGGATTCCTTTAGCTCTGGGGGGGCGGCTTGGCGGT
>CAZRZE010000114.1:0-5328 GCA_964604535.1 uncultured Akkermansia sp.
CCCCTATGCCAAAGCGGCAGCGCAGAGATTGAATGTCACTGAGGCTGATGATGTCCCCATCATGTAGCTCTATTTCATTACCTTTTAGTAAATGCCCCTCCACGCGTAGACCTGTACAGCCTTCGAGGATGCGTAGGTGACCCGTGTTAGTGGTGCGAGAGTAGCTCACCTCAAAAACGCAGGCTGAGGCTAAACCCGGTGTGAGAATCAGTGTGCCCTGATTGGTGCTTGCAATGTTGGATACAATGACCTTTTGGAAGGTGGGATTGAGGTAAAAGCGTCTATCCTGACTCCCGTAGCGTGATAAATCAGCAAGGCTGTATGGGCCTTTTCCATCAATGAAGCAGGGGGTGTAGTAGCTGGTACTCACAGGAGCGCGATGGGAGAGGATGCCGCCGTCCAACTCAATTTTCACGTCGCGGCGCAGTGCCTCTATCTCCATGAAGAGTCCAAAGCGTACCCTTGCCATGCTGTGGCGTGTGCGGTTGCGGGAGATGGTCAGGCTGTCGTCCTCTAGCTCTATGTAGTTGACAACGCGAACTTCCGCATACTTTGCTTGTAGGAGGAAGAGAATATGCTCATAGCTGATGGCGCGGGAGGTGAGCTCAATTTCCTGACCTGGGTGCAGGGGGAGAATGCCGCCCTGTGCTAGCTCTCTACCACGTACATAGAGGGCCTGTGTGGAGTAGTTGATGATGAGCATCAGATGCGCACAGCGCACCGCACGGAAGATAACTCCCTGCTCCTGCTCGTAGAGTAAGAAATCCCCCCTGCCTAGTTGGGGGGAAAAGAGAATGGTCTCCATGTTCTGACCAAACTCCATTTCCTCATCACTCAATAGAGAGTTAAAATGCTCTGGCTTGCGAGATGCGCCCAAACCCTTGCAAATGGTAGCAAAGAGTTCTGTATTAACCGTATTAGCATCAATCTGGTGCAGGAGGAAAAAGAGCTCCAGAGTCAGAGCCAGCCTCTCTTCCTTCGTGCGGCGACGCGAGGCGAGAGTTAAACGCCCCTTCAGCGGGTAGAGGGCTCTATAGGCAGCGTTGAATCGGCGTATGAGCCATTGGTGCTCCACATTGGGAAAGTTGTAGCGCAGAATATCTATCGCCGTATCAATCCCTTCTGCCGTGTCTTGCTCCAATTGGCGTAGCACAGTAGCAAAGAGGTCGATAACCACCCCTGCGCGCTGATGACGTGTCTCGGAACGTGTCAAAATGCGCTGTGGTACATCACTGAACACATGTGCAAAGCCCACGCGTAGGGAGTGGACAGCATGGCAAAGAAGGTGCCAACAACCAGAGGCGAAAGATCTTTTGCTCATGACGGGCACTCTTTCTTGTTAGCACCGGGGCAGCGTGTTTCCCAGCCAGGGAAGTTCCAGCGTCGGGGGAAGTCGCTGCACTGCTGCGGTTTAACCGCCTGAATGCGGCACCCCGTGTCGGTAAGCATGATGCAGTGCCCCTTTTCATTATCTATGATAGAGAGTCCCTGTCTATTGCCCCTCAGTCTACAAAGATCATTGATGAAGGAATCCTCGCTCATATTGAGGTAGGCGGCAATGTGCGTTACCTCCTCTTCTGTGATGCAGACATCACCTTCCCAGCGGCAGCACGCGCCGCAGCGTTGGCAATGGTGTACTATGGCATCCTTCTCAGTCATTATTGAACAAATCAGGGTAAGAGCTCATAGCGAGCTCTCGAGACATATCGCGAATCGCGATGCTGTCATGCGCCTGCAAGGCGCGCTCTACCAGTGCCTGACATTCTTCATAGTTCAGGTGACGGATTGCGTAGCGTATCATGGGCAGAACATGCGCCCCAGCAGAGATTTCATGTGCCCCCAAGCCGACTAGCAGGGGAAGCAGGGTGAGATCTGATCCTGTCTCGCCACAGATGGCTGTGGGAATACCACCTACCTTGATGGTGTGGTGGATGAGGCGAATCACACCAGGGTGCGCAGGACGGAACATATCCGCGACACGATAATTAACGCGGTCAACGGCTATGGTGTATTGCGTGAGATCATTGCTGCCTATAGAGAAAAAGTCTACATGCTTCGCTAGCACGTCTACCATCATTGCGGCACTGGGCACCTCTATCATCACACCAACGCGCATGTTGGGGTCAAAGGCCTGACCACGCTCGCGTAGTTCTTCACGGCAGGCTTCAAGGTGTTCTTTGATTTCGAAAACCTCCGTCAGACCTGATATCATGGGGAACATGATGGCAACCTTGCCATGGGCAGAGGCGCGTAAGACCGCACGCAATTGGTCGCGGAAACTTTCGGGGCGACTCAGAGAGACGCGTATGCCGCGCCAGCCGAGGAAGGGATTATCTTCTGGCTCATGTATGGGCTCAAAGGGTAGCTTGTCCCCGCCAGCATCTAGTGTGCGGAAGATTACCTCATGTGGGGCGCAGCTTTCTACAATTCCCTTGTAATGCTGGTATTGCTTTTCCTCATCGGGCATTTCGCCTTGATCTAGCAGGAAAAACTCGGAGCGATAGAGACCTATGCCTTCTGCGCCAGAGTCGGATAGAGCCGTACACTCATGCGCGAACTCCACATTAGCAGCCAGTCGCAGCAGGTGACCATCCAAGGTCTGCGCGGGTAGGTGGTTTAGCTCCTTGAATCGCTGGTACTCTTCCTCCTTCTTTGCTTGGAGGTTGCGGTAGTATTCCTGCGTGCGTTCCGAGGGGTTAAGAATGATGTGACCGTTGTAGCCATCAATGATGCCAAATTGCTTTTCCTGTAGTTCTGCAATCAGCTTGGGCACCATCACTACAGCAGGCAGACCCAGAGAGCGCGCCAAAATAGCAGTGTGGGAGGCGGTCGAACCCGCCTCAGTAGCAAAACCAAGCACCAGACGTCTATCAAGATTAGCCGTGTCGCTGGGTGAGAGGTCGTGAATAGCTAGAAGATAGGGCTCTGTGGGCTTTTCCTCTGCGTATGAGCTGTGCAGCTCATAACCACCTAGATTCTTGAGTACGCGGTGCATGATGTCCTCCATATCCGATACGCGAGAGCGCAGGTAGGGGTCATTGAGCTGTCGCATCATTTCGACAAAGTTCTGCACCACGGCATAGTAGACAGCGTCCACATTATGCATGCGTAGGTGTAACTCCTTTTCCAAGCCTTTTAATATCATCCTGTCGCGCAAGAGTAGCAAATGCGCGTCAAAGATAGCGGCCTCTGTAGAGCCGCTCATAGCCAGTACGCGGGACTTGAGCTGGTGTATCTCCTTTTCTGTTAGGACAAGAGCGCGTTCAAATCGCTCTAACTCACTGGCGATATCTTCTGGCTTGATAGGCCAGATACGAGGAGAGATACCACCGCCCCTCGTTTCAAGATGGAAGACTCCTATGGCAATGCCTGATGATACAGGCATTCCTCGGAGTCTGCGTTCAAAACTATCTTTCATGCTTCCTAGCTCTGTAGAGCTCTCCCTCTTTAATCTTCTCCAAAGCGACCAGCTATCAGTTCTTCGATAGCGGCCATTGCCTCCTCTGCATCAGGACCTTCAATGCTGACCTTGATAGAACAACCGCAACCAACGGCAAGCATCATGAGACCCATGATACTTTTGCCATCGACAAACTCGTCATCTTTTTCTACAGAAATGTCTGATTGGTATTTAGAGGCCAAGCGTACAAACTGGGCGGCTGGGCGTGCATGAATACCAAGCTTATTGATTATGGTGAGTTCTTTGACGATCATAAAATAAAAAAGCGGTTATTACTTTGTATCGCTATTCTAGCGTTTATACTGGCAGTTGGCGAGATTTTTTTGCGTTTTAGGGTAAAAAACCCTAACAATGTCAGTTTAAGTGCTCTTGGATAGCGTGAACAATGTCGTGTGCTTTAATCTCTGTAATGCAGCAGTGGGCTGCGTCACAATTTGTGCGGTAGCAAGGGTGGCAGCTGCTGTGTTGGTAGAGAATATGGGCGCGAGGGGTGAGGACGCGGTAGCGTTTTGACAGTCGGCTGGCCATGAGGACGACTAGCCTTGCCCCAGCGTAGGCAGCTAGCTGCGGGATAATGCCATCCACCGCGAGGATGAAGCTGCTGCTGCCGCTGCGTTGCCTGATTTCATCGTGGGAAAGGATGTCTAACGGCAGCTCTAGCTGTGTGGCGAGGGCTTCTGCGCGCTGTTTATCAGCGGGCAGGGCAAGTAGTCGCCATTGTTCGCCTTGGGGTAATTGGGAGATTATTTCCTGCCATTGCTCTGTTGTGCGCTGTTCTTCGCAAGAACCGAGGCTGGAGAAGGGGGCTATCCAGAGCTGCCCTTCGCCTTCCTGCTGGAGGCGTGGGTACTGCTGCCACTGGGAGACATCGAGAGCGTGACCTTTTTCTAGCAGTGCTAGGTAGTCGCGGAAGCGGTGACGCACTGGCCCACTAAAGCCGCTGGTGCGACGCGTGCGGAATTGCTTGCTGAGTGCATTTTCTGCAAAACCACTGATGTAGATGGGGGAGAGCTTTTTGCGTAGCTGGCGTAGCAGAGAGCCACGTTCACTCCACATAAAGAGGTAGTCAAAGGGGCCTTTGGCGTACACTTCCTCTGCATCTAGCTGTTGGGCGATACTCTCGCTGCCATCACTGATAAGGATGTGGCTGACAATGCCGCTTTGCGCCTGCCAAAAGCCCAGTTGCTCTTGCTGGCAGATGATGGAGATTTCTGCGTCATAGCGGCTCTGTTGTAGGATGTAGAGGGCGGGTACGCAGAGAATGGCCTCCTCAAAGTTATCGGGTAGGGCGACGAGGATGCGGAAGGGCAGTCGCACGTAGGGCAGGGCGGTGGCTGCCAAATCTTCTTGGTGCTGTAATCCAAAGTTGGAAAAAATCTTCCACCTGTGGTGCATCCAAAAGCCATCTAGTATGCTGACATTCTGCGCCTCTTCCAAGGAGCGGTTGATGGCTATGGTCTGGGCGGCTAGCTTGTCCTTGCCTTCTATGTCGAGGGTGACTGTTCCGTTGAGTACAGCCTGCCATCGACCCAGACCTGTGTTCTTTGTGTGGACGGTGAAGAGCTTGCTCTTGCACATGCCATGCAGCATGGAGGGAAAGGGCGTGGTGCCTGTCACCTTGCCAAAGTAGGGGACATGTACCCCTTCGCTAGTGAACTGGTCGCTGAGTATGCCTATGAGTCCACCTTTGCGCGTGGTGCGTATGACCTTGCGCAGGCCAGCCTCCTTGCTGTACATCTCGCAGCCGTAGCCTGTGCGCAGATCGTAGACTAGCTTTTCCAAGATGGGGTTGCGCAGCTTTCTGTACATGGAGCCAAAGTGCTCCACCTTGGTAAAGAGAGGGCGTATGCGGGCGAGGATTTCCCAGT
>CAZRZE010000115.1:0-5252 GCA_964604535.1 uncultured Akkermansia sp.
GAGGTTGGTCATCTGGGAGAAGTCGGTGGCGCGATGCTTCCACAGCCATTCCATCAGCTGCGTGGCGCGGAATTTGCTCTGCCCCAGTTGCTGCATGAGCTCGCATATGTCTGCAAACTCTAGGGAGAGGATGCTGGGCTTAGTCATGTGGGCAAAGCAGTTGCATCAGTTGCTCCAAATAGGGGGCATCAATGTCTTCGCTGAAGTCGTTGAGCTGGTCGCTGTCTATGTCGAGGATGGCGACGACGCGCCCTTTGTCCATGACGGGGACAACTATTTCGCTGCGTGATGCGCTGCTGCAGGCGACGTGACCTGGGAAGGCATCGACATCGGGGACGCAGAGGCTTTTTTGCTGCTCCCAGCAGGTGCCGCATACGCCTTTGCCTTTTTTGAGGCGCGTGCAGGCTATAGGGCCTTGGAAGGGGCCGAGGACAAGTTCTTCTTCGCTATCGACTAGGTAAAAGCCCACCCAGAAGAAGCCAAAGGCTTCTCTGAGGGCGGCTGCTATATTGGCCATGTTGGCTATGAGGTTGCTTTCCCCCTCTAGCAGGTAACGCATTTGGGGGAGAAGTGCCTCGTAGATGGATGCTCTGCTGGCGTCGCCATCAGGCAGGATAAGGGAGCTGGCCATGCTGCTCTATCTTGACGGGTTTAGTTTTTCCCCTTGGGTGCGGGTAGCTCTTGTCCACTGCGGATTTCCTCGTGGGAGAGCTTCCAACCACCGCCTAGCTGTGCGTAGAGGGTGGGGATGGTAGCGGCGTACTGATAGCGGTACTGTGCGAGGAGTTTTTCTGCGGGGAAGAGGTTCTGCTGCGCGGTGAGTACTTCGTAGTAGTTAGCCAAGCCGTTTTGATAGCGGGAGAGGGAGGTTTCCAGTGAGAGGCGGTAGGCTGCGACAGCTTCTTCTTGCTTTCTCATAATCTGGCTGAGCTTCTGGCGTTGCATGAGGGTGGTTGCAACTTCTGCCATGGCGCTGAGCACAGTTTGCTCATAGGTGGCGGCAGCGGCAACGAGGGTGTTTTCTGCGATTTTTTCAGCAGAGCTCAGTACGCCAGCACGGAAAAGGGGACCAGTGATACCAGCGGAGAAGTTCCACGCGTCTTTGCTGGAGCTAAAGGAAGCCAACTGCGGTGCAGCTGCCCCATAGGCAGCGGTGAGGTTGATGCTGGGGAAGAAGTTTGCAATGGCAACACCGACGTTAGCATTGGCGGCGCACATGGCACGTTCTGCAGCACGGACGTCTGGGCGGTTTGCCAGTATCTGGGCGGGGATGCCGGCGGGGACGCGGGAGGATTTTGCGTACTTGGTGAGGTGGTCACCAGAGCGGCGTATATTGCCTGGTGTGCGACCAGCGATGGCGCAGACGCTGTTTTCGAGTGCGATGATTTGCGCTTCGATATCGGGTACTTGCGCCTCGGCAGCGGCAAGGGCAGCACGACCTGATTCTACCTGTAGCTTGTCACCGACACCGCCTTCTAGGCGTGCTTCAAAGAGTTCCAGAGACTTGCGGTAAGAGGTGACTGCGTTCTTGCTGATGCGCAGTTGCTCGTCCAGCATAAGCAGTTGCAGGTAGCTGGTGGAGACTTGGGTGAGGAGGGAGAGTTGTAGTCCGCGCATGAGCTCGTCTGCCTGCTGGTATTCAGCCTCGGCAGCTTCTATACCACGGCGTGTTTTACCCCAGATGTCCAGCTCCCAAGAGGCGGAAAGCATGCTGGATGTTGCGCCTTTAATCTCACCACCACCTGATGCTGTGTTGCCACGGTTGGTGCTGACACCGTAATCGGCCATGGGGAACATGGCTCCCGATGCAACGCCTATGTACTGCATGGCAGAGTCAACGTTGGCTATGGTGGCTTTTAGGTCTCTATTGTTGGCGTAAGTTTCGCGCAGGAGTTGTTGCAGCTGGCTGCTTTTTATCACCTTCCACCATGGCAAATCTGCTATGGATTCCTGTGTGCTGGGTGCGCCACGGAAGACCTGTGGGAGCTCCATTTCGGGTGACTTATAGTCAGGGCCTACCAAACAAGAGTTGAGGGTGAATAGGGCTATTCCTAAAAGAATGAATCGACTAGGAGTCTTTTTGATTGTGTTGTGTAACTGGCTTGCCATATCAAGTGAGGCAGTTGTCGTGCTGCGCGAAGTTGTGAATCTATAGCAAAGCAGAACGCTTGTCAAGACATTATGACATTGACAGTGTGAATTGTTGAGGTTAGAATGTCTATGGAGATGTTCTACCTGCCGACACGCATGTTTTTCTACCCCATCCTGCTCTGTGCGGCTGGGGCGATGTTGCTTACTGTTTCGTTCTGTTGGTACTTTACTTCTTTTTTTGTTTTTTCCCATCATACCTTTCAACTCAAGTTAACGGATTTTGGTTACTTGCACCCTTTCCCTTCGGAAAAACAGTGGGACATCCCCATGCCTCATACAACGCAGTTTCCCCTTGCTATCATTGGTTACAAGGCGCAACTTTATCTCCGTGCAAGAGAGAAGGGTGGCTACGATATTATATTTTATGATAATCCTGGGAAGGAAGGTGTGCGTTATTTAGTCAATCTGGTGGAGGTGACTAGTAAGAGATGCGCGGAGACTGACGCAAAGGGGAATAGCCTTCAAGGCCGCTACCTTTCGTCCAATGCTGCTGCCTTTAGCCCAGATCTCTCAAGCATGATCAAACAAGCTGCCGCTCCCATCCTGCATCTTAAGGGGGTTGAGGATACACCCTATGCAGTACGTATAGAGATTATTCAGGAAGATACGGGGGTTGTCCTTGCTCATAGAGAGTATCTAGTAGTGGGTACTTTTTAATTGCTTGTGCTGACAAAAAATTTGCTTGAAGTAATGTAATATTCTGCTATAGTGGGGTTTTAGAATACAATTATGAATAAATTCCTTCTTACTGGTATCGCTACTGCCGCCCTTATCGCCCCTGCTGCTCAAGCCGCAAATTGGGGAACAAATCTTCCCGCTGCTCTTAAGCAAGCAGGAGAAACTGGCAAAAATGTCTTTGTTATCTTCACTGGCTCCGACTGGTGTGGTCCCTGCATTGCTTTGAAGAACAATGTTCTTAGTAAGGCTGACTTTGCTGCCTATGCTGATGAGAACTTTGTCCTCGTGGAGTTGGACTTCCCACGTAGCAAGCCCATGTCTGCTGAGCAGAAGGCTGCCAATAGCCAAGCATCTGAAAAGTACGGTGTAAAGGGCTTTCCTACCGTTCTTGTTCTTTCCCCAGAGGGTGAAGAACTAGCCCGCATGGTAGGTGGTGTTAGTGATCTTGCTGCATTGAAAGAGAAGCTCGCTGGTGCTACAGGCGGTGAATCAGAAGATTCTGATGCTGCGGATCAAGAAAAATTCATGGCTCTTGTAAGCAAGCTGAAAGGCATGGAAGATCCTGAAGAGCTTTATGACTACACCTCAGAGCAATTAGATCGTGAGGATCTGACTGGCGAAGAAGAAATCGCTCTTCACTTCTACCAAAGTACAGCTATTGTAGAGCTTGCAACGACTGAAGAAGAGCTTGAAGAGTTGCTTGAGATTCTTAGAGATGACATTATTCCTGCCTATGAGGAGGACTATTCGGACGAGTTAAAGCCAATCAAGGATTTGGTTGAGCTTCTTGAAGATCCCGAGTTCATCGAAGGCTACATCGCTGAGAAAGCGGAATAAGTTTTTACAAGGGAGCACTCAGAAATGAGTGCTCCTTTTTTCTTATGATGTCTGAAGGGAATATTTGTCTTTTGGGTCGAAGTATGTTTTATTCTGCGATTATTGTTGACCTAATGGATAGTGTGATTTAAACTAGGGGTCTATGAGAAACGTATCTACTTTTACTCTGTGCGCACTGTGCGCTGTTCCCGCCCTTGTTCAAACTGCTTCTGCACAAGAAAGTGCAAAGGTGGAGCAGTTCGGCGAGATGATGGGTGCAGCTATGGATATCACCGCTGAGTTCATCGGTGCTCTTCAGGCAGTTGATTCTGAAGAAGCGACTGCTGCCGAAGCTGCTGCTGCTATTAACGTAATGGCTGACAATGCTGCTAAGCTCTCTGCTGAGATGCAGCAACTTGTTGCTTCCATGTCTCCTGAAGAGCAGGAAGAACTTGGTAAGGCTATGCAAGACCCCGAAGTTGTTGAGCTCATGAAGCAGCTCGAGGAGATGTCGACTGCTATTAAGGCAAAGCTCGCAGAAGTAAAGCACTATGACAGCCCAGAGCTGAAGGCTGCTTGCGATAAGTTCTTCGCAGCTACAAACTAATTTTTTAGTAGAAGATAAAATCAAAGCACCTCGTTCATGAGAATGAGGTGCTTTTTTGTGTCTTGAAAGTGCGCTTATTCGCTTTCTGTTTCTTGCGCGGCGGCGATTTTTTCCTTCTCGCGTAGTTCTTGCGTGAGCTTCATAGCGCAGAAGTTCGGCCCACACATAGAGCAGAAGTGTGCCTTCTTTGCTCCTGCATGTGGCAGGGTGAGGTCATGGTAGCTGCGTGCCTTGTGGGGGTCGAGCGAAAGGTTGAATTGGTCTTCCCAGCGGAATTCAAAGCGAGCCTTGGATAGGGCGTTGTCGCGCAGCTGCGCTGCAGGGTGTCCCTTGGCTAGGTCGGCTGCGTGGGCGGCTATCTTGTAGGTGACGACTCCTTCGCGTACGTCTTGTTTGTCTGGTAGTCCGAGGTGTTCTTTGCAGGTGACATAGCAGAGCATGGCGCAGCCTTCTTGGGCTATTTGAGCGCCACCCAATGCACCTGTGATGTGGTCATAACCAGGTGCGATGTCTGTGGCCAGTGGTCCCAGTGTGTAGAAGGGGGCTTCGTAGCACCATTCTAGCTGCTTGATCATGTTTTCTGGCACGAGGTGCATGGGGACGTGACCGGGGCCTTCGTTCATGACTTGGACGCCCTTGTCCCAAGCTGCCTTGGTGAGAGCACCCTGTACTTCCAACTCTGCAAGTTGGGCAAAGTCGTTGGCATCGGCAATAGATCCAGGGCGCAGTCCATCACCTATGGAGATACCCATGTCGTAGGCTGCGAGGATGTCGCATATCTCATCCCAGTGGGAGTAGAGGAAGTTTTCGCAGTTGTTTTCTGTCATCCACTTGGCGATGATGGAACCACCTCTTGAAACGATGCCTGTGAGGCGGCGTGTGGTGTGAGGGACAAAGCGATGGAGGAGGGCAGCGTGTATGGTGACGTAGTCTACGCCCTGTTTGGCCTGCTCGATGAGGGTGTCGCGGAAGATGTCCCAAGTGAGGGCTTCGACGCGGC
>CAZRZE010000116.1:0-5184 GCA_964604535.1 uncultured Akkermansia sp.
ACTAACTACTGGTCCGAGCAGAGTAGATTGCGTCGCTGCTAGCAGAATGTCACTCGGCTGCCCAGTCTCTGTCCATGCGGTCAGTGTGTGGGTATTCGCAGAAGCTAGTGTACTAGCAATAGCAAATGATGCAATAAGTGTTCTTTTGAGTAGCTGATGCGTAATTTTCATTTCTGGGTTTTTTGTTAGATTTATCAGGACAAAGCTTTAGAATGCAATGGAGGGTATTACCTACGCACAAAATAGCAGAAACAACAGCTATTGCAAGCTTTTTTATTTATAAAAAACTATCTGTTAATTGTGTGTATATTTCAAAAGATTGCGCATCCTCGAATAAGTTAATTATTATCATGAAAGAATGAAACCTCATAAAAATTGTAGGAATAGGCAGATTAAATAACAAATCCTCTTGTCATCTGACAAGAGGACTCATAGTGGCGTGTGTGGGGGGGGGAGGCAGGTGATATGGCTCTAGGGCATCTCTATGGCTGCTTGCTGCCTATGTAGCGGCCTTGGGCGTCGTAGTAATTGATGCGGCCATTGCTTTCGCGTTTCGCGCGTCCTTGGTTGCGGCCTTGACCGTCGTAGAAGTGCATGCCACCGCGGCCGTCTGACTCTGCCTTGCCTACATAGCGACCCTGCCCATCGTAAAAGCGCATGCCACCGCGGCCATCAGGCTCACTCTTACCGACATAGCGACCCTGAGAATCATAGTGCGTCTCCACGCCGCGAGAGTCAGTAGTGGTCTTGCCCTTGTAGCGTCCCGAGACATCATAGTGCGTCTCGTTATTACCGCTCTTGTCCGTACGCCCTGTGTAACGCCCCTGCCCGTCTGTGCGCGTCTCCGCATAGGAGAGCGACAGTAGGCAGGTTGCGATGATGCTAAGTTTTAGCATGAGGCTATCTCCTTAGCAAGCAGGAGGACGCACGCCTACGTAGAGACCTGCGCAGTTGATTACATACCACTTTCCATCGGGGTACTGCTTGACCCATGTGATGCGGTGGGAGTCAGCCCCTGTGCTGTCCACCAGCACGCGGAGGTAGTCGCTCTCGGGGCTCTTGCTGACGATGAGGACTTCGTAGTCATCAGGGTTCATGGCATAGCCATTTTCTGGCGATGTGCCCTTGGCAAAGCTTCTAAAGATATGGTGGTAGTTTGTGTCCTTGAGGCGTGAGGCAAAGGTAGCGTTACTGGGGCGTCTGTCCCAGCCCTCCTCTGTGTGCATGATGCTGGCTAGCATCTTGCGTCCCTCATCACGTTTTGCAGGGTCAATGTAGCAGAATACGGCATCGAAGAACATTTTCAATGCGCCTTCGGGTGTCTCTTGAGCGGTGAGGGCGTTAGCCTCCCACTCTGTATAATTTTGGGGTAACATGTGGTTTAACTTATTTGTGGTTTGATATTTTTATTGTAGTGCTCAAAGAGGTCAGTTATGCCAGAATCTAGCATCTCCTGCGCCTGCTTGAACTTATCCTTATCGTGAGGGTAGAGTATCATCTTTTTCTCGGAGAACTTGATATTACCCTTCTCATCGACTGCCCAGTCATCCCTGTTGTTGTCCCATTGCATGGTTTTGACACTGATGGAGATGGCTATGCATTCATTTTGGCTTAGAAAGTACTTGATTACGGCCATGCTCCTTGATGCTTCGACGCTCTCTATGACGGCTACAGCCTGATTATGGACTGTCACCAGTTCATAAATGCTAGGTCCGGCATTTTTAACGTTTAACTCTTTCACCTCGCTCTGGGCGAGGCAGAGTCCAGTTAAGGCGCAGAGGGATAGTATAACACTTTTCATTTGGCTTGTAAGGCGGTAAGGAGTTTTTGTGAATGAGGAAGGGACTTTTTCGCCAGATCCAAGGGTGTGTTACCCTCCTTGTCCTTGATGTCGGTCTTTGCGCCTGCTTTAATCAAAGCGGCAGCGCAGAGGGCCCTATTCTCCCAAAGGTATTCATTTTCTGCATCCTCTAGCTCTGCACTACAGTGATGCAATGCTGTGCCACCATGATCATCTTGTGCATTGATGTCCAAGCCCGCTTCGAGGAGGAGAGGAATCATGGGCAGGGTGCGCTTCGCATGTGGGTAGGCAGAAATAGACATGAGGTAGTTGACACCACCTTCTAGCTTTTCATCATGCTTGGCACCAGCGGCTAAGAGCAGCTTCACGCTTTCTGGATTTCCAGTTATCAGAGCATATAACAGCGCCGTGTAGCCATGGACATTTTTCAGATTGGGGTCAGCACCTGCGTCCAGCAAGGCCTTCACCACCTGAGGATAGGCATTACCGCCGGAGATGAAATCATCCCCTTCGTAATAGGACTCACAGGCGTGCATGAGGGCAGTCATGCCCTCGGGCTCCATCGCACCGTAGACCTTGCCATCCTTCGCATACTTGCTCTGGGCGTTGACGGAGGCACCAGCCTTGGCCAGCTCCTTAATCATCGCGGCAACAGTATCAGGATTGATGCCTGCGTAGGTGATACGCATCAGCAGGGTTGTACCTGCTGCACTGAATACCGCGTTGACATCACCGCCAGCCTTGATATGCTTTTTGACTTCCTCTACAGAGCTGGAGTTGTAGAGTGCCTGATCTGTCGCCTCATTGCCTAAGCAATGAGACGACAGGAGAACAGAAGCACCTGCCAGCGTCAGCAGACTAGAACAAAGGTACTTGTTCATGGCTGAAGAAATAGTTTAGAGAGCTTTTAAAACAACTGTAGCACCAACTTCTTCAAACTTTGCTTGAAGAGCCTTTGCGTCAGCCTCAATAACCCTCTCGTTGAGCATGAAGGGGGAGTTCTCTATGCTGTTAACGGCATCCTTGGCAGCCTTAAGGCGTTCATAGGGACTGATGGTGCGCAGGGCTGTGATAACATCAATTTTATTAGGTCCTATTGCAGTAATTTCTACACTGTAAAAGACCTCTGCTGGTGCAGGTGCTGGCGCAGGAGGTGCTGGTGGTGGAGTAGGTGCAGTTGCACTCTCTTTACCAGCCTCTGCTACAGGGGCTTCTTCTTTAGGGTCTGCTTTCTTTTCTCCACAGGAAACAAGAGAACAGGCGGTAATCACTGCCAAGCTAGACAGCGACAATGTTTTTAATATACTTTTTGTTTTCATAACAATATCAAGTTAATGTGTTAGTAAATATTAGGGATGTTCTCGTAATTCGCAAAGAGAGGTCGTGGAGGGATTTTCGTAAGATTTTTGCGACTTCGTGCAAGAGCATATTATCATATGTAATAAACGAATTGCGAGAACTTCCCATTAGGCTTCGGCCTTGCTCTTCTTGCGCATCTTCACGAGATAGTAAACGCCAAGAGCAGTCAGAACAAGAATACTGCATCCAATCAAAGGACGATAGTAGAGCCATGCAATAGCAATGACGAGGCTACTAATCACGAAGGAGAGAACAAAGGCTGCAAATGTGGTTGCTGCACCGACAAGGTTACCAATAAAGGGCACAATATCTGCCAACACAGCAAGTGGTGCCATCATCATGCTAAAGCCTATGCCAATAGCAATAAAGCCAACCAAGCGCAGTATCCAAGTTAGCATGACATTGCTACTGTGTGCGGAGGCAAAGAGTTGAGCGGAGCTCTTCACCCCGTTTTCAAGAAGGGCGACTTCTCTACCATTTTCTGCAACAAAGGCAACGAAGGTATCACCTTGCTGTTGGGCAACGAGGCTGATGCTTTCCTTGGGGCCGATGGCGACCCAAGTCACCTTCATATCACCGATGCGGGGCTTGTCGGCAACTGGTGCTTGCACTGTTGTCGAGGTGGTCGCTGTTGCGCTCGTCGTATCGCTACCAGCAGAGGCATCAAAGCTCATCGTCGTGGTGCTGCCAGAGCTAGCAGAAGTAGCATTCGTCGCCGTAGCAGCTGTAGCAGCCGTAGCAGGTGCCGTAATATAAATCATGTTTCCACTACGTCTTGCCTGATTTTGAATAGAGGCTGGCAGTTGATAGCCCTCTGGGAGGATATATTCCTTAGCATTGCCAATCTGGGCAATTTGCGTGGGGTTGAGGGAGAAAGCCCCCACTGTCACCTTAGACGCACGATAGTCCTGATTTCTGCAATCTGGCAGAGCAACAGTATTGACGTACTTTGTAGAATTATTGAATTGAGAAGAATTGATGGGAGCATCCACCCACTCTTCGGTGTAGGTGTAGGTGGTCACTTTTTTCTCACCACCGCCCAGTTGCTTTTCAGTTTTTGTTTCAGACTCTTCTGTCCACTGATAAAATTGAACCTTGCGTTGAAGCATGATACCCTGCTGCTTGACACCAAATTGCGCGTCCGTGAGTGTATCTTGCGTGAGGGCATCACCGCTCAGGTGAACGACCTTGCCCTGATTAGCAGAATCAACCTTGCTGATGTCACTGAGGCTGACAACCGCGCCTTCTGCTTCTTCTAAAGACTGCTTAGTCTTGACATAGTTCCCCTCATTCCAGAAAAGAACACCTATGCCGACAAGGATAAGACCAGCTCCAACGATAACGCCCTTGAAGGAATTACCCAATCTGCTGCCTAAACCTTCCTCACTTACTACTGTGTGTGAATTGCTCATAATATAGTTATTGTTGATATTAGCAAAGTTGCTTATTTAGCATCATAGGATATTCCATCTGCATGTCAATAAAAAAACATCAATAATTTCAATTAATATCTCAGAAACGACTAAAAGAACATACTCACTTCTATTCTCTTATATAATTTCTGCATTGAACTAATATTCGTTTATAACAATTCTTGCAATAATTCATTGTTAGACATATAATCTGTAATAGTATGGATACAGAAAACAAAAAACTCACCACGTCGGCTGGGGCACCTGTCCCAGATAATCAGAATTCCATGACCGCTGGAAAGCGCGGCCCCGTCCTCCTGCAGGATGTGTGGCTTATCGAAAAATTAGCACAATTCCACCGCGAGGTCATCCCAGAGAGACGCATGCACGCCAAGGGCTCGGGTGCTTTTGGTCTGTTCACCGTCACCAATGATATCAGCCCCTATTGCAAGGCAAAGCTCTTTTCCGAAGTAGGCAAAAAGACCGAGGTCTTCGTGCGCTTTTCCACCGTCGCTGGGGAGCGTGGTGCAGCTGATGCAGAGCGCGACATACGCGGCTTTGCAGTCAAGTTCTACACGGAAGAAGGCAACTGGGATATGGTAGGCAACAACA
>CAZRZE010000117.1:0-5159 GCA_964604535.1 uncultured Akkermansia sp.
CGAGGATATTTTTTTCACGGCATTGTTTCTTCGGAAACAATGCCGTTTTGTATTGCTCTACCGTGAGGATTGTGGTAGAGTTTGTAGCATATGAAATCACTTCAACTCTATGCACTTTGTGCCCTCTGCGCCACACCCGCCCTTATTCAAGCCCAAGAATCCACACAGAGTAACAAGGTGGACGCAGCGATGGCTAAAATCTTAGCAATATTCGACTGCGTGGATGCTTACAACCAAACTTTAGATGATTTTCTTGCAGGAAAGATAACAGCCGAAGAAACCCTAACCATAGTAGAAGCGCTGCTTAAACGATTAGAGCAACTCAAATCGGAATCTGAAGAAAGCGTAAAAGCACTGAGTAATTTGGAACAGCAAAGACTATTTACTGAAATGAAAGACCCCAATATCGGTGAACGCATATTCGAGCAGGATAAAAAAATGCAAACAATATCAGACAGCTTCGGCAAGGAGATTTTCTCCAAAAATGCAGCCTTAAAGGCGGCTTGTGAAAAATTCCATCAAGCATCCTACCTATCATAAGCAATGTATCGCTCCCTCAGCATCCTTTGCATCTCCCTCTTAGGCATCACCCATGCCCAAGAGCTCGTTTTTGAGTCAGGTAAAGACTCTTACGCAAGCTATCGCATACCTGCCATCGTCAAGAGCAAGAGTGGCACACTGCTCGCCTTTGCAGAGGGTCGTGTTCATAGTGCAGCTGATCATGGCGACATAGACCTCGTGCTCAAACGCTCTGAGGATGGGGGGAAAAGCTGGCAAGAGCTGATACTAGTACGCGACAATGGCAAAAACACCTGTGGCAATCCCGCACCTGTTGTGTTGCCTTCGGGGCGCATTCTACTCATTTCCTGCGGCAGCTCTGGCAGTGAGCATGACAACATGCACAAGGGCGTTTCGCGCGAAGTCTACGTCCAGCACTCCGATGATGATGGCAAGACATGGAGCGAGGCAAGCAATATCACAGCGCAGGCGCGTGACAAGGGCTGGGGTTGGTTTGCAACAGGTCCTTGCAATGCCATTGTGATAGAAAAAGGAGAGCACAAGGGACGCATCGTCGTACCCAGCAATCACAGTCTCAAAGCAGGTACCAAGGTAAAGTACGAGGGCTCTTGCTTTTACTCCGATGATGCTGGCAAAACATGGCAGAGAGGTGCAGCGACCCATGGCAATCTATCCGCCAATGAAAGCTCCATTGCTGAGGCTGCACCCAATCTGCTGGTGCAGGCTTTCCGCAGTCAATCTGCCATGGCAAAGCGTCTTTTCCGCTACTCCCAAGATGGGGGCATCACATGGTCTGCGGAACAAGCCTCTCATGACATCCTGCCAGTGGTCTGCCAAGGCTCTCTCATCAGCGACAGCAAGATAGAAAATCGACTCTATTTCTCCTGCCCTGGTGTGGAGAAAAAACGCGAAAATCTCACCATTTTCACCAGTCACGATGCTGGTAAAACATGGCCATCCGCCTACAAGATACGCGATGGCTTCCATGCCTATTCCAACCTCCTAGAACTGGACGACAAGACACTAGGAATCCTCTATGAAAGCACCCACAACAACAAGATGAACATCGTCTTTGAACGCATTAAGAAACGGAAAATCACTCAAGCAAAAACACCATGACGGACTCCCCCCGCTACTCCGCACTTGATATACTACGAGGTCTCAGTATCACGGGTATGATACTGGTGAATAACCCTGGCGCATGGAATACCGCCTTCCCTATGCTGCGCCATGAACCATGGTCTGGCACGACGGCAGCAGACATGGTTTTCCCCTTCTTTGTCTTCATCATGGGGGCTGCCATGGCCTTTTCCTTTGCAAAGAGGGATAGTCGACTTACTTTTTCTTCGCTACGCAAAATCATCTTGCGAGGCGTGCTCATCTTTGCAGTCGGTCTCGCATTGAATGCCTTCCCCTTCTATCCCCTAAAGCCCAATCCCGAGTTGAGTTTTTGGGAAAATTTTAGCGCACATTACGAAAATTGGCGTATTTTTGGAGTGTTCCAGCGTCTTGCTCTCTGCTACGTCTTGGGCTCTCTGCTCATCTTGCTACTGCGCAAGTCATCGCTCATCTTTGGCGGCATCGTCGCGCTCATTGCCCTGCACTGGTATCTCCTTGTGCATCTTGGGGACGCAAATGCTGCACCCTACTATGAGGCAAAGGGAGTCTTTAGCCTAGCAGGTCAAGGAACAGGAAAAATTGATGAAATGCTAGTCGGCATCAAGCATATTTACACAGGTTACGGCGTCCCCTTTGACCCAGAAGGCATTGTTGGCACGCTGACCAGTGCAGCCAGCGTCATGTTGGGCTTCCTCGCGGGACGCATTATTCAACAATCCGAAAGCAAGCCCATGAGCGTTGTGAGACTCTACAGCATGGGCGTCATCAGCCTCATTGCCGCCTACATGCTTTCTTCCTACCTCCCCGTGGTGAAGGCGCTGTGGACAGGCAGTTATGTGTTAGAGACAGGCGGTTGGGCAATGATATGCCTTGCCTTTCTCATCTACCTTGCAGACATTAAGGGCAAGGACAAGTACTTCATGCCCCTCAAAGCCATGGGGATGAACCCCCTCACCGCCTACATACTCGCTGACTTGCTCGCCAAGGCGGCCATGTCCATCTTCAAATGGGTCTCACCAGACGGCAAGGAATGGTCACTAAACCAGTGGTACTACTGGGAAGTCTGTGTTGATGCAATAGGCGAGAGCGACAAGTACTCTTCCCTGCTCTACTCCTCCAGCTTTGCGCTGGTCATCCTCATACCCTGCCTCATCCTCTACAAATTCCGCATCGTTATCAGACTGTAGGGGAAAGATTATCCAAGGCCTCTGTGCAGAGCTGGGCAGACCACTGACCGGGGGCGGAGGGCGTCTCTCCCAGATAGCCATAATGTAGGGCAGAGCCGTACTGCGCGTAGAGCAAGCGGCTAGTGGGACCGAGGGGCCCCATGCCCATAACGGCAACATGACCGTCAGTCTGCTCCAGCAGGCGCACACCTACCAGCATGTCTCGCGCGCTATTGAGACGGAAGGCAAACTTCACAATATCCGCGCCCTTTTCTCTGGCGTAGTTTGTCAGCTGCTTGAGCTCTTCTAGCTGGGGTGTTTTTTCAAAATCATGATGTGAGGCGACAAGGAGAACACCTGCATTCTTTGCCTTGCGCAGCAGGGTATCAGCTGTAGCAAGATGGCGTATTTCCCAATCAATAGCATCGCACATGGATAGCAATGATTGCATCTGCACCATGCGGTGTTCTTCCTCTATAGTGCGAAAGCCACCCTCATCCGCGTGGCGAAAGGTGAGCAGCGTGGGTTTTTCGCAGCGATACGCCAGAATATCATCCACTTGCATTTGGGATGAAAGCGCATCCAAGCGTAGCTCCACAGCATGGCAAGGCGGCATACTAGTGGGCAGACAGAGCTGCTGCCATGTCTCCCATTGGGTGACCGAGCCTATGACACGTGGGGGGTAAAAACGCTTATTCTCAGCAAAAATGTCCTTCATGTGGCTCTTAGACTAGCACAGTTTGGGGTGCATTGCAACTCCTTCTCTGGGAGATGTCGCGAGTTTTGTTACATACTTGTTACACTTCTACGTGATTTAGTACTTTTTTTCTGCTCTTGTATTTGCTATAGTCACCTTGCACACACAAGAAGATTTTATTATGGCACTACACATTCAAATGAGCGAAGAGGCTGAAGACAACTTGCGCCGTGGCAAGTTGCGCAACAAAATTTCATCCATTGCAATTTCCCTTGGATTTGTGATTGCAGGTGGCACAGCACTCTACCTCGTTCACGATTACATTAAAGGCATGGAAGAACCAGCCTTCCAAGCCTATGAGCCACCTCCAGTCAACAAGCCTCCCGTCAAGAAGCCCAAGGTAGAGGAACTCAGCTCCAAGTCCTCCCCCCCTTCTAGCAATATCGCCCCTCCATCTATCGTATCTACCAGCACATCCAATGTGCAGATGGCACCCAATGATCTACCCACACCCGACTTCGGCATCGGCATGTCTGTTGGCATAGGTGACGGTCTCGGCGGTGACGGCATTGGCAATGGCCTCGGTGAAGGCAATGGCGGTTTAGGTTCTGGTAATGCTGGCGGTTCCACACTGGAAGGCACATTCTATGACCTCAAGCAGACTCAGAATGGCGCAGCTACAGGCATCACCCCACAAAGCTCCAGAATGACTGTGCAAGTCTTGCACGACTTCATGAATGGCTGGAATCAGCGCACACTTTCCAAGTACTACAAATCACCAACAAAGCTCTACGCTAGTACCTTCATCCTACCATCCTGCAAGGCAGAATACGCACCCTACGCCTATAACTGTAAGGACAAAGTACAACCCTCCGCATGGGTTGCCGTCTACCGTGGTACAGTGCGTGCGCCCAAATCTGGCAAATTCCGCTTCGTAGGCACAGGGGACGACGCCTTGGCAGTACGCTTTAACCGCAAGACAGTGCTCGAAGCAGGCTGGGCCGTACCAAGTCTCATCAATGACCCCAAGCACGGCGGAAAGGTCAACCACCTCGGCAACGTTGCAGAATACCGCGCTGATGTGCAAAATGACAAGATTCCACACCAAAAGGAATACGAGTTCCTCCAAGTACCTGGTGTTAGCAAATGGAACAGTGAGCTGGGCGGCATGGTAGCAGGCGATGTCTTCACCGTAGAAGCAGGCAAGGACTACCCCATCGAAGTCCTTATCTCAGAAGTACCTGGTGGTGCTTTCGGTTTTGCCCTTCTGATTGAAGATGTCACTGATGGAGCAAAGGGCGCAAGTAATCTGCAACTCTTCCGCACTGACCTCTCCACCCCCACCGCAGATCAGGCACGCGAACTCTTGCAAAAAGCCAATTGCGTACAGGGCGGCATCGAGTGGCCTCAGTACGACAACGACTCCCTTATCTGGGTTGCCACACCATAAAACTTTTTTGACCACTACTCTCAAAACCTCTCTTTGTTAGCGCAAAGAGAGGTTTTTTCTTTGATGATAATTACAAGCTGTTATACTATGTTTCATTTTCCACTGAATGAAATATCTCTAATTAAAAAAAATCTTAAAAAAATCTTAAAAAAATCTCAAAGAATTCTTGAATGAATCAAAGAGTTTTGCTAATATATACATACTAAGA
>CAZRZE010000118.1:0-5068 GCA_964604535.1 uncultured Akkermansia sp.
TCGGCGTAAAGAAGTTCGGTGGTCAAGCCGTTATCGCTGGTAACATCATCATCCGTCAGCGTGGTACCAAGTTCAAGCCTGGTAAGGGCGTGGGCATGGGTCGCGACTACACGATTTTCTCGTTGGTTGACGGACGCGTATTCTTCGACCGCGAAGGTCGTCGCGTCAATGTTGCGCCTGAGGCGTAAATCAGCAGAACGACACAATTTTTTTTACAAGAGGTGCTCCACGGAGCACCTCTTTTTTTGTCAATGGGGTAGGATGAGCGAGTTAAAAAGTTACGACTTGAATTTTTCTTGACTCACTTAGTTACTTTAGTTAGCATAGTTTTCATGAAAAACCGTGTTCTTATCGTCGGTGCTGGTCTCGCAGGTTGTACTGTTGCTCGTGTTCTCGCGGATGCAGGTATTGCTTCTCTTGTTATTGATGCGCGTGATCATGTGGCTGGTATGTGCTATAGTTCTGTCGATGAGGAAACTCAGGTGGAGGTACACCGCTTTGGTCCTCATATTTTCCATACCAGCAATGAGGAAGTCTGGGACTTTGTCCGCCGCTTTGATGACTGGTGTCCATGGATTAACAGGGTGAAGGCAACCAACGCACGCGGTGTGTTCTCCATGCCCATCAATCTGCATACCATTAACCAACTTTTCAAAAAGAACTTTTCCCCAGCTGAGGCTCTCGTCTTTATAGAGAGCCAGCAACACAGCCATATCACACAACCCCAGAATGCAGAAGAGCAGTTGCTACGCTTTGTCGGGGCAGATGTCTATGAAACCTTCTTCCGTGATTACAGCACAAAGCAATGGGGTGTCTCCCCACGAGAACTGAGCGCGGATATCATCAAGCGTATTCCTGTGCGCTTCAACTACGATGATAACTATTACTTTGACAAGTATCAGGGCTTCCCCATGAGTGGTTACACGGGCTGGATAAGCCGTATTCTCGATCATGAGCTCATTGAAGTGCAGCTCGGTGTGCGCTACGAGAAAGCTATGAAGGAAGAGGCACAGCACGTCTTTTTCTCTGGTCCGCTGGATGAGTACTTTGACTACGCAGAGGGGGAGCTAAGCTACCGCACCGTGGATTTCCGCTACGAGCGCGGGCAAGGAGAGCTACAGGGCTGCGGCTGCCTCAACTACACGGACATGTCACAGGACTTCACGCGTGCCCATGAGCACCGCTACTTCTCCCCATGGAAGACTCACGAAAAAAGCGTGCTGCTCTACGAATACAGCCGCGAAGCAAATAGAGAAGATGATAGATTCTACCCCAAACGCATGCCACAGGATATGGAGCGTCTGCAACGCTACGTCACACGCGGTAATCAGGAAGAGGGCGTTTCCTTCATCGGTCGCTTGGGCTGCTACAAGTACTTTGATATGCACCATGTGATAGAAGTCTCCCTGCGCTATGCTCAAAACTACCTAAGCTACAAGGATGGAAAGGCCGATAGCCTGAGCCACTGGGCAGCTGATCCGCTGAGTTAGTCAAAAAAAACATCAAAATATCAAGTGATAGTTGACACTTAATGTTAGTTGTATTAAACTCTGGGGCATGACTCAGAACAATACCACTGCATCGTCATCCCGCAGTTTGACTGACTTGTCAATAGGGCAAGATGGAACCATTCTATCTGTTAGCGCAGAAGGCTCTTTACGTCAGCGAATTCTGGATATGGGGCTGACCAAGGGCGCAAGCGTGCGCATCATCCGTTACGCTCCTCTCGGTGACCCCATGGAAATTGCCGTCCGCGGATATACCCTCACCCTGCGCAAGAGTGAGGCTGCCCATATCATCATTCAATAACTTTTGCCTTATTTTATGAAACGTCATATAGCACTTATAGGTAATCCCAATAGCGGGAAAAGTACTCTTTTTAATGAATTGACTGGGGCTCACCAGTACGTTGGCAACTGGCCCGGTGTTACAGTGGAGCACAAGCATGGTCACGTCAAGGGCGATCCATTGCTGGAGCTTGTTGACCTTCCCGGTCTTTACTCCCTCTCCCCCTACAGCCCCGAAGAACTCGTGGCACGTGGTCATATTTTTAACGACAAGCCCGATGTCATCCTCAACATCCTTGATGCCACGCAGCTAGAACGCAGCCTCTACCTAACCAGCCAGCTCATGGAGCTGGGCATCCCCATGGTAGTCGCTCTCAACATGACCGACACACTCAAGGAAAATGGCGAAGAAATCGACACTGCGAAGCTGGCAGAACTTCTTGGCTGCCCCGTCATTGCCATCAGTGCTCTGCGTCAGCGCGGCATAGTAGAGCTAGAAGCCCTGCTTCGAGAAGACCTGCCAGCCGCCCCTGCACCCATGACATGGTCAACAGAGCTGGAGAATGCCATAGACACCGTTCAAAAAGCATTGGACGAAAACCGCTGGCAAGCCATCAGCACCCTGCAAAGCGACCACATCCTGCTGCATGAGCTGCACCTTTCCTCGGAAAACCATATCCTCATCGAGCAGACCCGCCACGAAGTAGAAAAGAGCTTTCAAGATGAAATCTGCTCCATCGTCGCCGCAGAACGCTACCGCGTCATCGAGGCAATTGTCTCGCAGGTACGCACCCAAACCCAGAAGCAGACCGCCATTGACCTCAGCTCCCGCTGGGATAGCGTGCTGACACATCGCTTCTTTGGCTTGGCAATATTTGCCCTCGTCATGTGGAGCATCTACTATATTTCCATCAACACACTGGGTGACTGGGCAACTGGTTGGACCAATGACGTGCTCTTTGGGGACATCATCGGTGGATGGCTGGGAGGCTTTATAGGCTCTGAGGCTGCACCTGTAGAAAGCCTCTTGCTCTTTAGCAGCGTGCTGAGTATGTGCTTTGTCCTGCCAGCCAGCATACGCCGCCTTCATGATATAGGTATGAACGGGGCTTGGCTCTACCTGCCTGTCAGTAGCTTTGCCCTCAACTATGTTGCAGCGGGCAATGTCCCTGTTGTCGTCATCAGCGCTATCAACTATGTCCTCTGGGCACTCAACGCCGTCTTGCTGCTGCTCATGCTCATCAAATCCAGTGATGCTGGTATCAACCGCTATGGCAAACCAGAAGTAGGTGTCAAATTCCGCCCCTTCTCCCTAGCAGGTCGCAGTGGTCGCTTGGATTACATCGTCTACCTCCTCATCATGAGTGCCATCAGCTTTGGCATCGCCCAGCTGGGAACCTTGCAGCTGGACACATCAGAAGGACTGCAAGCCCTCGTCGGTGACGGCATCGTCGCTGGTGTTGGTGCTGTTCTTGGCTTCCTGCCCCAGATGGCAGTACTCTTCCTGCTGCTCTCCATATTGGAAGACTGCGGCTACATGGCACGTGTCGCCTTCATGCTAGACCGCCTCTTCCGCAGCATGGGTCTACCTGGTAAGGCCTTTATCCCCATGCTTGTCTCCATGGGTTGCGGTATACCCGGTGTCATGGCCACCCGCACCATTGAGAATGAGCGCGATCGCCGCCTCACTGTCATCCTCACCACCTTCATGCCCTGTGGCGCAAAACTGCCCATCATCGCACTCTTCGCCCTCCTCTTTGGGCAATGGGGTGGAGAATGGCTGGCCAACATCGTCTTCTTTGGAAGCATCGCCTCCATTGTCATTGGTGGAATCATGCTCAGCAAAATGCGTATCTTTGCCTCCGTGCGTGCCCCCTTCATCATGGAACTGCCCACCTACCACATGCCCTCTGGCACAGGCATCAACCTGCGTGTTATGGAGCGTTGCAAATCCTTTGCTAAAAAAGCAGGAACCATCATCTTCGTCGCCTCCGCCTTCATCTGGGTCACCAGTAACTACAGCTGGAACTTAGAACCCGCTGACAACATGAACGAAGGCAGCATGTTGGCCGACATGGGCAACATAGCCGCCCCCCTCCTAGAACCCATAGGTTGCAACGACTGGAAACTAGCCGTAGCCAGCGTCACAGGTCTCGGCGCGAAGGAACTAGTCGTCAGTACCTTTGGCGTACTCTACCCAGCAACCGAAGCCGCTGAAGAAGAAGCCGCAGAGGAAGAAGAGGCAGCCGCTGAGGAACGCAGCTCCAATCTGGAAAAATCCAACGTACTCACCGCGCTGACCATGCTGGTATGGCAGAGCAACAGCGAAGTCGCAGCCGTCCCCGTAGCAGAACGCGTTGACGAAGAAGAAGAGGAAGAAGAAGGCGAAGAAGTAGGTGTCGCCCCCCGCGTCAAAGCCGCAGGAGCCTTTACCACCATCAGCGCGCTCTCCTTCATGTTCTTCAACCTCCTGTGCGCACCCTGCTTTGCCGCCTGTGGGGCAATACGTCGCGAGATGAACAACGGAAAGTGGACAGCTTTTGCCATAGGATACATGACGGTCTGGGCATACACCATCGCCTTCCTCGTCTACCAGATAGGCATGTGGGCGACAGAGGGAGCATTTGGACTCGGACAGGTACTCTCCATCATCTTGGTGGGACTCATCCTCTTCCAACTCTTCCGACCCATGCCAAAGTTTGATAAAGAAGACTAATCATGGCTGACGCAATCATTATAGCAATCATCGTCATTATCTGCCTTTGCATCATCGTAGGATGGTGCAGAGGCAAAGGCGGCTGCGGTGGATGCAGCGGCGGAGGTGGCTGTGGCAGCGGAGGCTGTGGCGGCTGCCCCTCACGCGATAAAAAGGAAGATTAATCTCCCTTCAACGCTTTGCGCGGGGTGGTCCTGATTCTAAAGTCGTGAAAATGACACAGTAAAACACAGGAAGGCTTGACCCCGTGTAGCATCCGTGATACTATCGCGTTCTTATATACGTATTAATCACATGTTAGAGTTCCTATATTCCTTTTTCGCGAGCCCAGGTTTCATTTTCTTTGCAGGTATTCTGCTACTGGGTGCTTTCTTCTGGTATCTCTCCTCCGAGAGCAATCGCATCAAGCGCGTTGCAGGCGCATTTTTCATTATTGGTTTGGTAACCTTCTCTCTCTTTTCGCTTTTCACCCGAGGCATTAACTACGGGATTGATATCAGCGGTGGTGCAGAGCTGACCCTAGAGGTGCAGGCCAAGGAAGATGACTCCACAGGGGAAAAAATCC
>CAZRZE010000119.1:0-4973 GCA_964604535.1 uncultured Akkermansia sp.
CATATGATAATATGCTCTTGCGCGAAGTCGCAAAAATCTTACGAAAATCCCGCCATGACCTCTCTTTGCGAATTACGCGAACATCCCTAAGGTCGGAATTATAATAATTATAATAAACTGCCATTTTTTCTATTGCCATGGCGGTATCTATTTGGTATAATACTATGCGATTATTTGATTAAAGAAATTGATTATGAAACTACGACTCCCTTTGATACTAATAAAAGTGATAACTCTCTCCTCTCATGCCTTTGCAGGCGGTATGTATGACCACATAGGGGTAGATCAATACAGAGACCTTGCCCTCAATGTAGGTATTTTCGAGAAAGGTGCGACCAATGTACAGCTTTACAATAAGGATGGCAGTCTTGGTGGCGTGATTGATGTAGTGCCAGACCTAGGCGCGACAAGTGATCCGCATGAAGATCTATATAGCTCTCTCGCAGGGGGGCAGTCTTGGTACATTGGTGCAAAGCATACTGTTGTGGCTCAAACTGTCAGCTTTTCAGATAAATATGGAGCAGCTGGCACATTGGCTGAACAAGATTACCATACCGTACAAGATGTAACGGATAGTTCCTCAGGGAGTCTGTTCATTGATCTACGAATAGCGCGCTTCTCCAAAGTTGTTACAGACGCGGTACATTATGAGTTGCCAGGGCAAGATGAAAGCTATTATAAAAGTCTAGAAAGTCTTCAAGGCTATGATGCCTTTCGCTCTGGCTATGGTAGGCAGTTTTCATGGGATGAAGAGGGAAATCTTACCGTACACTATGAGATAGGTTCCCTAGCAGCTGGAAGTGCGCAATGGGATGATGTTGAGTTGAAGCAGGATGTTTTTACTGATGGGCGTACGAAGAATGAGGATGGTTCTTTCAAGCTATTTGAGGGTAGCGCATACCGAATTACTGGAAAATCAATGAATAGCAGTACAAGTGAATCAGCTATCCCTATTACTCCCTTGCCGGGGGATAGTGGGAGTGGCAGTATTGTTTTTAACGAGGCCACACAAAGCTTTCAATATATTGGGGCGACTTCTTTCATCCTTGGGGACACTACTGATGGGTTTTACTTTATTAGCTATTCCCCTGACTTCTACAACTTGGTCATGAACTCATCTACCCACACCCTTAATGCTAATGAAGATTTCTGGCAAGTGGGCTCAGTTGATGCCAATGGCTATGTCAGCCTCCAGAGCGGCAGTGGGGTGTCAGAGCAAATCAGAGTACTTAAAGCAGGGGAGAGGGGAGACACAAGCACCGTAGGCACCAGAGCCTTGGACGCAGAACTATGGGCTAGTCTCGACTGGTGCTTGAATAATGGCTCAACGACTATCCAATTCACCGATAGCCTTGATACAGGCGCAGGTAGTATTCAATTTAAGCGCGCGCTTGATACAAGTGCGAGCAATGAAGCTACTTATAATTTAAACTCTACCTCGCAGGATGTTCACATCAACTCCGCTGGTTATATTATCGAAGAAAATGTCCTTGTGATCTCCTCTCTCACCGCCCAGCAGGGTGATGAATGGCGCATTGTGGGAGAAAACGGTCGAATCAAAGATGGTGCTTACGATATTTATGGTGGTACCTTCATTTTAGAGGGAAATGGTAATAATGAAGCCAATTTGAACTTAGGGGTGGGCATCTCCGTCCAGTTGAATAGAACTGGTGGGTACGCCGCCAATGATGTTCAGCTCAATACGGGGGCGAAGCTTACCCTGATGCAAGACAAGCAAATCAATGGCAAACTCATCTACGGCGCAGATGGGGGCACAGTTTTCCTCAATGGCTTTAATCTATCCTACAATCAGGACACACTATTTGCTCTTGATAGGAAAGCGCGTATTGTTAATAGCACTGCTGCAAAAGAATCCAGTTTTACTTATAGCTTTTCTTCGGATGAGGAGATGCTTGTGGCTTTTTCTGATGGAGCCTCACTGGGGACGCCAAATGACGCACGATTGAATCTGCACTTTATAGGGCAAGCTCCAGAAGCAACCCTTCGATTAAGCAACGATATTACTTTAGCTGCTGATGTAACATTGCAGGGCGCGAAGTTTGAGTTTGCAAACCACCTCACAGCTCATGCAAAGGCCGATACCTTGGCAAAAGTAGACGGTAGTGTTTATATCTATGATGAAAATGACTGGCAAACAGTAAAATATGAGATGGGAGAGCTGCAACTACTGGATAGCCAATTAGCTCTTAGTGGGGAGTTGCAAGTGAAGACGGCCTTGCGTAGTACGGGCGCAAATAACAGTATACAGTTAGATGATAAGGCTCGACTTTTCTTAGGTGATGGGGTTTCCCAGATTGAAATCAAGCATGAAAATGGGCTTAGAATTGATCATCAGAATGCAAGTGAAGACTTGTACATGAATCATGAAAGCTTCAGAAATGTGCACCTGCAAAATGCCTCTCTGTCGGGGGTAAATAATGTCTCATTAGAATCTACAAAGTTCACACAAGTCACATTGAGTCAATCTCAATTCAACCTAGTCAACGCGACTACTATCTCTCATAGCCGAATAGAGGATAATGTCAATTTTGCCTTATCTGAGGCAGCGACATTGATTCTGGAAAACAGTGTCATCAGCAAAGTGAACATGGGTTTCATGCTCCAACCCGGCTCTCTGCCCAGTCAGGTGCGCTTGAGTCACTCCACCTTGGAGTGGGATGTAGCACATGAAAGTTCTCAAATTCTTAACCTAGCTGATCAACGAGTTCAATCTTACACATTGAATGGACTGGGGCAGTTTCTCGATCAGTTGACGCTAGAAGGAGGCTTAAAGATAGATTTGCTCAATTTGTACATAGAAAGAGAACTTGCAGATGCTGCTGCCATTATATTCGATGACATAGCGTTTGGGAGTGCAACAGCTGATTTGATACAGTTGCTTAATGTAGGGCAAAATACTGAAATAAATGGTATTCATAACCATGAGGGCATGCTCATGTTCAGTTTTAACATAGTCCCAGAGCCAAGTACTGCCAGCCTCTCTCTTTTGGCACTGTCAGCCTTGCTTTATCGCCGTCGTAGAAGAGGTGTATAAAGTTTTTTTCCGAAAAAAATAAAAAAATCAAAAAAAGTGCTTGCCATGTACTCGAGCAGGGCGTATAATGCCCCCGCAACCATTGCCGGTTTAGCTCAGTGGTAGAGCACCCGATTTGTAATCGGACGGTCATCAGTTCAAATCTGATAACCGGCTTTGAATAAAAAGAGGCAAGAATCTAAGTCTTATAGGTTCTTGCCTCTTTTCTTTTGCCCTTAAAACTGAGGGAAGGGGATGTGCTCCCAAAGTGCTTCGAGCCAGTTGCGGCTGTCGACTGTGTTCTGGTAGTGGACGTAGCAAGAACCGTCTGTTTGGCATTGGCTCATGAGGCTTGCCATTTTGGCTGACCAGTGTTTGAAATTGGCGTTAGCTTGCCCAAGGGTGGAGTAGGCGTCGGCTGTGTAGATGTAGGCAGGCTGTCGATTGGAGTCTTTGAAGGCGAGATAGAGCTGATTGGTCTTTGTATCGCGTATGGTGGCCTCTACGCCAATGCTGCCCTCAACAAAGTAGGCCGCGACTGTTCCTGTCCCCGGAATGGGGGAGAAGAGTGAGCCAAGGGTGGCAAGCGTGCGCAGGGCAGGGTACTGTGGTGAGAACTTCACGACTGCGAAGTTGATGCGCATCTGTGCTCCTTTGGGGTCTTTGGTCAGCTTCCAGCCTATGCCGTCCTTGAGGTTATGCTCATCTAGAAACTTCGAAAATTGTTCAAAAATGCGCTCTTCAAATTGCTTTGCTAGGAGGGGCGCTAGCTCAGGATGCTCTTTCTGGATGAGGGATACATCCAAGGGAGCTAGGTAGACACGCACATTTTTCGAGTATGCGTAGGGATGGGTGCCATCCCAGACCCAAGATCCATCGACTGGATCTTTGTAGCTGCTCTCTAGTTTGACATCATAGAGTCCGCTTTCGGATTTCAGCGTGCTGCTGCATGCGCTGAGTAGTAATACTAACCCACTGAGTAGGCAGAAGAGAAGGTGTGATTTCATGTGGAATTATTATTATTTAACAAGAAATTATTAGCAATTAAAATCTTTGTTCTACTTTGTCATGCGGATTTTAAGGGGGGAAATTTATTGTTTGAATAACCGACTAAAATACAATATTATACTAAATCGGTGAAAAATAGTTGAGTGTTATTCTTGACTAATTCTAAAGTAGGCATCTATAATGTTAGAAAGCTTACACACTGCTGGAGGCTTAAATAAAAGATAATAAATAAAATACAGAATACAGAAAATAACAGATATGAAAAAATACATTTGCACAGTTTGCGGCCACGTGATGGAGGGTGAAGAAGCACCAAAGCTATGCCCAGTCTGCAAGGCTAAGACATTTAAAGAAATGGGTGATAACAAGACCTATGCAGACGAGCACGTCGTTGGCGTAGCTGCAGGTCTTGATCCAGAAGTGGTACAGGGTCTTCGAGACAACTTTATGGGAGAATGCACAGAGGTGGGTATGTATCTTGCGATGAGCCGTCAGGCAGACCGTGAGGGCTATCCCGAGATTGCAGAAGCATTCAAGCGCTACGCTTTTGAAGAGGCCGACCACGCTGCTCGTTTCGCAGAGCTTCTGGGTGAGGTACTGACCAACTCCACAGAAAAGAACCTCAGCATGCGTGCCGAGGCAGAGTTCGGTGCCTGTGACGGCAAGCTGGCACTTGCCAAGCGCGCCAAGCAGCTCGACTACGATGCCATCCACGACACCGTGCATGAAATGTGCAAGGACGAAGCCCGCCACGGCAAGGGCTTTGATGGTCTGCTAAAGCGTTACTTCGGCAAATAAATCATCACTGCTATTTTAGCAAAAATCAACCCCCGCGCAACGGAAGCTGCGCGGGGGTAATTTTTTACAGGGTAGTTATGCTATTCTTTAAAAGAATGTTCCGAAGGCGTAGCCTGCTATGGTTGCCATGATG
>CAZRZE010000120.1:0-4296 GCA_964604535.1 uncultured Akkermansia sp.
ATGTTATCCCCGGTGTCAGTGGTGGCACGATGGCTGTTGTTCTCGGTATTTACGACAAACTCATAGGTGGCATCAGTCGCTTTTTTAGCGATGTCAAGCAGAACGCTCGCTTCCTCGCTGGCGTTGGATTGGGTGCTATCTCAGGCATCTACCTACTCAGCGCCCTTGTGAAGTTCTGCATCAGCAACTACGCCATGGCGACTAACTTCTTCTTCACTGGCTTGATTTTAGGCAGTGTACCCATGATATACGGTCAAACACGCAGCATGGGCAAATCCAGTCCAAGGCATTACATTATCTTCCTCCTCTTCATTGGGTTGATGGCCTACTTGGCCTTTGCTGGAGGTGCAGCTGGCTCTGATATCATGACACTGGACACACAGACTGTCATCTACCTCGTCATTGTTTCCTTTGTCGCGGCTGTCGGCATGCTGCTACCAGGTGTGAGCGGCTCTATGCTGCTGCTACTCTTTGGCGCGTATTATACTATCATGAATGCGGTGAGCTCCCGCGACATCATCACCCTGCTACCTGTCATAGCGGGCACAGGTATGGGATTGTTGGTGGGGTCAAAGATTATTGACTTCTGCCTGCGCCGCCTCCCTGTGGCGACCTACTATGCCATCCTCGGCATGGTGATTGGCTCCCTCATCTCCGTGGTGAAAAATGCCTTCACCACGCAACCTAGCACCAGCGATATTGTAGTGTCTGTTGTGATGCTGCTAGTCGGCATTGCCATTTCTCTGGCTTTTGAACGCTGGAACAAAAAGGTGAATCCAAAGACGGTCGCGCAGCAGTCCTAAAGGGGAGTTCTCACAATTCGCAAGGAGGGCTCGTGGAAGGATTTTCGTCAGATTTTTGCGCATTCGCGCCAGAGCATATTGTCATATGTAATAAGCGAAGGTGCAAAAAGATACGAAAAGACTCCGCGAGTACCCTTGATTAGTGCATTCTTTGCTAAGGTATGCTGAAAACGAATTGCGAGAACTTCCCTAAAGCTGCTTTTACCTTGACACTATTATCTCATTTGCTAAAATAAACTCATGGTTTCAACTCATTTAAGAAGCTTGGGAGCACTTGTTCCCCTTATTGTTCTGGTACAGCCTGCCCACGCAGAAGAAGAAGCAGCAGAAGAGTACCTCGCACAATTCGAGATTGCGATGGAGGCACTGACGACATATGTCGATGTCATTTCTGACCTACAGGATGAAAAGCTTTCCCCTGCCGAGGCGGCTGAAGCCATTACAGAGATTGCCGAGCAACTGGCTTCTGCAAAAAAAACCATGTTAAGCCTCCTTCCAAAACTGAGCAAGGAGGAAAAAGAGGAAATCAATGAGGCCATGGAGGATGAAGAAATGCTTGAGATTTTTGCAGAACTCGATGAGGCGGTTTCGACCCTTCGAGAATTTTTGGAAAAAGAATACGCCGATGAGGGGCTGATTGACGCAGCCCAGAGAAAATTTGATGCCGCTTACCAATAATTTTTTTATGAAAAAGTTCTACATACTCATTCTGTGCTGTATGGCTTTCCTACTTGCCTCGACTGCAAGTTGGGCCAAAACCCATAAACTATCCATCGTTTTTGGAGATTCCATCCCCCTAAAAAAAGGTGATGACCCAAAGCTGGAATACTACCACAAGGTAACACTCACTAAAGAAACAAAGGAGTGGATGAAGCTGGCCGAAGAAATCGACATCAAGGATAAGTTTGAACTCGCCTTTGACAAGGCAGGCACCGTAGAGATCAATGTGACCTCGGTCGAACAAGGTACATCTGCAGCAACGGGAAACAAGTACGTGGCGATCAATGGAGAGCTAGAAGACGGCGTAGGCTGGGCACAGATTCTTTGTATAGAAGGCCGGTTGTGCATCATGTTCAGTGATTACATTGATGTTTCCGTGTATATGATTGTTTATAATGAAACAACAAAATGCTACACCATTCGCATCACAGAGGAGGAAGGGGATGAGGACTAGTATGGACAAGCTACGTTTCTTATTTTGCCTACTCATCCTACACCTCAGCTGCCCAGTCATGTGGGCAGAGGAAGAAGAGGAGACAGATCTGGAGTTTAACATCGGCTTTTACTATGATAAGGAAGCCGCAGAGCAAGTGAAAAAACTGGGAGGCATGGAGATGCACGCCCACCTTTGCTCCTCTCAGTTCAATCAGGCACTCATGTCTGCTGGCATTGACAATGTGTGGATTAATCCCGCCCTCGTATCAGCGATCTCCTACAACGCGAAGGGTAATACCAAGCAGGCCCTCATGAAGCACGTGCTAGCCGATGACCCCGAAATGTCGGAGGAGATAGAAGATTACGAACTCGACTTCGTGATTATTTTTGTCAGCGTGGATAAAGAAAAATCAAGCAGTTATTCCCTAGGCACAGCCATAGAGCTCTACCACATAGAGGGTCTGCATGATGCCGATGGCGACTATGAAACAGAGTGGGCAGAGGTCTTGGAAGACTCTGAGTTAGAAGGTGCGCAATTCCAGATAATTAGAACACCAGTCGCTGGTCAACCGGGCAAGGTGCGCCTGACGGTAGCCTACCGCTTTTTGGCTCTGGATTTGTATGAATCGCTCAATAGCTTCACCTTTGTGCATGAGCTGGGTCATCTCTTCGGAGCAGGTCATAGCAAGGATCAGAATGAGCAACGCGGCCCCGCCAGCCCAGAAGCAACCCCCTACGCAGGTGGCGCTTACATCACCCTCACCGAAGAGGGCAAAAAGCATCGCTACTGCACCGTTATGTCTTATAACGACGCTAGCTACACAGACTCCGGACATCAGTATATACAGCTACCCATGTTCTCTAGCACTGTACCCCAACAACTAGGGTGGCATGGGGAGCATGTCCTCGGCTCTGAAGACGATGACAACGCGCGCGCTATTTTAAAATCCGCCGAACTCTTGGCAGAAAACCGCCCCTACGGAAGAGAAAAACAACAACCCAGTGCAAAGCAGAAAGAAATAGATGAATTGCCCACCATCCTACGCTGGGCACCCAAGTATCTGGAGGAAGAACTGGAAGAGGAATAAAATTTAAAGATTGGCTCTAGCAAAATATCTGCTAGAATGGTGGTTGATTGTTATGGCTATCACACGTACCCTCACAGCTGCCTTTTTGCTTTTCTCTGCCCTGTCGCATGCTAGCGACAAAGAGCTCAGTCTCATCCCACTACCCCTATCAATTGAGCAAGAGAAAGGCAGCTTTCGCCTCTCCCCCGCAACGCGCATCTACGCAAGCGCAGAGCTGGAATCTATCGCCCAATATCTCTCGGAGGCATTGCGCAGGGCTCTAGGCTTCCAACTGAGCCTCACACAGGACAAAAACAAGGCAGACATCGTCTTTGAGCGAAGCGAAGGCATGCCCGATGAGGGTTATCAGCTACAGGTCAATAAAAAGAAAATTCTCCTCCGCGCCTCGGAGCCCGCTGGTATTTTTTATGGGGTGCAAAGCCTACGCCAACTACTCCCCGTGGAGGCCTATGCCACAACAAAGCAAGAGGGCGTGACATGGGATATCCCCTGCCTTGAAATTGAGGACGCTCCGCGCTTCCCGTGGCGAGGCTTCATGATAGACTCCTCGCGCCACTACCAGCCATTGCCAGAGCTACTGCGCCTCATAGACCTCATTTCTCAATACAAAATCAACGTCTTTCACTGGCACCTCATTGACAGCCACGGCTGGCGCATGGAGAGCAAGAAGTACCCCAAGCTCACCTCAGTTGGCTCTTGGCGCATGCAGCCCGACTACCCCAGTGAGGGAAAAACAGAACGCTACGGTGGTTATTACACACAGGAGGAAATACGCCAGCTCATCGCCTACGCAGCGCAACGCCACATCACCGTGATTCCAGAGGTGGAGATGCCTGGACACTCTGCAGCGGCACTTGCGTCCTATCCAGAGCTGCTTGCCTGCCGCGGTGTGACAACAGGTGTGCGTCATTTCTACAGCTATCCCAGCAAGGAGCAACGCTTTCCGCCCGGTGGCGCGGATGTCATGTGCGCGGGCAAGGAGTCTACCTTTGCCTTCTTAGAAGAAATCATCGACGAGACATGCACCCTCTTTCCCTCGGAGTATATTCATATAGGTGGCGATGAGGTGCAGAAGGCGCAGTGGGGCGCATGCCCTGACTGCCGCAAGAGGATGGAGGAGGAGGGGCTCAAATCCCTTGATGAGCTCCAAAGCTACTTCATCAAACGCGTAGAAAAAATTCTGCACAAAAAGGGGCGCAAGCTCATGGGCTGGGATGAAATCCTAGAGGGCGGTCTGCCAGAACGCTCTG
>CAZRZE010000120.1:4306-4901 GCA_964604535.1 uncultured Akkermansia sp.
TGGCGTGGCATAGAGGGTGGCATAGAAGCGGCCAAGCAGGGGAAAAAAATCGTGATGTCTCCCCAGCATTCTCTCTACCTAGACAGGGGGCAGAGTAAAAGCCCCCTTCACCCCCCGCACTGGCCAGGCCATGTGCCCATTGAGGTGAGCTACAACTTCAACCCCATCCCCCAAGTGCTAAGAGACGAGGACAAATCCCATCTGGTAATGGGCGTGCAGGGGAATTTGTGGACCATTTTCACCAACTCGGAATACCTCAATGACCTGCAAAGCTTCCCGCGCCTCTGCGCCATTGCCGAGCTAGCATGGACGGAGGAAAAGCAGCGTAGTTTTGAGGGTTTTAGCAAGAGATTAGAAGTGGATAAAAAACGCCTCGACAAGCAGGGCGTCTCCTACTGGCAAGAACCCGAAGCCATCGAAGCAGCTAAGTAGACAGCGCAGGACGCATCTTTTTTGAGGTATTGGCATTTATTTTGCTTTGACAAATGAAACTCCCTGCATTATAATCCCTCCCTTGTGGGAGATAACAAGCCCCCACACATCGAGACCATGGAACCAATTTACGAAGGAAAAGCCAAGAGACTGTTCACGACAG
>CAZRZE010000121.1:0-4830 GCA_964604535.1 uncultured Akkermansia sp.
GGGGCAAGCCCGTCGCCAAGGGCAGCCTGCAAAACAACACCTCCGTGCAACGCGTCATGTTCAATGCCCCTGTGGAGGCACGTTACATACGTCTCGTCGTGCTCAATGGACATAGTGGAGGCGACTCCGCAGCCATCTCCGAATTCGGCGTGATTGAGGCGAAGTAATCGCCCAATAGAGCTACAAATCATTCAGCACCTCGCCTTCTTGCAAGGCGGGGTGCTTTTTTATGCCTCAGTCATTGCTGGCAGGATTCACGTGGAGCGTATTTTTATGTTGACCTTCTGATATTTTATGAGTAATATGTATTTCAACTTATCACATTTATTTAATCATGCGCATTCTCCTCTCTCTGCCTCTTCGCAGCGCCCTGCTTACTGCGATTTTTGCTATATCAACTTATACACTTTCAAGCGCACTGGGTGCTAGCGTAGTGATTATTCCTGATGATGCCGCCACGACATCAGAAGCTCAGAATCAACTCACGAAGTCAACGCTCACTCAGCTGCATGAAAAAGATAGCGTCACAACCCCCATATCATCTGGCTACACACTAACTACCTCTCAATTTGTACCTGAGAATAGCATGGAGATTACAAAGTATATCTGGAATAAAGATACACAGGAACTCACTTCTCTCACTTACTCAGTAGAAATTAAGCCTCAGGGAGATAAAGACAATTTAACAAAAGAGTTCCGCTGGGATACTACATCCGAAGGTATTACACTACTCCATGAGTCGGGTTTATCTACAAATGTGGAAAGTGATGACTTCTCCACTACAAAGCTGCACATCACAGACGTGGACGGACAGGTCTACAACCGCGATTACGTCGCTATAGCAACCAATGAAACTGTCAGCGGATCCTATAAAATGACAGTCAATGGAAGCGCCGTGACTCATACAGAGAAGAACATCCAAATAAATCTTGTAGGAAATTATATCGGCAACAACATCACTGGCAGTATATTTCTCAATAGCAACGATAGCTCTGCGGTAGGAGGTACAGCTGCGGGTGCTGCCATTTATAACACAAAACAGATAGGTGTTGTCATTGGCGATTTTATCAACAACTACGTTTCCGCCAAAGCTACTAGTTGGAGTAACTCCTACTCTAAAGGGTACGGTGGGGCGATTGCTAACAACGATCACAGCACAAGCAAAATAGAATCCATTACAGGGGATTTTTACGGCAACACCATACTCACTAATACCTCAACACTAATAGATAATGACGACGAGATTGCCTTATGTGATGCTTACGGCGGTGCTATTTACAATCTAGGGGACATAGGCTCCATCACTGGTGATTTTAACTTAAACCGCGCGATAGCAAAAACCCTCGGATCAGCGGACAGCAAAGGAGGCGCGATTTACCACCGAAGCAATATTGCAATCGGCTCTATCACTGGTGATTTTGCAAATAATTATGCGTATAGTGAAGGAGATCTACAAGCTCTCAGCTCTGGAGGATCTATCTATTATGCAGACGCAATTGCTAATATTGCCGGTAATTTCATCCATAACTACGCGAAGGCTGAAACAAAAGCTTTTGGGAGAGCCAGCGGCGGTGCTATCTTTCTTTCAGGAACTGAGAAGAGCGGCAAGACTATCGTCACTGGAAACTTTTTATTCAATAGCGCTCAAGCTTTGAGCAATAACGAGAGAATAATCGATTTACTCGATGATATCTCTACCTGGGCAGAAGGAGGAGCGATTTGTAACACCTCTTACCTACACGAACTCAAGGCGGACTTTACAGGTAACTACACCCTCTCCGATACATGGTCTATGACATACGCCAATTCTCATAGCTATGGGGGAGCTATTTACAACCGACTTTACATCGGCGATATCGCTGGAAACTTCTCCAACAACTCAGCTCAAGCGGTCATTGAAAGATTTAATGGATCCGCACTTGCAGGTGCAGGTGCAGCCTCGGGTGGAGCAATTTATAATTCCAGCCAAATAGATAGCATCAGCGGAACCTTTAAGGGCAACTATGCCCATGCCTCTGGTGTCACCAAAATTGCCAGAGAAAACAATGTCACCTATGCCCATGGTGGTGCAATCACGAATTCTTACAACATTGACCTCATCTCGGGTGACTTTACCAACAACTATGCCAAAAGTGACAGCATCAGCACAGGCACGACTCATGGGGTGGTTACATCAATTGCCCATTCCAAGGGCGGAGTAATACATAACACTGGCACCATCGAGACAGTAGAAGGAACGTTCACTACCAACTACGCCAATGCGACTTCTTACCACATCGAGTTAAGCTGTAACATCACCTTGGAAGCACACGGAGGTGTCATTGTGAATGAGCGACAAATAAACAGCATCTCCGCTAACTTTAATGGCAACTATGTCGAGAGCATCAGCCAGAGCACAGCAGAACATACTCAAACCATTACATCAACAATTACTGCTTTCGGTGGTGTCATGTACAATACAGACACCATCGACACCATTAAAGGAAACTTCTCCAACAACTATGCTAAAGCTGTTGGTACAGATATCTTAGATAGCAGTAATATCACCGTAAAAGCGCATGGTGGTGCCATATACAACTCTGGTGTCATCAACAATATTACAGGCGACTTTATCGGCAACTATGCCCAGTACTTAGTTAACTCTTCCAGATTCTTTGCCATTTCCTCCGGAGGGGCTATCTTCAACAATGGCGGAAGCATAGGATTGCTTGCCTTGGACAGCAGCATGAGCTTTACAGGCAATCACGTAAAAATATTGGACGTCTATGGCGTAATAATTGGCATCAGCTCTGATGCAATCAGGAATGAAGGAATAGAAGGCGATCAAGCTGTCGTAAACTTCAACGCCTACAACAAGCATAACATCACCGTTAATGATACTATCTCTGGAGGCACTGATATCGATCATCAAATACTCAATATCAACAATGGACAGAATGGTTCTGGTGGCGATATTCTTCCCGCAGGAGCCACTGCAGAGTGGGGCGAGGTTTTCTTTAACAGTCGCATAGTATACCAAAGCATCAATGTACACGCGGGGACCCTCTCCCTTGGTCACTTTGCAGGAACCACACTAGATGATGGTACTAGCATGTCTGCACAATCTAGCTTGCTCGTTGACAGCAAGCTCAAGGTAGAAGCAGGCGCTACCGTCAAAACGACAGCATCGTCCTTAGGAAACCGCAATACCATTACCAATAGTGGCACTATTACCATCTCTGGCAACAGTATACTGAGTAGCGAAATTCAGCTGAGAGAAGGTGGCAAAATCATAATCAGTGACAGCACGGAGCTAAGTCATAGTCTACAAGAAAGCATTAGTGCTCAAGGACAAAGCAACAGCATAGAAGGTTCTGGAACACTGCACGGAGGTAGCATCAAAGCGGAATCGGATAGCACCCTTTCCATCAACGACATTACCTTGAACAACATCAGCGTCTACTCAGAGGGGAATAGTCACATTACCTTGAATAGCGTCAGCATTGACGCCGATGTCATCTTGGGCGGTTTAGGTAATATCACCATCACGGATGGTACCTTTAAATCATTAACGCTCCAAGATAACAGTCTCGGGCGTGCCGTCAGCACTGACTTCTCCATTGAGGGGCTTGAACTAGGAAATGCTACACTGAGTAACAGCATCATCCTTGATCTAAGTGCATATAGTATGCTCAACATTGCTTATGGAGATACCTTTACAATTGAAGGAATGGACGCTAGCCATAGCCATGGTGTCAATGTTCTTATTTCCACGGGAGATGGGCTCACGCACACTTTATCTAACATAGGTGGCACAAGCTACCAAATCGTCCCAGAGCCTAGCACCGCTACGCTGAGCCTACTTGCACTCTCGGCACTAATGCTACGCCGTCGCCGGCAACTGGGATAACAAAAGAGAAGCACAGCAATCTACACTCACACTCTTGACCCCGTAGGCAGACTGTGCCATACTATCAGCACATGCTTGATATATGTCTAATGGGTACAGGGGGTACGCTACCCCTCGCGCGTCGCTGGCTCACCTCCCTCTATGTTCGCTATCAGGGGCAGGTCATTCTCATCGACTGTGGAGAAGGCACGCAGATAGCCGCACAAGCGGCAGAACTTTCGCTGAAACCCGTAGACATACTCCTCATCACCCACCTGCATGCTGACCATATCAGCGGGCTACCCGGTCTGCTTCTCAGCATGGGTAATATGGGCAAGACAAGCCCCCTGCGCATCTACGGACCATCTGGCACAAAGCGCATTGTAAATGCCCTCTGCTCCATTGCGCAGGGTGTTCCCTTTGAGTTGATCGTTGAGGAGTGGGGCAAGACTCAGGAGGAAATCTCTTTCCACGACTGTCAGATCAAGGCTTTTCGCGTCCAGCACAGCGTCATCTGCTACGGCTATAGCATCACGCTACCTCGCAAAAGAAAGTTTGACCCCCAACGCGCAAAACAGCTCCCCATCCCCATCAGTCAGTGGAAAATACTACAAAATGGGGAAAGTGTAGAGCATGAGGGCATCACCTACACACCCGACGATGTTCTGGGCGCGCCACGCGCAGGACTAAAACTCTGCTACTGCACAGACACGCGCCCCATCCCGTTGATTAGTGAGATGGCCGCGGATTCTGACCTCTTTATCTGCGAGGGCATGTACGGTGATCCTGATATGCAGATGAAGGCACTGGAGAATCAGCACATGCTCTTTAGCGAGGCTGCCATGCTGGCAGCACAGGCTGGTGGCGTCAAAAAGCTATGGCTGACGCATTTTAGCCCAGCCATGCCCAATCCTCGCCATTACATAGACCAAGCCACGCGACACTTTGAAAATACAGTCGTG
>CAZRZE010000122.1:0-4787 GCA_964604535.1 uncultured Akkermansia sp.
GTTCTCCCACCTGCTGCTCCACGGCACGCTTGATCTGCGTGACGAGTTCTGTGACCCGCTGGGGCAGCGCGATGAAGGAGGGGGGGGCTAGTCGCAATAAAGGGGACTACCCATATCAGTCCTGCTCGCTCTCCAAGGAGAGACGCAGGGCTTCATTGGGGTCGCTCCAAGCTTCATCATATCCCTTGGAGTAGTCGAAGAGGTCGCGGTGTATGTACTCATAATAGCTGTCCTTATGCGTCTTGGGGAGACGCATCCAGATGGCAACATTGAGGGCACGGGCGACTTTTTGCATCATTTTGAGGGTGAGCTGACGACCCTGACGAGCTTTCTGCACCTGCTTGTGGGTGAGTTGCTCTGTGGATACCTCGACAAGCTGGTGATTGTCCAGCTGCCACGCTTGCATGATGCTGTCGATGCGTTGAGCACCATGATTGAGTTCTGAGGAGTCGTTCATCTCTTTTTAAAAATCTATACTTAATTAAATACCTGGGACGTGGCGTACTTTGAATCCAGCTGTTCGGCGGGATTTGGTGTACCAACGTGGACCTATCCCCCGACGGCTGCCTGATGTATCAAAGCGTACACCTGCTATCACGAGGAACACGTGACCGCGCTTGGTATAAACTGTAATCCAATCACCATAGCCAGGGCGACCCCACCTGAGAAAGCCACCTGAGACAGGATAGGCATTGGGTTGCAGCATGCCAGCCTCTTTGAGGACAAAGGCTGTTGCACCAGAGCAATCATAGGCACTGTCATGATGACGTCCATGACCACCGCCCAGACGGTAGGGTTTTGTGACAATGCTGTTAGCCGCTGCAATGGCGCGTTTGACGCGTGCAGGAGCATTTTTGGGGGCGATGACTTTTCCATCAACAAGTCGAGCCCTTTTCGAGGGGTCAAGAGGTTGGGAGCTTGTGTTTTCACCTATTGGTTGCCCCTGTTGCATGGCGCAAGAGGAGAACATGAAGGCAGAGCATCCAGTCATCACGATGGGTAGAATGTAGCGGGATAATGAAGTCACGGACGTTATTATAATGCAATTATCTGTTAATGCAAGAATATTTTTTTTAAAAGAGATTTATGAAGTAATACGATGTCCATTTTCATCCCAACCCATTTGCTTCAACGCTACTATTAACTTCTCACGCGTCCAAAAACGCTGTTCTTTAAGACTTTCTCCCAATTGACAGGTATTTTCTATGGCTCCTGCTTTATTTAAGTGGTTAGGCGTGTCTGCAAGTTGCGTTAAATCAGTGATAACACCGCACTTTGGGTCTTCTAGCACAGGTATTCCCAAATCATGAATCTGCAAAGCCATCCACAGCAGTGCAGCGCGCATCTTGGGGTCAGGCGTAATCTGACGAGGCAGCATCGCAATGACGTGAACACCCCTTGCCTTCATATCCTTCGCAATTTGCTTGTAAAAAGTAACTACGTCCTCTGTAAGCGTCCAAAAATGAAGCGTTTTGACATGCTTGTCTAGATAAGAATAATATTGCTCAGGCACTACTAGCGTCACCTCCATCCATCCAGAGGGGTGGATATTCGCCCACTTATTGTAGCGATACATCTCCTCAGAAGGGCGTGTCAGAGACTTAAAAATATAGGAAGACAGAGCAACGGAATTCACGCTGAGCAACGAATGATAATTATCCCAACGCCAATCGAGGTAGGGCGATTTCAAACTTTCCCAGCCGCGTTGCTTCATAGAAAACATTCTCCCTGCGTCATTGTACAAATGGCCTTTTTTATGCAGCATAACTGTCTCCTCTGCAAGAATGAGCGTGTCTCCTTTTTTGAGAAAGCGATCAGCTAATACCACGTGCGTAGCTATCCCGTGACCTGCTCCCGAAGCTGCGTTGACTAGGGGAATTTGATATTCATCAAGGAGCAGTTGCGAATCTATACTACTGCGAGAGCTAGAGCCTCCAACAAGCACAAAAATATTCGGATATTCTTTTCTTAGCCCCTTTTCCCACTCTTGGCTGGTCTCATCCAGCTTAGCAAAAAATTTAGCATCTGGATCAAGGTGATACAAAAAGTAATAGTTTGTGAGGTAGCCCAAAACAAGCGCGACAAAGCAGTAGAAAAAGAGGCGTCTGATCATGGCTAGAAGGCAAAGTATATGAACTGGTTGAGTGTTGACGGCGTAAAGACAACTAACAAGTACACCATGACAGCACAGGCTGCAGGATGAAGCAATAATTCATAGGGATTTTTCCTATGCTTTGCAGAATAATATTCCGCCACAATAATCACTGCACTGAGAAGAATAGCAACAAAAGCAGTTAAGGCTTTGATATCATAGGCACTATAAGGCAACTCATGAATGGCACTGTTGATATTATAACGCGCTGGCGTACACATCAGGGTGATATTGCGCCATAGTACCTTCATATCCGTCACGTAAAAGAACATCCATGCCAGCACCATATAGCCCAAGGTCATCAGGTAAGAAATAGGTGCCCAGATGCGCCCTCCCACCTGACGGAAAAGACGGTGCACGAGGATGGCAAAACCCGCCAAAGCACCCCAGATAATAAAGTTCCAATTAGCCCCATGCCATAGCCCAGAAATCGCAAAAACAAGCAAAATATTAATGAACCAGATACGCGTTCTATTCCCACCGAGTGGAATATAAATATAATCGCGGAACCAATTGGTGAGCGATACATGCCAACGTCTCCAGAACTCCGAAATATTAGTCGCTGTATAGGGGCTAAGAAAGTTCAGCGTCAGCTTGATACCCAAACACCGTGCGATACCATAAGCCGTCAAACCGTAACCGCAGAAGTCAAAGTAAATACGCAGCGAAAAACACAGATTACTAAACCAAACAATAATGGCAGAAGAGCCGCCATACTGGCTAAAAGTACCCAGAGCCAGATTATCCCCCAACACCATCTTAAAAAAGAGCCCCAGTATGATATAACGCACCCCATCATAGACATCACTCTGCTTATAGCCAATGTCCAGCTGCTCCATCTGGGGTAGCAAATTCTCCCTGCGCTCAATAGGTCCCGCCACAATCTGAGGGAAGAACGCGCCAAAGTTCATATAGTCCAAAAAGCGCGGCATGGGCATACTGCGCACCAGCGTATCCACACAAAAGCCCGCTAGCTGAAAGCTATAAAAGGAAATCCCCACAGGGATAATCAAATCCCTTAGCGTGTCCCAGTTCTGTCCCAAGAAACTGCTGCCAAAAAAGTATGCGTACTTGTAGTAGAGCAGCGGCAGCAGTAAAGTGGGCAGAATAGCGACTAGCAGCCACTTTCTCGCCCGCATACCCAGACCCAAGCCCAAGCGGCAGCCAGCGTAGCATAGCAGCATCACAAGGACGAAAATCAGCAGGGTCTCCCAGCTCACCATACCCAGCAAGCTCAAGCTCAGCGTGAGGATGGCAAGCTTCTGAAAAATCTGTCGTGCCCTAGGGCGAGGCTTCAGTGCTTGGCTCACCAGCCCAAATACCAAAAGGGCTGGCAGGAGGACGAGCCAAAAGATGAAGCTAGTAAAATCCATTAAAGATTAAACATTAAAGCGGAATTCCACGACATCGCCATCAGCAACCACGTATTCCTTACCTTCAATGCGCAGCTTTGCTTGTTCCTTCGCCTTGACCATGGAACCACAAGCAACCAAATCCTCGTAAGAGACAACCTGAGCAGCGATGAAGCCACGCTCAAAATCCGTGTGAATCACACCAGCCGCTTGGGGGGCTTTTGCACCGGCAGGGATAGTCCATGCACGAGTTTCCTTCACACCCGTTGTGAGGTAGGTACGCAGACCCAGCAGGTGGTAGACAGAGCGAATGAGCTCACTCACCCCAGAGTCCTCCACACCGAGGTCTTGGAGAAACTCCTTGGCATCTTCTTCGGGCAGCTCGGAAAGCTCCTCCTCAATGCGGGCAGAAATAACCACCGCCTCGGCATTGTGATGGCTTGCCACGTAACGGCGCACAGCCGCCACATAGGGGTGGGCATCGGGATCTTTGACCGCGTCGGCCAACTCGCCCTCACTCACATTGCAAGCAAAAATACTCTTCTTATCGGAAAGCAGGAAAAAGCCACGCATGGTCTTCTTCTCATCATCCGTCAGTTCCATAGTCAACGCAGGATTACCTGCGTCGAGGTGGGGGAGGAGCTTTTCAATCAACTCCACCTCCTTGCGGGCTTCTTTCGCCTCTTGATCTTGACCGCGGGATTTTTTGATGCGGCTGTCACGGCGTTTTTCCATGGCCGCGAGGTCAGCAAGGATAAGCTCTGCATTGATAATCTCAATATCTCTAATGGGGTCCACACTGCCGAGCTCATGTATAATATCATCATTCTCAAAGCATCGCACCACCTGTACAATAGCATCCGTCTCACGAATATTGGACAAGAACTTGTTACCCAAGCCTGCGCCCTCCGCAGCGCCCTTTACAAGACCAGCGATGTCAACAAACTCGATAGCAGCAGGGACAATTTTTTCTGTCTTGCTCAACTCTGCCAGCACGCCCAGGCGTGGATCGGGCACCTCCACCACCCCTACATTGGGGTCAATAGTGCAAAAGGGATAATTAGCCGCCTCCGCCTTGCGGGAGCGAGTGAGAGCATTAAAAAGAGTAGATTTACCAACATTAGGGAGTCCAACGATACCAGCTTGTAACATAACGGGCGAAACAATAGCATATTTTTGCACAAAAAGAAAGCTCAATATGCCATCAGCAAAAATCAGCAACTAAAGTGCCGCTATTTTGCCTTATTTTACCAGTGGCTAATTTGTTATCTTGTAATACAAAC
>CAZRZE010000123.1:0-4784 GCA_964604535.1 uncultured Akkermansia sp.
CCGCCACCCTCGGCAAGGTAGATACGCTGGAAGGCTTCAAGGAAAACGTTATCCTTGGTCACCTCATTCCTGCAGGTACTGGCTTTGGGCTCTACCGCAACATTGTTGTGGAACCCGCAGCTGACGCTGTCCCCATCCCACGTGCCACCTACGGCTACGATGAGGAAGACGGCTCTGCACCTGATGATGCGATTTCCGTCGGCTCTGACGACTAATTAAACAATCTCAAAAGCCGCTTCCGCGTATGTTGGAAGCGGCTTTTTTTTTGCTACATCATGTCAATACACTACATTAACCGTTATACCGGCGAAGTCGAACGCGAAAAGGTGCTAGGTGAACGCTCCCTGCGCTGGGTCTACGGAACAGCATTGGGCAAACTCAGCCTGCATATTTTGATAAAGCGTGGCATCTTCTCCCGCCTCCTAGGCTGGACAAAGAATCGCCCCTCCAGTGCCGCTAGCATTGCCCCCTTTGTCGAAGAATATGGCATCAATATGGAAGAGTCCATCAAACAGCTGGGAGAATTCTCCCACTTTAACGACTTTTTCTATCGCCAACTCAAGCAAGGCGCGCGCCCACTCTGCGGAGAAGGGCAGGTCGCCTTGCCCGCAGATGCACGCCATCAGGCATGGCAGAATGCCTCGCAGATAGAAGGCGTTTTTGTCAAGGGACAGCAGTTTGACCTCGCTGCTCTGCTGGGCAGTCAGGAATTAGCAGAACGGTATGCCGAGGGTAGCATTGTGCTCTCTCGTCTCTGTCCTGTTGACTACCACCGTTTTCACTTCCCCTTGACAGGTATTGCAGAGCCCGCACAGCGCATCAAGGGTGCTCTTGCGAGCGTTTCTCCCTACTGCCTGCGTGACAAGCTCAGCTGGCTTTGGGCGAACAAGAGGGATATCACCATTCTCCACACGGAAGAAGCGGGCGATGTCTTGCTGCTTCCCATAGGTGCAACAGGTGTCGGTGCAATACACCAGACTTACAAGGCTGGGACGCAGGTTGAAAAGGGTGAGGAACAAGGCTATTTTGCCTTCGGCGGTTCAACTGTTATGACTTTTTTCTTGCCTAATCGTGTACGTATCGCGCAAGACTTACTTGATAATACAGCTGCTGGTTATGAGACTTTTGCACGTCAGGGTGATGTGCTTGGTAATATAACAAATGCTTAGTATGTCTTTTTTTGCTCGCATTCTGCGGGTATTATGTTATATTTGCAAAGTAACAACCCCATTATAATCATGAAAAAAATAACTCAGATTGCAATTTGTTCCCTTATTCTTTCTAGCTTGAGCGTTTCTTGCACAGGTCTGACTGATGCTAATACTATTCACTCCAGTTCTCTTGGTCGCCCTGGCACCAGCTATCCTGCTGTGATTGTTGCGACTCAAGCTATCGAAGTTGCCGCTAGCAACACAGCAAAGACAGCTTCCGCAGCAGTAGGTGCTGTTGCAGGTGGTCTCGCTGGTAGTCTTCTTGGTGGTGGTAGTGCCAAAACATACACTACAGGTGGTGGCGCTATTCTTGGTGGTCTCGCTGGTATGGGGGTAGCTAGCCAAGTTGGTAAGACACGCGCACAGCGTATCACCATGCAGGTTGAAGGTAAGAAGAATTATATCACTATAGACCAAACCGTTACAAAGGACTTTGGCGATCTTTATGAAGGTCAGCAAGGTGTCTACACAGAGGTCCCTGGTGGTCAGAGCTACTTCCGTCCTTACTCAAGATAGTTTTTTAGCTAACTTTTATACATAAACGAGTGCGCTTTAATTAGCGCATCTCGTTTGATTTTTGTAACAATAAAACATAGTTTGATATTTGTTAGATGTAATCTAACTTGATGCGACAACCTTTCTATGTGCCCTGCTTGAGAACTGCAAGACGTCCATACCCCATACCCTATACCCAGTTTCATTTTCTTCAAATTATTGCTGTCTATGAAAACTCCCAGATTTTTTACTCTGCACACGTCGGAATGCACGGTGCTTCTCAGTGATTACGGAGCACGTTTGCTTTCCTTCTTTCATGAGGGAACAGAGCTTCTTTACGGACCCAAGAGCGTGGCGGATCTCCTGCGCGATGAATGTTACTGCGGTGCTATTTGTGGTCGCGTGGCAAATCGTATCGCAGGAGGCGAGGCGCAGCTTAGTGATGGGCGAAAGCTAGAGCTGCCTGTTAATAATGGTGCTAATCATCTGCACGGTGGCTTGCAGGGTTTTTCTGATAAGTATTGGATGGTTGAGTCCCATGATGCGCAGCGCATCGTTTTGTCGTATACTTCTCTGGATGGTGAGGAAGGCTACACGGGTACCTTGCACATACGCGCAAGTTATTCTTTGGAGGGTTCTTCTCTTAGCCTTGATTTGGAGGCGCAGTGTGATGATCTCACATTGGTCAATCTGACGCATCACGCGTACTGGAATCTGGGCGGTGAGGGCGATGTGTTGCAACACAGCTTGCAGGTGAAGGCTGAGGAGTTCACGCCGATGGTGGATAATATACCTACAGGGGAAGTTGCTGCCGTAGGGGGGACTCTCTTTGATTTGAGGCAGGCTACTCACCTTGGGGAGCGTATAGGTGAGGGGGCTTCCTTGCCTCTGGGTTATGATGATAATTATTGTATCAACACCAGCTCCGAGTCGCCTGTTATTTTGGAAAACGGCACGCGCCGTCTGACGGTGTGGAGCGATGCTCCCGGTTTGCAGGTTTACACCGGTTACTATCTGCCAGATCATTTTGGTGGCGTGGCTTTGGAGCCTCAGTGCTATCCGGATGCACCACATCACCCGCACTTCCCTAGCATTGAGTTAGCGGCTGGGGCTCATTATCGCCGCCATATTATTTGGGAGGCAGAGTTGATTAAAAACGAAAATCCAAGCCCAGAGAAAAGCTGACGCTGGGTTTGTAGGTGCGCCCGCGTTGGGTGTCTTGGTCGTAGTTGCGTTCCTGTATTTCTACTGTGGTGTAGAGGGGGACGCCAACACGAGCCCTGAGGACTTGCTTTGGGGCTCCCTCTGGTGCAAAGTTGTATTCCCACTGCGCGCCGACGACAGCGGAGCTGATGCTCAGCCAGTGCATGGCATCTTCTGAATGGATGGTCCAGGCCTCGCCAATATACTCTGCAAAGAGGGCGATGCGATTTCTTTCGCTGACTTGGTGTTCCAAGGAGAGGGTGGTGCGGTTGAGGTTTAACTCCCATTCTGGTGCAAACTCCCAAGAGAAGTTGACCAGTGGTGTGATGCCAAAGATGACGCCCCGGGGAAAGTATCCTACGCCCAGCGTGTAGGAGAAGTTTTCTGTGGGTTTGAGGGTGTAGGCAAAGAGTCCACCAATGGAGGCAGAGCGGTTCATTGTCTCAAAGTCGGAGGAAAGTGAGGGCAGGACGGAGATGATGATGTTGCGCTCATCTGAGAAGCTCAGTAGGCTGATAGGTAGTAGAAAGCGGTAGAGGTTATCATGGCGCAGAGTTAGCTCCTCGTTGCTGTCTATGTGGGTGTATTCCATGTCAAGCGAGAGGGCAAGTCGCCAGTCTTTGATGTGGGTCTGCCTCGGGTCGCTGAGAGGGATATTCAAGTTTGCCTGCTGCATTCCAAAGCTGGAGTTGCCGTGTCGCGCGTCGCTGCTGAGCTGTGTTTTGTAGTTGATATAGCTAGGCATCAGGCCTGTGGGCGGTAGGTTGTAGTCCCAGTCGTCCGTGGCGTGTAGCGCGGTGCTTGAAAGGATACATAGAAGGCAGCCTAGGCTGTGGGGTGAGGTGTTCATGCGTTTTCTTAGAAGAGATGATGACATGTCTTTTTAATTGTGTCAATCTATCTTTCTTTTCTTGTCAAATGATGATGGAGTAGGTAGAGTGTAATTATGTCTTTAAGTTTGAAACACTTTGTTTTTCACCCTTACTCGGTCAACTGCTATGTTATTTCTGAGCCGCAGGGGCATTGCTATATTGTTGACCCCGCTTGCTATAATGAGAGGGAGCGTCTGCAACTTGTCAATTATATCAAGCAGGAGCAGCTGACGCCTTTGGCTATTATCAATACGCATCAGCATTTGGATCATAATACGTCTAATGTGTATATGAAGACATTTTTCGATATTCCTGTCTGGGGACATGCGGGGGATGAGTTTATGCTCACTGAGGATAGTTATCTAAGTGCGCGCAGGGAGTCTATCCCTGATCATGGTTTGGGAAAGATTGATGAGTACTTGAGCGATGATCAGCTTCTCCCTCTTGGGGAGGAGGCGTTGAGGGTGATTCACACGCCAGGGCATTCTCCGGGCAGTATTTGTCTTTACAGTGAGAAGGGCGGTTGGGTGATTTCTGGTGATACGCTATTTTGTCGCTCTATTGGTCGCAGTGATTTGCCCCGTGGCAACCAGCGTGTTTTGCTGCGTAGTATTGCAGAGCGTCTCTTTATTTTACCTGATGCGACACGTGTTTTGCCCGGTCATGATGAGGAAACATCTATCGGTGAGGAGAAGTTGGAAAATCCTTTTTTCTAAAATTGTTTAGTGTTAGATGTTTAAATGGTGCGCGAAAAATTCTACAGAAAAAAATGAAAAAAATACTAAAAAATGGTTGACGCAGTCTCTTTTCATCTGTATACTTCGTCCACCCCCACCACGGGGCAGCCTGAGAGGGTCAAGGAGACGGTGTGAAGAACACGGTAAACTGACACAACCAAGCTGAGTAAAGTTTTTTCTAAGAATAGACTTTCTGGACGCTACAGATGGCAGAGCAATCTCCATCACTGGTACACCTTACCAGAGGAGTGCGTCAGAGAGGTAAA
>CAZRZE010000124.1:0-4670 GCA_964604535.1 uncultured Akkermansia sp.
AGGGCTGTTGTGGGGGTGTTTGTTTCCATGTGTTCCATGGTAGCAGCTTTTGAGCCGTTAGCAACAATGAAGTGGTGCCATGGGGCTAGTTGTTGGTGTTTTTTTGCTACCAGCCTAGTTTGGAGCGCAGGCGTGCGGCAAAATTGGTGCCCGGTAGGCGCAGAAGTCGCAGTTGCTTGGGCGATTTCTTGATGATGAGTTTGCTGTTGAGGTTGATGGGGTGTACCATTCTTCCGTCCATGGAGTAGATCATCTGTTCATGCGCTCTGCCGCGTCGTTCTCGGGGCAGGAGGGTGATTTCCACGTGGTCGGGCATGACAACGGATCTCCCTGTGAGGCTATGCGGGCAGACGGGGGTGAGGCACATGACGCCGCTGTCTGGCCAGATGAGGGGACCACCAGCAGAGAGGGAGTAGGCGGAGGAGCCTGTTGGTGTGGAGACGAGTATGCCGTCAGAGTGGTAGCGGTTGAATTTTTCTCCGTCCAGCAGGACGCTGACGTCTATCATCTTGCCTGTCTGCGCTCTCATGAGGCTGACTTCATTGAGGGCGTGCAGAGGGCCTTTTTCCTGTTCTCCCTCGGCGTTGACTTGGGTGATTTCTAGGACGGTGCGGGGGGAGATGCCATAGCTGGCATCAATGAGGCACTGCCCGAGTTGTTCGTATTCTCCGCGAGAGCAGGCACTGAGGAAGCCAAGGTGCCCCATGTTGATGCCACCCAGTATGCAGTCTGCTGTAACGACTTGGCTGACGAGGGAGAGCATTGTGCCATCTCCTCCTAAACAGAGGGCGAGATCGGTGTTGTCCTCTATGATGGGGCGACGCAGTTTGTCGTATTTTTTGATTTCGTAGCTGGCTATGCCTGCTTGCTCGAACATGCTTTGGAGGATGTTTTGCACGCGTGTTCCGGTTGCGCTACGGCGCGGGGCAAAGAAGCCTATTTTTTGAAGGGGCTGAGCCATGGCTGTCAGTGTTGAAGCTGATGCTGTGCGCTGCTTTAGCGTTGTTCGCGGACGATTTCTGTGCCTATGCCGTCTGTGGTAAAGATTTCCAAGAGTAGGCTGTGGGGCAGGCGACCGTCGATGAAGTGAACTTTGCGTACACCCGCGTTGAGGGCGTCGATGGCGCTACGTACCTTGGGTATCATGCCGCCTGTGATGATGCCTTTTTCGATGAGTTCAAAGGCTTCTTTGCGGTTGACGCTCTTGACGATGGTGGTGGGGTCGGCGGGGTCGCGCAATAGACCGGGTACGTCGGAGATGTAGACTAGCTTGACGGGGCGTAGTTCTCGTGCCAATGCAGCGGCCGCGAGGTCGGCGTTGACGTTGAGGCTCTGGTCTGTGCCTAGTTCTCTGGCTAGGGGAGAGATGACGGGGGTGATTTGCAGGGAGAGGGCTTCTTCCACGCGTGGCAGGAGGCTGCCTATGACCTGACCGACCATGCCGAGGTCAACGCGTTTTCCTTGCTCATCTTTTTCAAAGATGCGTTCTCCTACAAAGACTTTTGTGCCAGGTATGCCCACGGCTTTGCCGCCGTAGTTGCGCATCAATTGGACGAGTCCGGGGTTGATTTCGTTGGAGAGGGTTTGCTCTACGATGTCTATGGCTTCGGGGGAGGTGACGCGCAGTCCGTTGACAAATTGGGCTTCGAGTCCCGATTCTGCCATGGCCTTGGATATGGCTTTGCCTCCTCCGTGGACGATGACGGGGTTGAGTCCGAGGGCTTCCATGAGGACGATGTCTTTCATGAGGGAGCTCACGAGTTCAGGGTTGTCCATGGCAGAGCCGCCAAACTTGATGAGGACGGTCTTGTCGCGGTAAGCCTGTATATAAGGGAGGGCATCCACTAGGACATTGGCCAGGCGGATTTCATCTTCTGGTTGGGGGACTTGGCGTATGGGAATCATATGTAGCGTTTGATTTTAAAGATGACCAGCGGTAGGATGGCAGCGACCAGCATGAGTAACATAGCCAGCCAGACACCCCAGCTGCTTTGCAAGAAGGGCATGTGGGAAAAGTTCATCCCAAAAACACTGGCAATCAGTGTGGGTGGGAGGAAGACAACAGACATGATAGTGAAGACCTTGACGATTTCATTCTGCTCAATATTGATGAGCCCCAAGACGGCATCGAGCATGAAATTAATCTGGTTGGAGAGGAAGGAGGCGTACTCCGAGAGGGAGTTGACGTCACGAGAGACAGGGCGTAGGGGCAGGTAAAGGCTCTCATGGCTGGGTAGGGTGGAGTCCTCGTTACCAGCATAGGTGATGAGGCGCAGCATATTGACTAGGGAGTCGCGTTGGCGGGTAATCAAGTCACCAATACGTCCCAGTTCTTCAATAGCATCACGCAGTTCATCCGTACCAGGGTCGGCATTACGGGTTTTCCTCTTATTGCGTGTACCAAAAACCTTTTTGGAAAGTGTGTCGAGCTTTGATCCGAAGCGTTCTAGAACGTCAGCTTGGCGGTCAATGAGGGACTCTAGCAGACCGATGAAGACCAAATCGCGGTTGGACTGCTGCATGCGCAGTAATTGTAGAGAGAAAGCACGGAAGGAATAGGAATCCGTGTGACGAATGGTAATGAGCATCCCATTGTGCAGAATGAAGGTGAGCTCTGCTATACGCGGCTCATCCGTCTCCACTCGTAGAAGGACGGTAGTCGTCATAAAGCGTGCACCATCTTCGCAATAAAGACGCGAGGTGGACTCAATCTCTCGCATCTCATCCTTTGTCGGCATCTCTATACCGCAGAGTTGTTCTGTGTACTTGATCTCATCCGCCGTGGGGTTGAGCAAGTCTAGCCAGAAGATAGCTTGTTGGTCTGGATTACTCTGCTCGTTTTTCGAGAGGATGATTCCATTATCTGTCTGGGAATAGAGGCGAATCATTGCAGAAATGGCTGGATGGGGTGGGGATGCGCGCGCGTTGACTTTTCTCCCACCTCTGCGTGAGAGCAAGCACGTGTAGTAAGCATGCGTTATTCTGCAGAGAAAATCAAGTCTATTCTGTGTAATGGGATCTAATAGTAGGATTTTTTTCTACTTGATGGGGCCTCTAAAAAAGTCAAACACCCTTGCACATGATGTGCGAGGGTGCTCGATACATTTTAATATCTACTTTTTAAAAAGCGTGATATTGATTATAACTCGGGAGAGAGAATGATATAGCGGTCAGGGAAGCTTTGGCCTGCCTTGTTTTGTGGGTATACACCAGCCTTGTCATCGTCTGTGCTGATGATGCCTTGTTCGTCAACTGTGTCGGATTCCTTGATGGCGGGCTCCATGTCCTTGACGGACTTGTCAGGATAGTAAACGAAGAAGTGACCACGGAAGGAGTTGGTGTCAACCTTGATGTCTTGACCCTTGTAAGGATCCTTGGATGGGAAGACGGATGTTGCAAGGAGAGGCTCGCTGTTACGTGTTACAGGGAACTTGACACCGGGCTCTTCAGGGTTAACTTTCATGAAGTAAGCCATGCCATTTTCGCCCTTGGTGAGTGCGCGACCGTTAGCAATTTTGCCATCGCCTTCAACGGTGACTTTGCCGTCAACCTTGATCTTGGCGTAGAATGTCTTTTCACTGTTGCCGTCTGTGCCCTTCTCGTGGAAGAGTTGACGGAAGTAGGCGTTGGAGTAGTCGCCAGTTAGTTCGCCAAAGTCGTATTCGCTGTCGAGGAATTTTTCAGCTGTAGCGTCGCAGGGGTAGCTGCCTTGCTTTTCGCTGAATTCGTCCATCATGTTGCCAGCCTGTTTGAGGTTATTCTGCGCCTTAGTGCGGTCACCGGAGTTGGCCTGAGAAAGAATCCATGGATAACCAATGGAGCCAAGAACACCGAGAATACCGATAACGACGATAAGTTCGACAAGGGTGAAACCCTTCTTTTTGCGGGATGTGTGTAGTGATTTCATGAAAGAGAAGCTAACGTTGTGCTATCATCTATAACACAGATCGCCCTCTCATGGCAAGATATAAATTCAATTTCTTTGTATTTTATCTGGTTCAATCTGCCAAGAGAAGGGCGTTGATATTTTAGTTATGTGTTTCCGAGCGTTGAACCTCAGCGTCCGCTTGTATCATCTGCCCCATCACGCGGCGATATTCCATGGGGAATACTTTTACGAAGTTGGGCAACTGCTGCTCAAAGTCAGCGAGGATTTCTTGCGCACGTGTCGAGCCTGTGAGCTCTGCATGCTCTGCAATAAGGCTGCGCAGTAGCTCCTTGTCTGCCTCATCCACTACAGGATCAAGGTCAATCATGTCAAGGTTGCAGTAGCGGTCGAAGAGATGGTTTTCATCCCAGACGTAGGCGAAGCCTCCGCTCATCCCCGCGCCAAAGTTATGCCCCGTTGCGCCGAGCACAACAACGCAGCCGCCTGTCATGTATTCACAACAGTGGTCACCAGCGCCTTCTATCACAGCCGTTGCGCCAGAATTGCGCACGGCAAAGCGTTCTCCCACCTGACCGCGTACAAAGAGCTTTCCGCTGGTTGCACCGTAGAGTAGTACATTGCCCGCAATAATGTTTTCGCTGGCTTCGTAGCTTGTTCCCTCAAAGGGGGTGAGGATGATGGTGCCGCCTGAGAGTCCCTTGCCCACGTAGTCATTAGCCTGACCTGCTAGGTGCAGGGTGATGCCCTTTGCGAGGAAGGCGCCTAGGCTTTGACCTGCTGT
>CAZRZE010000125.1:0-4612 GCA_964604535.1 uncultured Akkermansia sp.
TTTGTGCCGTGGGAGTTGATGTACTCTGCACCAGCCATGATACGCATGTGGTCTTTGTTTTCGGGATCGACATAGTAGTTCAAGCCGAAGTAGAAGCCCTGAATAAGGTCTGCGTATGTAGTGTATGTGGAGTTGTAGTCGTAGTAGCGCTTGTAGGTCTTGCAGGCGTTAGAACCTACGGAGAGCTGGTAGCGGAATACTGCTTCAAAGTGATCGTTGATTTCGTATGTTGGTATCAGGACAAGACCGAAGACATTCTGAGAATCGTCTTGCTTTGTACCGATGACGTTAAAACCTGCCATGGCATCAGCGAGGAAGGTCATGTTCTCATACTCACCCTGCCAGCTAAGGGAGACGACATCAACAGCACCAGGGCCATTGTAGTCAACCTTGCTGCCTGTGTTGATGGAGTCCTTGCCTGCTTCGATTTCTGCAAAGCTGTGCATGTAGTCGAGGCTGAGACGACCTTTGAGACCTGTTGCCATGTGGACGCGTGCGCCAACCATCCAGGAGGAATCGTTGTCAAACTTGGGGCTTTCCCACTCATTATCATTAGAACCATTTACCCATGCGCCAAGCTGCCAGCCGTACTTGGCCTTCTTGTCGGAGTTGAAGATAGATACACCGTAGAGCTTGCTAGCGGAGAGTTGGTTGGTGATAAAGGAACGCTCGATTGTGTTAATCTTGGAGCTGGATGTGCGGTATTCTGCTGTGTAGGCAGCCTTGAACTTACCGATGGTAAAGGAAACGGGCTTGAACTTGCCTGTGATGGAGAGGGAGTCAACCGTGTTGGAAGTCTGACCAGCATCCCAGTCACCATTTTCGTATTCTGCTGCTTTTTGAGCACCACCGAGGTTCCAGATACCTTCAACCTTGAAGTGATTGAATACTGTTGCCTTTGCACCGAGACGCAGGCGACGGAACTCGCTGTTAAAGTTTTCGGGACGACCATCTGCACCACCCATGAGGCGATTGTCACCACCGGAAGGTTCAAGCCAGTTCCACTGATACTGGGCGCGGAAGGCAATGTCGAGGTCTTGGATATAGGGATTTTCTGCGTTGTCGCGTTCTGCGTCAAACCAGGCAAAGCGCTCAGGCAGCCATGTGTTGAAGTCAAATGCAGGCTTGGCTTCTGCTCCCATGGAGAGAGATGTCGTGCCGAGTGCGAGGGCGGATAGTATCAATTGTTTTGTTTTCATGTTTTGTATTGATGAGATGTTCGAAGCATCGCTCCGATGCGCATAGTAAACAATATGGAGTATTATTTTTCAACTTTTCTATGGTGAAACAAATGTCACGTTGTGGGGGGCTTGTGTGGCGTTTTTGACACAGATGATGCAAGGTTCTTATAATGTTAGATTTAAAAACTTTAATAATTTAACTATCCTGTTAGATTGCACTGTGATGGAAGAGCGATTTTGATAAACGGGGACATGATTTTTGCTTTCCAAGCCCCCTGTGCTGTGATACCATCCCTGCATGCTTATCGCTCCATCCATGTTAGCCTCCGATTTTCGTCAGATAGCCCTTGAATCTCAACGCGCTCTTGCCGCAGGTGCAGACTGGCTGCACCTCGATGTCATGGATGGCTCCTTCGTGGATAACATCTCCTTTGGTCCTGATATCTGCGCGGCAATACGCGCCAGCGTACCAGCGGACGCCTTTTTGGATGCACACCTCATGATAGATGAGCCACGCCACTACCTACCACGCTTCTTAAAAGCAGGCATGAACCTCATCTCCATCCACATAGAGAGAGAAGGCGCAGTCGACCTGCATGCCACCTTGGCAGAAATACGCGAAGGCGGCGCAAAGGCAGCTCTTGCAATCAACCCAGCAACAGCCGTTGAAAGCCTGCTACCCTACTTGGCAGAAGTCGATATGATACTCGTGATGAGCGTCGTGCCCGGCTTTGGTGGACAAAGCTTCATGGGAGAAGTCCTCAACAAAGTACGCTTCCTCGACAGCCAGAGAAAGCAACATGGCTACAGCTACCTCATCCAGATGGATGGTGGCATTGGCACAGAGCAAGCCCCCCTGTGCAAGGAAGCAGGCGCAGACTGCCTCGTAGCAGGCTCTTCCACCTTCAAGGCAGACGACATGGCAGCAGCCATTGCCAGTATGAAATAAAGAGAGTTTACAACAATGGATAAAGGAACAGAAAGTTTGCTCAATGTGGGTCTCAGCGTGCTGGCGCCCGTGCTCATCCTCGATTATTGCTCAGGAGAAGGAGATGCCATATGGCAGATGGGAGCAACAGCCGCCATGTGTGTCGCGCTCACCCTACCCATAGGCTACGGCATCTACCATTTCATACGCACCCGCCGCGCGGATGCCGTCAACATCATGGGACTCATGGCAACACTGCTGACAGCCTTTGTCACCATGTACGCCACAATGGGCGAAGGAGAGGCCATACGCCCAGACACACCTTGGTGGTACGCCATCAAGGAAGCCAGCATCCCCCTCTTCCTTGCTGCTGCCATCATATTGACAGCGCGTGGTTCTGGCTCACTGCTGCGAGTATTCATCTACACGGACGGACTCTTTCACATCACCAGAGTAGAGCAGGAAGTGGAGAAGAAAAAGCTACAAGAACCCTATCAGCACATCCTGTGGAAAGCCAGCCTCATGACAGCCGCATCGTTGGTAGTCTCCTCTGTAGGGAACTTCTTTCTTTCCCTGTACTTCTTATTACCCGTCATTGATGCCGAGGCATCAGAGCAAGCGGAACTCTACAACTACGCCGTCAGTGACATGACATGGATGGGCTACTTGGTGATAGGACTGCCCATCATGGGGACATTCTTTTATGTGATATTCTACCTACTGCGCCAGCTGCGAGAGCTAACAGGCCTACCCCGCGAAGAGATATCGCAGATGTAGGAAATACTTCCTTCTTCCCCCGCCTCCCCTTAGCCCTGCGCGAAGCGTTCAAAAGATTCTTAAGAACGAAGTTCTTGAGTGCGCTCAAGGGCGCAGTCCCTTGCAGGTGCAGGACAGAGTCCTGCAAGAAGAGCCGACGCGCGTCAGCGCGAGGCGGCGACAGTCCCTATAAAAATCAAAAAGCCCGCCCAGAAAAGGCTGCATGGCCTTCCTGCCCAGCTCCACTGTCGCCCCTATCAGGACTCGCGCGATAGCGCGACACTTTTCTTACCGTCGCCAACGCGAAAGCGTACAAAAGCCGCACTACTACGCAAGAGCTTTCATCCCCCATTCACAGTCTCATTAGTCCTAGGTTCGGGTCCTACATGGTGAAGGACTCGAACCTACACTGTAGAGATAGCTCTCGCTACACCTTCAAAAACCCTCCTCAATCCTCAATCGCTTTGAGTAGCTCTGCAAGCTCAATTTGAAGAATACGGCACACATCCAACACCTCGCAGAAGGTAAGATAGCGTTCGCCCAGCTCATACTTAGAGACAAAAGACTGCGGTGCACCAAAGACTTCCGCAAGCTCCACCTGAGACAAGCCCCTTTCTTTGCGCTTCATTTTCAAGTAATCACGCAATTTTTCTTCACGCTTGCTATATCGTTGTCTGAGCATAACTTAGTAGGGCAAGTTTACTAGAGAATAAGAAAATAACCCAAAATGGGATATTCTGCTTGATTCTGCTAATTGACTAAGCTAAACTATACTCTCATCTATATTCAACCCAACATTCAAACAACTAGTAAATCATGCATCATCTCATCAAAACTCCAATCGCATTACTGGGCAGCCTTGCCCTCGTCTCCTGCTCGCTCTTTTCGTCAGGCACTCAGCATATAGCTATTGATACAAACGACCCCAATGCCACCATCAAAGTCAATGGCATGACCATGGGGAAGGGGTCTGTAGTAGCGGCTCTCAAGAAAAACAAATCCCACAGCATCATGGCAATCTCAGGCAATAAGCGAGGAATAGCCGTAGTGGATTCGGAGTTGTCTACTACAGGCATGCTGGATATCGCAGGCGGTGTTCTTTTCCTCTTTCCTTTCCTAGGTCTGTTATCTAAGGGCGCATGGACGCTTGATCCAGAGCATGTGCATATCGATTTGCAGTGAGCAAATGTGTAGTATCTTTATGGCTGTTGCATGATTGCGCATTTAAATATACCTTAGAGATATAGGCATTTTCGATACAAAGATAAATCATCGAAGCCTGTTTATCCTAGTGAACTCGGTCTATTGTATGAATTTGCAATATCCCTTAAGGTTGTTGCAAATTTAGAAAAACCATGTTCATCTAATCTCAGGGCTCTTTCATTGTACTTCTCTGCTAGTTCTTTTTGAGAAATTTCTACAGAATCAATAAAATACGTATTTCTCGTGTTAAGCACACCACAATAATAAGCTGTTCGCATGTCTGAATTGTCATCTTTGTTGAGTTCTTTGGCTATAGATTTGTGTATCCAAAGATCTGTATCAGCTGGAGCAAAACTAGACTCAATTTATAACTTTCTCCTGCTTTCGGTGAGGTACGCAAGTTGCGGCTCATGGAGGCAAGTGATAGCTGTGGTATTTTCACGCTCACGCGTTGGCGACGGTAGGGAAGTGTCGCGCTTCGCGCGAGTCCATAGGGGGGGGGGGCCAGGGGAAAGGGGGGGGGACCCCAAGCAAGGGGGGGGGG
>CAZRZE010000126.1:0-4609 GCA_964604535.1 uncultured Akkermansia sp.
CCAGCCTTATGTTCCGTTAAACCAGCCTTATGTTCCGTTAAACCAGCCTTATGTTCCGTTAAACCAGCCTTATGTTACATGTCTGTATCGACCGTATTGGTACCTCTACTTCTGCCTCGAGTTATAACATGACCTTCTTGCACTAATTTAGAAAGGCGTTGCGAAATCTCAGCAGAATGTACAGGTAGTACTTTAGATATATCATTATGAGAGATCCAATTATCTGTTCGAATTAGGATCAAAATAATTTTTTTCCACAAATCCATTGCGTTGAACTCCTGCTCTCCCATCACTTCACGTATGTGACACAAATCTTTCCTTGCGATCAATCCTACATAAGGCAATATCCATATGACATTGGATGGCTCTAGCAGCTCTTTAACATCTGGAGCTGCAATATATTCATCCAGCCAACCATTAACCATTTTATCAACTCCCGATCCAGCCTTTTCTGATATCCCTATAAGGTTGAACATTGTCTGTAGGGTCATGTTTCTACATCTACTGTGACCTCCTTGGAATATGATATCTCGGGACAACAAAAGAGTTCCAGCGTTGCTTTATATTGGGCTGATCAGTCATTTCGTAGTACTCTACTTTATAATGTGGAAGCAGCGAGCGTAGGGCGTCGTCTGTTCCAAACATTAATAATCCTGCAAGCGTGACACCCGCCGTACCTGTAGCTCTATCTACGCTATAAGCTAAAATCTTTTTCAAGAACGCTTCATCATCTTCACGATGTCATGGATGATTGGGGTCGACATTGTACATCAAATTTCTATATTGTGCTATGGTCTCTTGATCTAAATCTGATAAATTTGAATGTGGTATAATGCCTAAATCTTGAGTGCTTTTTACTCTATCACGTATCATTTGGTGTCGTGCTTGCTCGGAGCATAACTGATCGGCTGAATCTAGGCGTTTATAGCATTTTGACTCATTGTTATTAAGGTAAACTGGTTTAAATTCATTTGCGGCCTTTACGATTCTTATTGCTAAAATAACGGTACCATCTATATCTTTAATAAGTACATCTTCTTCTCTTATCTGTACAGGGCTGATTTTCTCTTTATTGTTAATGGTATCGATAAATTCTTTTTTGATTTTCAGGGGCTCTATTAAACCTGATAAATCACCATTGTCCTTAACTCCGATAATAAGAAGTCCTCCCTCGGAATTGGCAAAAGCGGAACATGTAGTCCATGCATCCTTTGGAAAGCTCTTGGTGCCTTCTTTAAATTCTAATTGTGAACCTTCTACCCATTCACTTGAATTGTACAATTTTGTGATGATATCAGATAATGATTCGCTTAAATCAATCATATTTATATAGAGGGTGTAGTGTAAATACTTTGTGGTGCTAGGTTGTTTATTTCGCGCAGTGCTGGCTTTTAACTCGATTCCTTATCCGCGCCTGCGTGGAGGAGCATGGCGACGATGTTTTCATAGCCATGCTTGCTTGCTAGGCCTAGTGGGTATTCGCCATAGGCGTTCTTGGCGTTAACATCTGCACCTGCTGCGATGAATAGCTCTATGAGGTGCTCATCGGGTTCAATGCCGCTGTCGGCAAGGTCGGGGGAGAGGTCTATTTCATCCTGCAAGAGGAGGGTTGCAGCTTGCTGCAAAAGGGGGTAATCGGGCTGCGCGGATAGGAGCTCGTCTAGAAATTTGATAACATCCTCATCGTACTCATCCCTGTCTATTTCGCGTGCAAACTCGCGTATTTCATCCCATGGTATGGGGGTGACTTCGGGGGTGTCTTCTGTTTCTGTATGCAGCTCTGTCATATGGCGTGATTATAAAGGGCTTTTGCTCCGAAGTCGATGCAAAATTACCAGTAGCAACCGTCCTCTACCTTGGAGGCGGCGGCAGGTCTCTCGCTTTCGTCAGGGTAGATCCAGTGCTCGTTAAAGAGTTTTAGGTAGGGGTTGCTTCCCTCTCTTCCGTATTGCTCTACCCAGCGTTTGCCCTTGATGCCAAAGAGTAGTTGCAATGCTCCGCCCATGTGTATGGCTTGCTTGCCCTGTTTCTTGATGTGCGCTGCCAGTGGGAAGCCGTAGGCTCCGCATCCCAGCAAGCAGGTGTCGTAGTCGCTGGCGTCTATCTGGTCTTGCATGTGCTGCAAGGCGTCAAACCATGTGCTCATGCCTTCGGGGGCTATGCCTCCCATGCTTTGCACGGCTTTGATGGTTTTGAGTTCGAATTGGGGGAGGACAAGGGGGTTAGCAAAGAGGAGTTCTCGCTTTTCTTGGTACTGCCTTGTGATGCTTTCTGTAAAGGGGTGAACGACTAGGACTTTGCGTCCAGCCAGATGTTGGCTCCATGGTTTGCCAGAGTCGTCAAAGGGTTCTAGGTTTGCTAGGTGTACTTTTTGCGCCTGATGGAGGTGGTCTATCAGGCTTTCGTATTTCAACCAAGAGCCCAAGATGTCTAGCTGCGGGATGCAGTCTAGCATGAGTTGGCAAAATTGCTCTGCGGCATCCATTTCCTGTGGAAAGAAGCCCGCGTTGCAGCAGAGGGGGGCTATGGCTGCCTTGTCCCATTGGGGGAGGGGGCAATTGCCTTTGATGTAGCTGAGGGGGGAGAACCCCTTTCCTTGTAAGAGGTAGCGGCAGAGGGCTTCTAATTCTATAGAGCCAAAGCGCGCTATCATGAAGGGCTTGTCTGATGCGATGAGTTTTCCTAGGAGGCTAGGTGCAGCATCAGCGTTCCATTCTACGGTGGAGGAGGGGTAGGCTGGCAGGTGGCGTTTCCTAAAGTAGAGGTGACGCGCAGCCTTGAGGAGGAATCTGGAGATTCTATTCATCTGCTTCAAATTGTAGCAGCTAGGCTCAATTTGTCAAGCCCAGTCCCTGTGCCCAAGCGAAGTAGGCATCAACCCATTGTTGTCCGACGATGAGCCAGAGGAGGCAGGCGAGGATGAGGCAGGGGCCAAAGGGTAGGGCCTGCCCGCGCCCTAGGCGTAGGATGAGGGCTGCCAGTAGTCCGATAAGGCTGGCGGCTAGGAGCAAGAAGAGTAGTCCCGATGCGCCACAGAGCACGCCAACTGCCATGGCTATCCATGCATCTCCACTGCCCATGACGGCTCTGGAGATGCTGTAGGCGGTGCAGCTGCCATGGAGTTCTTGGTACTGTTCTAGTGAGATTTTTTGCACTCCCTGCTGGCGGTGGAGGTAGAGGTACTCTCCGTCTGTACTGATGTCGCCTTTGTAGTGCTCATTTTTTCCATTGAGGCGCAGTTTCATCTTCACGCCAAGGAGGTGGAGGCGGTCTTTGCTTTCCATGAGGAGGCTGGAGAGGGAGTTTTGTTCTTCCCCTATGCAGAGGATGATGTCATCACCGCCTTCATTGGCGTGCAGTGACCATGATTGAGACTTGTCGAGGCTCACTGTTTTTCTACCCAAAAGCCATTTGCCTAGTAGGGCGATGGCGGAGAGGAGGAGGAAGCCCGCCACACCTCCATAGAGTGAAAATAAGAGCCCGTCCAGCCAGCTGTCGCTAGCAATAAAATCCAGCGGTGAGAGCGTGACGCAAAGCAGCCCCGCCAGCGCAGCAAAGACGGTAACGCGGGGCAGGACTATCATCTGCTGCCAGTCCATGACAAAAATGACCATGGCCGCCGCTCCCCAAAGGCAAAGGGCGATGAGGGGTAGTAGTCCCATGTCTGGCATCAAGCAGCTGAGGAGGAAAAAGAGTGCTCCCGTGGCGAGCTCTACCAGTGGGTATTGCCAAGAGATGGGTTGCTTGCAACAGGCGCTTCTTGCCCGTAGCAGCAGCCAGCTGAGCACAGGGATATTGTGGTACCAAGGGATGGCTTTTTCGCAGCGTGGGCAAAAGGAGTGTTTGGGCTTGTTGGTGCTGAGCCCACGGGGCAGTCTGTAGATGACTACATTGAGGTAAGAGCCCACGCAGAGCCCAAAGAGTGCCGCGCATAGGGGCACAAAAAAAACATACTCCCAACGCAGTTGCCCTAGCTCTAGTGAGGAGATATCAGGCATGGTGCGTGGGGAGTATGGTTTTGTGATTTATAAATGTTTAGCCCTGTTGTTCTGGGGTTGTTTTAGCTTCTGGTGCTGCTTCGGCTTCGACCTTTCCGAGGTACTGGGGAAGTTCCAGACCTACGCTTTTGGCGAGCTCATGCAGGGGAAGGGTGTCTTTGACGAGGTTTTGGACAAAGCCACCTACGGAAGAGCCCTTGTCTCCGCCGCCCATGACGACGACCTTGTCGAAGCTCAGCTTGCTGATAGCAGAGGTCTGCATGCCGACAATTTCTGGCAGCTGTTCTGTAACCAAGAGGCTGGTTGCGGACTGGGTGCTGCCTGCGGCTTGCACAATTTGCTGGAAGCCGCTGGCCTTCGCTTCGAGGGCTGCTTGGATGGCTGCTGCTGTACCGCGACCGACGAGTTCGAGACCTTCACCTTCTGCCTTTTTCTTGAGGAGCAGGGCGTTGGCTTCACCTTCTGCCAGCCTGATGGCAGCTGTACCTTCAGCTTGCTTTTGGATGACGAGGGCATCTGCCTTACCTTGCTGTTCTTTGAGGAGGACGGAGGCGGAGGCTTCTGCGGCGATTTCTTGCTTGCGCTTGAGGATTTCTGCGGCAACAATTTCG
>CAZRZE010000127.1:0-4560 GCA_964604535.1 uncultured Akkermansia sp.
TTTGTACCTGGCGACGGAGGGGGGGGGATTAGCCGCCCGGCATCATGAGAAGGGGGTGGGATGAATGACTGGGTTATAACTGATTTGACAAATAAAGTCAATCGACATGTAGTTCTTCTAGGTATTCTATCAAAAAATCATTCAATTCTTCGGCTGTTTGCTCGTGGTCCTGCACGCTATGGCTGCTGGGGACGATGTCTTCTGTGCCCCATGGGATGTGGCTGCTCCAGTAGGGGACGAGTCCGTCACTGCTGTAGGGGGTGTCGTTGTCGCCCTTGTCTCCAATGATGGAGTGGGTGGGGACATCTTGCACAGTGAGGTTTTGTAGTCCTGTGATGGAGTCGCTGGTGGGTGCTAGCTGATCAGAGCTGAAAAACCACTCCTTTAGGCGAGAGGGCTCTAGCAGGATGATATCGCGTTGCAGGGTGACCATTTTCAGCGACTCCTCAACAAGGCTTTGTGGGAGGCTGATAATCTTGTTAAGCAGGCCTGTGACGTAGTACTCCGCAGCTGGTGCCCCCCTATGAGGTGTAGCAAGGTAGACCACGCGTCCCGCCGAGACGGGGCGAAAGAAATAGACACTGCGCATGTGTTCATAGTTTTTATCGTTAAAGGGTTTTTCTATGTAATCCTCTCTGAGGTATTTTTTGGCGACGCTCTCATCAATGAGACCATCCAGCAGCATCCAAGGATTGGTTGTCTGGTTAAAGTGGTTGATGAGCCCGCCCATGGAGTGACCTATGAGGACTTTTTTATCCCAGAGCTTATTTTTTCTCTCGGGGTCAACCTCCGCTCTGATGCTATCGAGAGCCTTTCGGAATTCCGCAGCAGAGAGCACCCACGAAAGCCCAGAGGGGTAGGTGAAGTACCAGAACTGGTAATTGCGGCGTATGTGCTCATCAGTGTAAAGACGGTTGACCAATTGATTAAAGGTCTGTGGCGTGGATGCCAGTCCGTGGGAAAGAATAACAGGGATGCGGTTGGGGTCGTATCGCTCTATGCAGGAGAGACCTGCAAAGTTCAGCAAACGCTGTGGGCGCAGCAGCCCCAGCAGTCGCCATTGGGAGGCCTCTGTGAGTCGCCAGTACACCTCCAGCGAGGCACTGAAATCTGCAGCCAGATTGTATGAGTTTTGACCTAGCTTGAGCGTCTCCATCGTATGACGTGGCAAAAGGCGCAGGCGTGGTGTCTCCTCAGAAAAATCCATCACCGCGGTGAGCGTGCGCGCTGTCCCCTTTGTACGTATGGCGTAGGAAACACCAGCTGCTTCCTTTTTTGATGCAGGGATAACACCTACAACAGGAATGCCCAAGCCCCTTATCACATAATGCTCATCCAGAGATTTAATCTTGATATCCTCGGCAGGGACAAGGTCATTGTAGATCTGAGTGAGGTTTTGCAGGTTATCCGTTGTGCCATCGTGTAGGATAGTGAAACCAACAGAGCGGTACTCCTTTTCATTTTCAATGGCTTCGGATAGATTCCAGCGCAGACCGCGCATGAAGTCCAGCAGGTGCTTGTTGTAGAGGCGCAGGGCTTCTTTTTTTTGCTCGGGGCTGGACTGCTTGCTGCACAGAATATCCCATTGCTGCCGCCACTGAGCTAGCGCACTAGTAGCCTGTAGGGGCTGCCGGCTGTCATAAATATCAGCTTGCGTAGGCGCAGATACCAAGTTACTTGTGCAATTATTCAACAGAAAAATAGCAAGAATCAAAGAACAGGATGCAAGTAGGCAACGCATGAATTTTATTTTACCATAAAGCAAAAAAAGGTCAAATATAATTGCATGATAGACTTTCACCTTGACATGTTAATGCAGGAAATGTTAGGTTGTACAAAAGTTCTAGTATTTGGACATTATTATATGAAAAAAATTTACAATGTTGCACTCATTGGCTGCGGACGCATGGGCCGAGCCCACATTCAAGAAATATACACCAAAGAGAATATACGCATCAGCTACGTCTGCGACAGGAATTTGACCCGCGCAGCAGAATTTCAGCAACTCTACAATGCTGACAAAATCACAGATGATTACATGGCATGCGTCAGGTCATCGGATGTGGACATTGTGATTATAGCAACCCTGCCCGCCACTCACTTGGAGATACTAGAACAGTGCATGGCAAACAACAAGCATGTACTCTGCGAAAAGCCCATTGGTTGCAACAGGGGAGATGCAGTCAAGTTCCAGCAGCTTCGTCGTGATTACCCACATATCAAGGTACTAGTGGGGCATATCCTACGTCACAATGCGACCTACCAGAGAGTGGCAGAGATGATACAAAATGACGCTATAGGCTCTCCCATAGCCTTTCGCATGATACAGAACCACCATGCCATGGATTGGAAGAGATTCCGTGGACTATTGGAGGATGTCTCTCCCCTCCTCGACTGTGGGGTACACTATGTTGACATCATGCGTTGGTTCACTGGCAAGGAGGTGGTCAATATGAATGCTATAGGTGCGCGTATTGACGATGACGTGCCAGCGGGTCAATACAACCATGGTATCATCACCATGCAGCTTTCTGATGGCTCTGTGGGTTACTATGAGGCGGGATTTAGCAAGACGCTATCTTCGCGCAATCTCAAGGAATTTTCTGGACCCAAGGGCAGAATCTCGCTCATTGCAGCAAAGGACAGATGCTGCCACCAAGAGGAAGGCGACCTCATTGAGTACTACAGCTATCCTGACAAGGAATACCGCATGATAAATGTCCCTGCAAAGTGGAAATCCACGGACGCGCAGTTCTCCCACCTCATCAAGATGATAGAGGAGAACGTGGCGGGGCTTCCCAGTGATGAGGACGCAATACGTGCCTTCAATCACATGCTGGATGCGGATGAGATGGTGAGGAAGACGATGATTTAATCACCCTGCCCTTCACCCCTCGCCTGTCCTTGACCTGCTCAAGAACTTCGTTCTTAAGAATCTATTCAACGCTTCGCGCAGGGTGACGCTATCAATATATCACGCAGCTTCGGCAGTCCCGATATCGAGTTCTCCTCAATATGCTCTATAGGGCATGGCACACCTGACACAGCCGGCGGATTGGGATCTACCATCCATACAGGCACATTATCACGTATATATCTCACCAGATAGGCCGCTGGATAGACTGCCAGTGAGCTTCCCACGATGATGAGTATATCCGCCTGCTTGACAATGCTAATAGCCTTTTCATACTGCGGCACGTCCTCACCAAAAAACACGACAAAGGGACGCAACAATGCCCCGTCCTCTCCCCTCGCCTCTAAGCTCTGTTCCCAGCCTTCGAGAGGGACAATGAGTTCCTCATCCACGCTACTTCTCAGCTTTCTCAACTCCCCATGCAGGTGGGTAACCATGCTGCTGCCAGCGCGTTCATGCAGATCGTCAATATTCTGTGTGATTACATGAACATCATAGTATTGCTCCAAATCAACGAGGGCGTAATGCCCCGCATTGGGCTCTGTCTGCAGCAATTCCTTGCGTCTCATGTTGTAGAACTTGATGACCTGCTCTCTATTATGCCGCAGGGCTTCGGGTGTGCAGACGTCCTCTATGCGGTGCTGTGCCCATAGTCCGTCTTCATCGCGAAAGGTGGAGATACCACTGTCCTTGCTGACTCCTGCACCGCTGAATACGACGATTTTCTTTTTCATAAGTAAAAGCAAATCAGCCGCTCACCCTTGAACAAGAATGAGCGGCCGATGGTAATTTTCTTAACGAGCTTTAGCCGAGATGGGCGTTGAGCTTTGTCATGATGTCGATGGCGCACTCTGGGATGTTGGAACCTGGACCGTAGACGGCCACAGCACCATTTGCCAGCAAGAATTCATAGTCTTGCGCAGGGATAACTCCACCAGCAAATACCATGATGTCAGGGCGACCGAGCTTGGTAAGCTCTTCAACCAACTGAGGAAGCAGGGTCTTGTGACCAGCTGCAAGGGAGCTCATACCAACAAGGTGAACGTCGTTTTCGACAGCCATCTTGGCGGTTTCCTCTGGTGTTTGGAAGAGAGGACCTACGTCTACGTCAAAACCAAGGTCAGCGTAGGCAGAAGATACTACCTTTGCACCACGGTCATGTCCGTCTTGACCCATCTTGGCAACAAGAATACGTGGGCGGCGGCCTTCTTTCTCTGCAAAGCCATCGGTGAGAGCACGTGCTTCCTCGATGAGGGGAGCATTATCACCGTAGGATGCGCCATATACGCCTGTGATGAGCTTGATAGGCGCCTTATGGCGACCGAAGTGCGCTTCACATGCGTCGGAGATTTCACCGAGGGAGGCGCGCTTGCGGGCGCAGTCAATAGCAGCAGCAAGGAGGTTGCCCTCACCCGTCGCAGCGATATTGCTGAGATTAGCAAGTGCTTCTTGGCAAGCGGCTTCATCACGCTCTGCACGCAGCTTCTTGAGACGCTCGATCTGCGCGAGACGTACAGCTGTGTTGTCCACTTCAAGGATATCGAGGGCATCTTCTTGCTCAAGACGCTGTTGGTTCACACCGATGATGGGTTCTGCACCAGAGTCGATAGCTGCCTGACGGCGTGCTGCGGCTTCTTCGATGCGAC
>CAZRZE010000128.1:0-4551 GCA_964604535.1 uncultured Akkermansia sp.
TCATGGTAGAGCCCACAGAATCCGAAAGCAAGGCAGAGCTCGACCGCTTCATTGATGCCATGCGCAAAATACATGCCGAAATGGAGGCTGTTGCCAGTGGCGCAGTCCCTGCTGACGATAACGTATTGGTCAACTCCCCTCACACAGCCGCCATGGTTACTGCTGATGAGTGGACACACCCCTACTCCCGCAGTGAGGCAGCCTACCCCGCAGAAGGACAGAGACTGCACAAGTTCTGGCCTGCTTGCAGCCGTATAGATAACCCCTACGGCGACCGTAACTTCTGCTGCTGCTGCGATACAGCAACCTGCTCCGAAGAAGCATAAACAATAAACTATCAATCATCACATGTCACACGTGTCACTCACTCCTGAATTTATTCGTGCTGCGCTCAGCACAGTCAAGTACCCCGGTTTTAGCCGTGATATAGTCTCCTTTGGACTGGTCAAAAACATTGCCATTTCCGAAACGGGGCATGTCACCATAGACCTGCTCATCGAAAGCAAAAACTCCGATGTCCCTCGTTACATTTACGAAGGCACCATGGGAGTGGTCAAAGAATTACCAGGAGTGAGTGGTATAGATGTGAACATAGAACACAAAGCCCCCCAGCAGCAGCAGGCTAGCAATGATGACCCTGCCGCGTGGAAGTCCAGCATATCTGGGGTGAAGCATGTCATCGCTGTTGCCAGTGGCAAAGGTGGCGTGGGCAAAAGCACCGTCTCCGCCAACCTCGCTGTAGCCCTCTCACAGCTGGGACATCGAGTCGGTTTGCTCGACCTCGACCTCTATGGTCCTTCTATGGCACTGATGTTTGATACCAAAGAACGCCCTGGCTGCAATGACAAGGAAGAGTTCATCCCTGTAAAAGCCCACGGCATCAAGCTGCTCTCCATGGGACTGCTTATTGAAGAAGACTCCCCCGTTGCCGTGCGTGGACCTCTTGCAACGCGCTACGTCCAGCAGTTCCTGCGCAACACAGATTGGGGCGGTCTGGACTACCTCATCCTAGACCTGCCACCTGGTACAGGTGATATACAGCTCACCATAGTGCAAACAGCAGAGCTGTCAGGAGCAGTCGTTGTCACCACACCACAAGAAGTGGCACTCATTGACGCGCGTAAGGCCGTGGGTCTCTTCCAACGTGTCGAAACCCCCATTCTGGGCATCATCGAGAACATGAGTTACTTCCTCTGCCCCAGCGATGGGCAGGTTTACCACATCTTTGGTCAAGGAGGCGGTGAAAAGGAAGCCGAGACCCTCGGCGTCCCCCTTCTCGGCAAAATCCCTCTCGACATGAGCACACGAGAAGGCGGTGACAAGGGCGTACCAGTCGCCACACTCTCCCCAGCAGATAATGCTATCTCTGCTGCATTTCGCAGTATAGCGGAGGAGCTGGTCAATCAATTCTCCGACTAAAAGTCCTCCCCTCCCCCCCACGCCCATGATGAACATGATAGTGCAGGCTCTGATGTCAGCCCTGCCAGTGTATCTATTCTTTGGTCTCGGCTTCTGGCTGAGAAAGCGTGGCTCAGTACGCCTCGAAGACGAGGACGTACTCATGCGCCTCGCCATGGACGTGGGCTACCCCTGTCTCATTTTTTACAATATCATTCACTATATAGGCATCAAGGGTGATGCAACTATTGGGTCGCCCCTCTTTTTCCTCCAAGCGGTGGGCTGTGGGGTGTTAGAAATGGCACTGGGTATCATTGCCGCCTATCTTGTGGCAAAGATACTGCGCCTGCAAATTGGCAAGGGGCTGAGAACCTTTGTCGTCACAGCAGGCTTGCAAAACTATATTTTCTTTGCCGTACCTGTTGTGATGATGCTCTCCTTTAGCCCCACGGACCCACTTCTTGGTGTGCTTTTCATACACAACGTCGGTAGTGAGCTTTTTGTGTGGACATTGGCTATTTTCCTCATGAGCGGCAGCAAGGAGAATCTCCGTCTGGGCGCGCTAACGCGAGGACCACTTCTTGCAGTGTTCTTTTCCATGCTCATTGTCTGGACAGGGTTAGCCCCCTATGTAGCCCAGCCGCCCATCATGCGCGTTGCAGAAATGATAGGAGCACTGGCGACACCAATAACCTTGGCTCTTTGTGGCTGCTTTATTTATGAGCTCACGAGAAAGTCGGAATGGAACTTCCCCCTGATGCGTGCCGCCATCATCTCGCGCCTCTTTATTGCCCCCATTCTCATCCTCTTAGCAGCGTGGATATTGCCAATTGATCCGCTCATCAAGCGCATCATGGTCATTCAATCGGGCATCCCCAGTGCTGTGGTGGCTGTTATGCTTGCTCGTCGATTTGGTGGCATGCCTCAACTAAGTACTCAGATTGTACTATCCACCACACTCTGTAGCATGGTTACCTTCCCTCTATGGATTATCCTAGGGGATAGATTCATCGTTCCGATGATTCCCTAATAACTTTAGAATTAAATCGGTAGCCTACCCCTCTCTCCGTTTCTATGCAGATAGCATAGCGGGAAAGCTTTTGGCGCAGTCTCTTAATATGGGTGTCCAGTGCTCTAGACTGAGTTGTATCAGCGTAGCCAAAGAGTACCTTTTGCAAATCATAGCGATCTTGCACCTTGCCATCACGCTCTAGCATGTAGGAGAGCAACTTAAACTCTGCGGTAGTCAAATCTAGGGTTTCATTATCCAAGGTAACGCGCAGTGTGTTCTTGTCCAGCAGCAAATCATGGCAACTCATAATGAGAGAGGGCGTTTTTTTGCTATGGCGTGCGAGAATATTTTTTACACGCTGCACCAGCTCCTTGGGGGAAAAGGGCTTCGTCATGTAGTCATCAGCACCCAGTTCCAAGCCCTTGAGCTTGTCATCAAGCTGTGAGCGCGCTGTGAGAAAGAGGACAGGTATATTCTCTGTCAGGCTATCGGACTTCATCTCCGTAAAGACTTGAAATCCATCCTTTTCAGGCATCATTACGTCCAAAATGACCATATCGGGACGCTCTGCGCGTATCAGCTGTACGCCTGTTGCGCCATCGTGCGCCATCTTAACATGCAGCCCTTCCCTTTCCAACGCGAAGGATATTAAATCAGCAATATCCTCCTCATCTTCTACAATCACAATGTGCATGTGATGATACTAACAAAAAATAAAACTTTATCAAGGCAAAATATCAATGATATTCAACTCTGGTCGGCAAAAGAAGCGCATGCCAAAGGTAGAACCTATACCACGCGTGACAAAAATACGCTTATCTTGCTTTTCTTCATCATAATAGAGACCAGCTGGCATATCAGATCGGAAGGAGATATACTCACCCGTCAAGGGATTTCCCAGTTGTCCTCCATGCGTGTGTCCTGCCAGCATGAGATCCCAGTCATATTCGCGCAGCTGATGGCGACTTTCAGGATCATGAGAAAGTAGCAGCACAGGGTGCTGTTCAGCACCAAGGGGGCGCATACAGAGCTCTGGCTTCATATCTCCCTCATTCCACTCCCCTAGGCCGATGATGGTTAGGGTAGAGCCATGGGGAGTCTTCCAGTCCAGTCTTTCATTGCGTAGGGTGCGAATACCAGCCTCATCCAGCACGCGCATTACCTCGGGCAGACGTTCCATGTCCTGATTGCCTAGTATAGCGTAAGTGGGAGCGATAGCTGATAGCTCTTTAAACATGCCTATGAGCTGACGCGTGCGCTTCATGCGTTGGCCCACCATGACCAAATCTCCGCCAAAGACGATGAGATCGGGCTTGGCATCAGCTATTTCTTCAATAGCATCCGCAAGGAGCTCTCTGTTCTCATGCACGTCGGCCAAAAAGGCAATGCGCATCATGCCAACAGGTGCTAGTTGCTCCGCGGGAAGCTCGAGATAAGAGATCTCTAGCTGCCTTGCTTCCCATTGACCATAGTATCTGACACCATAGAAACAGAGGGCGCAGAAAAGTACAAAGAACCAGAAAAGCTTGCGCTTTCCTGTACCTAAAAGCACCGCCCAGATACTGGGCGGTGCGGTTTTTAATTTTTCACTCATGCCTTAGGAGGATTGAGAATGTCGAACTCTGGGTCAAGGAAGAAACCATCCTTGCGCACCAAGACATCGTCAAAGTACATTTCGCCACCGCCGTAGTCAGCACGTTGGATATTGACCAAATCCCAGTGAACCTGAGACTTATTGCCATTATCACAGTCTTCGTATGCCTGACCAGGGGTGAAGTGGAAAGAGCCCGCAATCTTTTCATCAAAGAGAGTGTCGCGCATTGCGTGAAGAATCTCTGGATTCGTTCCTAGCGCAAACTCACCAATGTAGCGAGCACCCTCGTCGCTATCGAGGATTTTGTTAAGGGCTTCAGAGTTACCATTGCATTCTGCGTGGACAATCTTACCGTCCTTGAACTCAAAGACAATACCATCAAAGCCTATGCCCTGATACACACAGGGTGTGTTGTAGGAGATTTTGCCGTTGACAGAATCCTTGATAGGTGCGGTGAATACCTCACCATCGGGAATGTTGCAACCACCTGCGCAGGTGATAGCGGGCATGCCCTTGATAGAGAAGCTAAGGTCTGTACCAGGTCCGA
>CAZRZE010000129.1:0-4548 GCA_964604535.1 uncultured Akkermansia sp.
TGACGGGGAAGAAGTAGGTGTCGCGTGTTCCTACGCAGGAGCTGGTCTCCGAGGCATAGAAGGACATGTCAGGGCGGCGTTTGGCAAAGGCGGGGTAGTGACCGGGCTTGTAGTTGTAGCCGTAGGAGTCCATGGACTTGCCAAACTCATTCCAAGCAGCACCTGCGTCGTTACAACCGACGGTGTAGATGCGGGAGGGGTCGTACTTCTTCATCTCATCACGTATGCCACGGCTGATGGCAGCACCAGCGGCAGAGCCCTGTTCGGCTATTTCGTTACCGCCACTCCATGCGATGATGCAGGGGTGGTTGCGGTCGCGCTTGATGAAGTTTTCTACGTCCTTTTTCCACCATTCTGGCCAGTAGATGTGGTAGCCACCTGTCTTGCCATATTTTTGCATTTTCCATATATCAAAGAGCTCATCTATGACAAGTACGCCCATCTTGTCGCAGAGGGCGAGGAGACCTGGTGAGGGTGGGTTGTGGGCGGTGCGTATGGAGTTGCAGCCCATTTCTTGGAGGATTTTGATTTTGCGCTCCATACCGTCGTCGTAGAAGGCTGCGCCCAGTGCGCCGAGGTCATGGTGCTCGCACACGCCATTGAGGCGTACGTGGCGACCGTTGAGGTAGAAGCCATCTGGTCTCCACTCTACAGTGCGAACGCCAAAGCTGGTGTCCTTGCTGTCTATCTGCTTGCCATCTTTGCTGACGATGGTGCTGAGGCTGTAGAGGTGGGGATTGGTGGTGTCCCAGAGTTCTGGCTTAGCAATCTTGATACTCTGGGTGATGGTCTTGTTGCTCTTGGCAGGGATGGTGATAGTCTGAGGTGCGCTCTTCTGACCTGCTACCTCTTGGATGACTTCTACGGTGACTTCCTTGTCATCTGTGTTGTCAACGGTTGTTTCCACCTGCACGGTGGCAGAATCCTTGCTAATCTCGGGGGTGGTGACGTAGACACCCCAGTGTGCGATGTGTGTAGGGCCAGTTTTTTCCAACCATGTGTTGCGGTAAATACCAGCACCGGGGTACCAGCGTGTGGAAAGGACGTGGTTAGTCGCCTCCACTGCAACGAGGTTTTTGCCCGCCTTGAGGAAGGGGGTGATGTCCACGCGGAAGGAATTGTAGCCGTATGCCCACTCTCCTGCGAGTTGTCCGTTGACGTAGACCTTGGGGTTAGCCATTACGCCATCAAAGTCGAGGTAGTAGCGGTCTTTTTGTGCGGAGAAATCAGCTGGTATGTCAAAGTTTTTGCGGTACCATGCGTAGCCATTCCATGGGAGCATGCCTGTTTCATTGGGCTCGCTGCTGAGGAAGGGGCTTTCAATAGCCCAGTCATGGGGCAATTGCACGGATTTGAATCCCACTTCCTTGTAGTCCACGGCTGCTTCCTTGGGGGAAAGTGACTTGGGGAGGCTGGGCTTGATGACCTTGCCGTCCTTGTCGTAGAAAATAACTTCGCGAATACTTGCCCAGTTACTCTGCGCGGTGTTGTTCACCGTGATGCTGATAGACTTTGTGGGCTTGTTGCCTAGCTTGATGAGGGATTTGCCGTTATCATTCTTTGCCTTGTGCGTTTTCCCGCCAGCTGATACCTCCGCTGTCAGAGGGGATGGCCCCTCCCAGAGAATCTCCATGCTGGCTACGGGCAGTGCCTTATCGAGATTGATATTGAGCTTGTAACCGCTCTTGGCATCTGCGGCGCACCAGCGTGTAGCGGGCTTGCCATCGACGGCATTGGAGGCGGGATTACCTGCTTCGCTGCTGGTTGCCGTGGCGATGCTGGCTTCTGCTGGAATGTTAGATCCAAAGTACTTGAACTGCCAGCCAAAGTCAAAGGTCTCGCGCTCACCCGCCGCAGCAGTCAGGGCGCAGAGCCCACCAAGAAGAAGTAGTGATGATTTTTTCATAATAAATATGTAATACGCCTCAAGAAAGGCAACTCCCACCACTCTAGCAAAGCTGTTCAGTGAAAGCAAGCCAGAAAAATCCGACAGCTTATTTGTCTTGCAAAACCCACTGATTTAGTGTAATCTTACGCCCGACAGTAAATCTCTCTCTATCATTTAGTCTTTTTAGCTCATTCAGGCATGATGAATCACATTCACTTTCTCGGCATATGCGGTACAGCCATGGGGGCACTTGCCTCGGCAATGGCCAGACAAGGTTATCATATTAGCGGAACAGATGAACATGCCTATGATCCGATGCGCAGCTTTTTGTTAGCAGAGGGTATCACCATACATGAAGGCTACAAGCTAGAAAACCTGCCAGCGGACGTGGATCTAGTCATCATAGGCAATGCCATCTCGCGTGGTAACGTCATGCTAGAGGAAATCCTAGAACGCGGCATACGCTACAAGAGCCTACCCGAGGCCATGAAGGAATTCTTCCTTTGGGGGAAGCGCAACTTCGTCGTCACTGGCACACATGGCAAGACAACAACCAGCTCCCTACTGGCATGGTTAATGGAGTCAAGCGCACGCAAACCCAGCTACTTGATAGGCGGCTTGGCGCATAACTTTGGACGCGGCGGGCACTTCACCGACTCCCAGTTCACCGTATTGGAAGGCGATGAGTACGACACAGCCTACTTTGACAAGAGAGCAAAGTTCGTCCACTACCTACCAGAGGTAGTCATCGTCAACAACATAGAGATGGACCACGTGGACATCTACGAGAACGTAGAGGAAATCAAGCGATCCTTCCTCCAGCTACTGCGCATCGTACCTAAAAAGGGGCAAGTCTTCATCAACGCTGACTGCCAGCAATGTGCCAGCCTCTTGGAGAAAATCCCTGCCGTCGTCCCTGTTACCAGAGTAGGACAGGCAGCTGATGCCGACATACGCATCACTGACATCTGCTACGGGCAAGAGAGCAGCAGCTTCTGCTTGGGTGGCGTGAGTTACAGCGTACCCATGACAGGAGAATTCAACGTCTACAATGCTGCCATGGCCTGCTGCGCAGCGCGAGTAGCGGGCATGAGCGTAGAGGAAATCCGCGCGGGGCTACTCTGCTTTCGGGGCATAGCCCGTCGCCAGCAGCTACGCGGGACAGAACGTGGTGTACACGTCATAGACGACTTTGCGCATCATCCTACGGCAATCAAAAAAGCCATCTCTGCCTTAAGACAACGATATGAGCAATCGAGAGTCATCGCACTCTTTGACCCACGTAGTAACACCAGTTCCAGCAACTGCTTTCAGCGAGAACTTGGAGAGGCATTAGCAACAGCTGATTCCGTCTGCATAGCCCCCTTGGAAAAGGGGCATCGATATACGGATGACGAGAGACTGTGTCGTGATCAATTGAAGGCAGATATAGAGAAACTTGGAGGCATTGACTGCTATCTGGGAGAAAGCGCAAGTGGGATCGTGGAGCACATTGTACCGCGCAGTGAGGCGGGGGATGTACTGCTTGTGATGAGCAATGGGGGCTTTGATGCCATCCATGAGAAGCTACTGGCAGCACTACGTGGCTAGCAGACCTGCGCGCCTAGCATTCAATGGGATTGTCAGGCAACGTCGCAGCGCGCTTCGGCGCTTCTTCTGTGCATTGAATGCCTAGAGAATCCACATGAACGCTTCGCGCAGACCAAGAGCTCTTTATTCACCGCTCTCGCGCTGCTCTTCCATCCACTCCTTCATCTCCCTATGCTCCTTCATCATCTTCGGCAGTTGCCTTAATGATATAATCTGCTTCTTCGTCTCGCGCGCAGGTGAACAAGGTATTCCCCAATAGGTTTGCCCTTCTTCCAAGTTGGTCATCACACCAGACTTTGCCCCCAGTACGGATCGATCCGCTAGGTGCAAGTGCCCAGCTATCCCACACTGCGCAGCCACTGTCACGTAGTTGCCCAAGGTGGTGCTACCTGCTATGCCCGTCTGCGCTACGATGATACAGTGCTTGCCTGTTCTCACGTTGTGCCCAATCTGTACGAGGTTGTCTATCTTTGTCCCCTCGCCTATGACTGTACGACCAAATCGAGCTCTGTCTATGGTGCTGTTAGCGCCTATGTCTACATGGTCTTCTATAACGACGATGCCCACTTGGTCAATGGTGTCATAATAGCCTGTCTCTTTATTCAATAAGAAGCCAAATCCATCGGAACCTATAACACAACCGGGTTGTATGGTGACATGCTTGCCTAGCTGACAGCGTTCTCTGAGGGTGACGCGTGCATAGAGGCGGCAGTTTGCTCCCAAGATGCAGCCGCTCCCTATGATGCAGCCTGCTCCTATCTCACAACCATCTCCCAGCTCTACGCCCTCTTCTATAATGACGCCTGCTGCTATACTAACGCGCTCTGGGTTGAATTTGGCGCTGGGATGGATGATAGCATGGGGTGAGACGCCCTGTTGCGCGGCCTTTGTTGTGCCTTTAAAGTGTGCTACAAGGGCGTTGAAGGCTAGTGAGGGGTTATCCACTTCTATGTAGATGCTTCCTTCTGGATACTCGGGTATACCAGGGGGGACGAGGATGACTCCCGCGGAGCTATTCAAGTAGTCTTGGTAGTATTTTTCGTTTCCTAGGAAGGAGGCTTCACTGGCGC
>CAZRZE010000130.1:0-4539 GCA_964604535.1 uncultured Akkermansia sp.
GAAACAAGCATTAGCTACATTTCCTGCTGCGATAGCCCTGCAACAATCACCGATGCATTGGGTAACACCGTCAACTACAAGTACAAAGCCCCCGAAGGCTTCTTTTGCTTGGGGGATTGGAGAAACCTGCGAAGCAGGGTTTGCCCGCAGGGCGAGTCCCCAATGGAGTGGGGGCGAGTCAACTACCGCCATTACAATCCAGCCGACGGCCACGGGATAAACCGCGATCCCATTGCGGAAGAAGGAGGATTGAATCTATATGGATTTGTGGGGAATAGTGTCTGGTTATCGGATATAACAGGACTGACCTCATTAGCATTTATTTTTCAAAGTAAGCTTTTTTATATTCGGAATAGACAAGAGGCTTTGTTAATAAAGGATATGGAGCAAACGTCAAATTGTTTTGGCTATGCGTGCACAGGCAGAACTGATGTATTTATGTACCCGATTAAAGAAAATGGGATCAATACCCAAATGAACTTGATTGATATGCTCGCACTCATTGACTGGAATTGTAAAACTGTTAAATCACACAATGAATGTATTTGCCCTGAATGTAACGAAATAATGTTAATCACTATGTATAAAAATTATATAGAAAACTACTCTAAAAACCCCTTCACAGATGCCAATTTCCCATGGTATCCTAAGGATAATAGATTTGACATTCACGCAATAAGATCAAGTTCCACTGGAAGATTTACAGAAATACCAAATGATGGTATTATAGGAAGAACTCCTAATATTGTAAAATCTGAGAAACTAAATACATTTTTTGGAGGAAAAGCGCCTCTAATATGTTGCTGCAAAAGAGAAGAAACGAAGAGTTTATGATTATACTATCATTATTATTATTTTCGAATGTATGTGTTAATGATTTGGCATCTGTCGATAAAGAATTAAGAAAAAATCAAGCTTATGATAGCTTTATATTTTCTTCAAAACGATTACAAATCCCCATACAGAATTTTATCTATGTGAACTATGCAGGTGATAGTAGCAAAATTTATATTCATACAATAGAATGTGATATTTTTACTACAAGAGAAATAGAGCTTGCAAGGGCATCGGATATTAATCAATTAATCACAGCTCAAACGACTGCTATTATTTTTGTTGGTAAAATTACAGAAGAAGTAGAAAAATTTCTTCTAAAAGATTTATGCTCACCATACGAACAAGTAATAAACATTTATATTATCGGCAATCAATATATTACCAAAGAATCTATTTCTTATCAATTGCGTCAAAATCAATTAAAACGTTACCCGTATGATAAATCTATACGCGATTGGCCATAATCTGCAGCGGCATCTTCTCAGAAATTTATTGTGATGTCAGGCAGCGCAAATGGCTGCTATAACGACGTAATTGCTTAAATTATTCTTTACTCAGTACAACAAGCTAGATCTTGCCTGATCCTCACTGCATGCCTCTCTACTCAGCCTCGGCTCGGTAGGGAGGCTTTTTCTTGCGCATTCTCGTTATTGAAAAATCCATTAATTTGATGTGCAAAACTTCACCTACGAGAGCAGCTGCGTCATAGAGCGCGTCACCAGCAGCCAAGCTCTTAACGGTGTGCAGATTCTCTGCCCGCTACGAGTAAATGATATCTAGGGGTATCCTCTGCTATCTTGTAACAAGATCAAACAGCGGTGTCCACTCCGCACTGCTCCGTTCAGGCAAGATATCTTTCTTTTTTATTGCTTTGGGTGCTCGGTTTTGTTAACATACTTGTAGCATGAGTATGCCACCACCTGTTGTTCCGAAGCCTGAGACCGCACCAACGATGCACGAGTTGTTGCAGCGCGAGCGTGCTTTGGAGCGCGAGCTTAAAAAGCTGCGTGATCAGCTTGCCAAGATGGCGCTGACAGGTGCTCCTGATTCCATGATGCTACGTCCCTTGGAAAAGGACGATAATCCACAAGTGGATGATGAGCTTGTCGAGGCTGTTGATACGATTAGCCGATTTGTCTCGATCAAGCCCTTGGAGGAGAATTCTCCCTTGCCCAGTATTCTGCTGCGCCCGCTTTCCCTACAAGATCCACTGCGCAACAAGTGGGGCTTAGGTCTGGGGCTTCCCTCGGTGGAGAAGGTGAGAAGGATGGGTAGCAAGAGCTCTGCTTCGCATTATGCTTCACAGCCTGCTGCACAACAACAGGAGGTAGCGGTAAAGGGATATTTGCGTATTTTTGGTCTTCTTCCATCTGGTATTCCTTGCCAGTGCAAGGTGCCGCTGAGTACGGTTGCAAATCAGGGAAAAATGGTCATTGGTCGTGACCCGACGGTGGCACACGTTGTTATACCAGAAATAGGTGTGTCGCGCGCACATGCTATTTTGGAGTATATTGATAATCAGCTTGTCATTACTGATAATAATTCGACAAATGGTCTTTATGTCAATGACCATAGACTCAGTCCATATGAGCAGCGCGTCCCCCTCTACGATGGCAGTACAGTTAACTTTGGTGAGACTAGTTTGCGCGTCGAAATTGTACAGTAATACGTTGCTACTTGTTATACTGTCTCAAAAAATGCTTGATTTTTAGATAGTTTTTGCTATCATGTATTCGATGTTGCGTTTTATCTTTATTATTGCTGTATTGTTGTGCTCTGGTGTTTGGATGTTGAATCATTCCTACGCCTTTGCCGCTTCTACTGAGAGTGAGGAGATAACTGAGGAACTCGATAAGGGTACTCGTCACTTTTTCCTTCGCTCTGTGGTGCTGTCTCTGGAGAGAATGGCGCGACGCGCTGCGGATGTTGATCTAGATAGCGATGAGATTTTGGTGGAGAGTAGCTGGAGTGAGATTCTGCTGAAGCTGCCTCTTGATGGTCTTCCTCGTGAGAAGCGTATTTACCTGAGCGAGACAAAGAAGATACGCGCGGCTCTGAATGGAGAGTTTTTGGCGCATCCTGAGCAAAAGATTGAATCGCAGCAGGAAACTATTGATGAATTGCGCGAAAGGCAACGTGAGCTTGATGAGAAATACCCCGAAGCGGCAAGGATTTTTGCTGCTCAGGATAGGATTATTGAGCAGCTCTTGGAGGAGTTGGAGCTTGCGGCTGATCTTCAAAAGGCTATCATGCCGCTTGCGGAGGATGCTGATTCCTACACGGTGCGAAAGCAGGCTGCCTCGTCCTTGCGCGGGATTGCAAGGAAGATTCGTGTGCATATCCAGAAGAACTCAGCATTGCAAGCGGAGCTGAGGAGTGATTTAGGCTGAAGCGCGCTTTTTGGTTTTTTAAGGTGCTGTCGCTGCCTCGCGCTGACGCGCTTCGGATTTCTTGCAAGATTCTGGCCTTGACGGTCCCTTGAATGCTTCGCGCAGGATGACGTCGGTTTAAAGTACGTCACTCCACTCTGGCGGTGGTTGGTTGCGTCCCAGTGTGCAGATGCGATCAATCATTTTCTCCCACAGTTCCTCGCCTTGCTTGATTTTGATCTCGATGCGCAGGAAGTAGATGGGTACGTCCATTTCCTCGGGTTGGAGGAAGCGTACGGCGTCTTTTTCCGTGGTCACTATCATGTCCAAGGCGCGATCCGCACAGCGTTGGACAAAGCTGTCGAGCTGCTCCTGCGCAAACCAATGGTGGTCTGGATAACGACGGTAGATTTCTATGTTTGCGCCTAGTTGCGCTACGAGGTTTTCAAAGCTTTCTGGTCGCGCGATGCCACTGAGGCAGGCGACGTATTTGCCTTCTAAGGCGGTGAGGGGGAGGATTTCTCCTGTAAAGATGTTTTCCAGATGGACTGGCCCGTGATCGGTGACGATGATGTCAGCTATGGGGTTATAACGGCGCAGGGTGTTGCTCAGCTCGGTGATTTCTTCTGGGCTCTTGCCTGCTGTCTTTGTGATGATGATGTAGCTGGCGCGCTTTAGGCTGGAGCGGGGCTCGCGCAGGGTGCCGCGCGGTAGGAGGCTGCCTGTGCCAAAGGGGGCTCCGCTATCGACAAGTACGATGTCTAGTTCATGTCGCAGTTTAAGGTACTGCATGCCGTCATCTAGGATGAGGGTGTCGCTGCCTAGTTGTTCTATGGCAAAGATGCCAGAGCGTATGCGGTCGCGGTGGACGAGTACTGCCACGTCGTCTAGGTTGCGGGCGAGCATGTAGGGCTCGTCTCCTGCATAGAGGGGGCTGAGGTAGCGGGTCTTGCCGTCGCTGGCTATTTTGGGGATGCGCTTGATACGGTTTCCCGCTGGGTTGTACCACTTTTGTTTTTTAGGTGGGTCTTCGCTTTTGTAGCCTCGGGTGAGGATGGCGCAGCGGCGTCCTCTGTCACGCAGGGTGCGGGCTAGGAGTTCTACAACGGGGGTTTTTCCTGTGCCGCCTGCGGTGATGTTTCCTACGCTGATGACGAAGGTGCCGAGGTAGTGTACGCGCTTGATGCGGCGGCGGAAGAGGAGGATGCGTATTTTGATAAGTATGTAAAAGAACCATGAGACTACTCGCAGGACACAGCGCAGTGCCCACGCGCGAAAGCCATGCGCGCGCCCGAAGATGACCTCCGTGCCCCATTCGGCAAACTCGTCTAGG
>CAZRZE010000131.1:0-4510 GCA_964604535.1 uncultured Akkermansia sp.
TCAGCTACCTACAGAGCATGGACAACCCCGATGCGGATCTCCCCCTGCTGCGCATACTCAACACGCCCGCGCGTGGGATTAGCTCTGTAACCATAGCCAATATCTTGGACTGGAGCCGCACGCGCAAAATCAGCGTCTGGGCTACGATGGTTGACCTCGAATTCCTAGCAGAATGCAGCAGCCGCACCAAGGAAAGTCTTGATACCTTTACCGAGATGATGTCGCGCTATGGTAGCGAGTTTGTCGCGAGTGAGCGCAGCTTTGTAGACATACTCAACGACTTCATTTCAGAAATAGGCTATGATGACTACCTTGCGAAGTTTTCCAAGACAGATGACGAGCGCAGCAAGAGACAGGCAGCCGTGGATGACATTAAGGTTGCTCTGAGGCAGTTCTGGATGCCGGGGACAAAGCTACGCGACTTCTTGGCGGGTATTTCCTTGGATGGAGAAAGGGACGAGGAGGATATCGAAAAGAAAAGCGGAGTTTGTCTCATCACCATGCACGCTGCAAAGGGGCTGGAATTCCCCAATGTCTACCTTGTCGGCATTGAAGAAGGACTCATACCCCATACACGCTCCGTGGACGAGGGGAACTTGGATGAGGAAAGGCGATTGTTTTACGTCGCCATGACTCGTGCTAGAGAGCAGCTGACCATGACATATTGTGCAAAGCGCATCAAGTACGGCAAGGAGACGAGGAGTGCATCCTCCTGCTTCATCAAAGAAATACCAGTTATGGCTTATGAGTTTATAGACTACGAGGCCATGATGAATGCCCCTGCTAGCGAGGAGACTTGTGCGCAATTTTTTGCATCCATTGATGATATTCTGGGCTAGCGAAAAATTAAAATTTAAAAAATTTTAAAAATATTTGAACAAAACTCACATTTCCTGTGTCACATATTTAACAGACGATTCCGAGTTCAAGCGAAGGAGAGAGCGCGAGAGCTCAAAAAAAGGAAGAGTCTGAGTTTCATAGGTAGTAAGTTGGAGCGAGCGCGGAAGAGATTCTGCGCTCGCTTTTCTTTGCCTAAATCAAAGGGTGAACCTGCGCGATAACGCGACTCTCTTTTACGGTGGCTGACGCTTCGCGTCCGCGGCAGTAGAACTTCCTCGGGCTCTGCCAGAACCCAGCAGGGCTAGCCCTGTATTTGTACACATAGTGATTGCACCCGCTGGTCGCCTCTGCTACAATACAGTGGTGAAAAGCAGCCCCTCAGCCAGAGCCCTCGCCCATCACTGCCTACTGCGTTGGGCAAGAGGTGGTGTATTTGCAGAATCCCTCATTGCCCAAGAAAGCAAGAAGTACCAACTAGGCAAGGCTGACCGCGCCCTGCTACAAAATATCGTTTACAATACCCTGCGCCAGATCAATTGGCTAGAGCATATCTGCTCCACCCTGCGCCAAGGTCCCTTGGAAGATGATGTGCGATGGCTGCTCTGCGCAGCTCTTGCAGAGCTCTTTATCCTAGAGATGCCTGCCTACGCCGTGGTGGATGAGGCTGTCAAACTCTCTCCACGCCGTGTGCAGGGGCTAGTTAATGCCATTCTGCGCTCTGCCCTGCGCCAGAAGGATGAGATTCTTGCAGAGAAGGCAACCCTGCCTCTCTGGGTGCAATTCTCCACGCCAAAATGGCTGGTAAATCGCTGGCTGGATCAACTAGGGGAGGAGGAAACACGCGCTCTGCTTGCGTGGAATTTGCGACCTTCCGCTATTTATGCTCATATGAACCCCCAACGCCCCATGGCAGAGGTGCCAGTAGAGTGGAAGCCCTTAGAAAATCTGACCAATTGGTACCAGATTGTGGGTCCCTTGCCCACAGAGGCTCTACAGGCAGGACAACTTTACATAGCCGACCCCTCCACACGCCACTGTGTGGAGATGCTTGCCCCACAGCGAGGAGAGCGCATCCTAGATGCCTGTGCCGCACCAGGTGGTAAGGCAGTGGCCATGATTTACGCAACGGGCGGAGAGATAGAGCTGCTTGCCTGTGATTTAAAGGAACACCGTCTTGCACCCCTGCGCGAGAACATAGAGCGTGCTGATTGCTCTCAGGTGGAGTTAGCAGCACATGACTGGACACAGCCCTGTCCAGAGGAATGGGTAGGCGGCTTTGATGCCGTGCTCATTGACTTGCCCTGTTCCAACTCTGGCGTATTGCAACGCCGTGTGGACGCGCGCTGGCGCATCTGCCCAGAGGAGATGAAACGCATTGAGGAATTGCAGTTAAAGATTACGCATGAGGCTGCTCGAGCGGTGAAATCTGGTGGACGATTGGTCTATTCTACCTGTTCCATAGAGGCTTCGGAGAATGATCGCAATGTGGAGCGCTTCTTGGCATCTCATCCCGAGTTTAGCCTCGTGCGCAGTCATCTAGCACTGCCCCATAAGGAGCAGGCAGACGGTGCCTACGCGGCACTCTTGCAAAAAGCATAGTAGCGCAAGATGCAGCCTGCAGCAGCCTGCGAAAGGGAAAATAATGCTTGCAGGTATGGGGGGAAATGGTATACTAAAACGTTCTCTGTTATGAAATCTATACTCCCATACCTCATGTTGTTTCTTTTCGTTCTCGCTGGTCAAAGCTTGGCGCGACCAGAGTGGGTGGAATGCAAACTTAAAACACCTAGTCTGACTTCTGAGACACACGGCATCTACGACTACCAAAAGCTAAAGGATTTGCGCGGAAGTCTGCAATTTTCTTTCAAGAATAATAGCCGATTTAGGGCGATTTTAGAAATCGTTAAGCCCAGCTTTTATGTTTCGGGTTATGTGGAGCACATATCTCCTCATAGCCCCAAGAACTGGGGCTATGCCAAAACTTATTTTAAGGATGTCCTCATCACTGGCCCTACAAAATCGGTAGAGCTCTTCCCCGGTGAAACAATCAATGTGACCTATGGCTCGTGGACTTTTAAGCAACTGACTCGTGTCGAAGAAAAACAGAGCACAGTCATCAGGACGCGCATCGTCTTCACCGATTGCAAGTCAAAGTTTGAGTTAAAAACACGAGAGGTTAAGGATGTCTTTACGGACAAGCCCAAAGTCATCAAAGTCGTCACTCCTCCCGCGCTTAAGAGATGACATAGGAAGTGACCTAATTTAGCCTTGAAAAAGGGCATCATTTCTGCCATGCTAGCTGCATGAGTATCCTTTCATCCAGCCTTGCCCTAATCCTTGGACTATCGTCACTCCATGCCAATACGCCCACTGCCGCGCCAACCGCTGCAAAGCTACCGCAGCATGTGATTGTAGAACGCTTCATGCTAGCACTGGCGGCCGACGGCTTTGAAAGTCGTGCCAACATGATAGAAAAAGGCATCAATCAGGATGCCACGGCCTTTGTCACCGTGATGACGGATGCCTACAAAAAGCTAGACCGCAAGGGACTACCTGCCTCCTACCCTGCCTACATGGATGCCATCATCGCATGGGCAGAAACAGAGCTTCCCCTCATCAAGGCAGAAGACGACAACAAGAAGGATGAGCTCATCTTTGCCGCCTATGAGGCAAAAAATGAAGAGCTCAAAAAGAAATACCCCGATGCCTACTCCATGCTCACCAGCGAAAAGCAGCAGCTCAAAAACCTGCTCAAACGCACGGGATTAGAAGAACGCAGCAAGCAGTTCATCCGCGAGAACTTAGACCAGCAGCGCGAGAATCCACGCAAGATGCTAGTCGATCACTTCCGCTTTATCGCCCAGTCAATACGAGAGCACTTAGCCCAAGCCCCCTTAGACTAAGAGCCCTGCTCCACTCCGCGTAGGATGGCAGACTCAAAGGCAAGAATAATGCGAACAATCAGAGCAAAGGACATGCCCCAGAGAATGGCTATAGTAAGCTTCTTCTTCGCCGGCATCTTGCTACGACGCAAAAGCAAATAAGCCACCAGCTGCAACACAGAGGAAATAATCATCGCCCCGCCCAAGTTACCCATGGCATGAGCCAGCGGCCAAGCCAAGGGCAAGGCAAAACCACTCAACATCATCATAAAGGATAGCCCTGAATAGAGTCCCATCACCACCGCACTAGGAATAACAATATAAAGTAACAAGGTAAAATTACCAACGGCACTGTATCGTTCTTTTTGGGTGGGAATATACATGGATGCACCTATGATGCCGTAGCACCCTGTCACTGTCAATGTTTTTTCATCATCACAGCCTATATACCCCATATGCCCCTCTTTGATCTCCATTCTTCCTACACCCCCTCGGGTGACCAGCAGCAGGCCATAGCCAAACTGCGCAAATCCTTGGACGCGGGCAACAAGCACCAGTGCCTCCTAGGCGTCACAGGCAGTGGCAAAACCTTTACCATGGCCAATGTCATCGCCGCACAGGACAGACCCGTCCTCGTCCTCTCCCACAATAAGACATTGGCCGCCCAGCTCTACTCAGAGCTCAAGGGCTTCTTCCCCAATAACGCCGTAGAATACTTCGTCTCCTACTTCGACTACTACCAACCCGAGGCCTACATTGCCAGCACTGATACCTACATAGAAAAAGAC
>CAZRZE010000132.1:0-3344 GCA_964604535.1 uncultured Akkermansia sp.
CAATATAAAATGTCAGTCCTCCCTGATTGAGTTTTTCTATTAAATCGGGACTAGAAATACTGTTGACCAGTCCGCGCCATTCGAGTTCTTCATACAGAGTCATAATACTAGAGATATGTTTATATTCACCCCAACTGCTTATCAATCGGGGCGGTGCAGAGTGTAGCACAATTCCTCTACTGAGTCAATGCGCAATCAGAGCGGCAGCAAAGCATTCCAAGCCATGACAGAGCCCGTCGTACCCGACTCATCAACAGGGACAAAATCAAGACGCCCTCCAGCCTCCTCCAAAATCACCGCTGCGGCCGCAAAATCCCAAATATTGATTTCATTTTCTATGTAGGCATCAAAGCGACCAGCGGCAATGTAACACAGTGTCAGGGCAGCAGAGCCCAGAATACGCACCTTTCTCACCTGAGAAGAAAGCCTCGCAAAGCGTTTCAAGCCCGCCTCACCCGAAGAATCATGCCGTCCATGTCCGACAAAAATCACAGCCTGAGCCAACTCACTGCGAGCGGAAACCCGCAGAGGTCTCTCATTACAAAATGCCCCCTGCCCGCGCAGCGCGGAAAAGCACTCCTTCTGCATGGGGTCGTAGACACAGCCCATCACCAGCTTGCCACGGTGCCTCAGAGCGACAGAAACACAAAAAATGGGGATAGAGTAAAAGAAGTTCACCGTCCCATCAATGGGATCAATAATCCATTCATAGTCACTGCTATTCTGGTAACTATTGCCCTCTTCGCCCAGCACACTGTCTGTCTCGTAGACAGATAGAAGGGCATCAGTAATACGTGTCTGCATCTCCTTGTCGAGGTGCAGCTTGATATCATGCGCCAATTCTTCATCGACAATGCGCTCACTGCCCAAAAACTGTTCTCGGAGGTACTCCCCTGCTTCGCGCGTCACGCGCAGTAGCAAGTCGAAGCGTTGTTGGTAATCGGGCTCTGTCATGAGGCTGTTTTTTCTTCTTTTTTGGGGTTAAGTTCTTGGTGCGCAAAATCGCATAGGGATTGCGCGAGTTTTGGCACGTACTTGGCGAGCAGCTTTTTCAGCTGCTCATCTCCTGCTACCTGTGGGCGTGGCAGGTCAAAGCCCACCCAGACAAAAACCGTGACACTATTAGGACGGTGCACCATGGACCATTGCCCCTCATCAGCGGGCAGAGTGACATGGAGGGCATTTGCTCCGCTTTCCTCTTTCTCAAAGGGCAGCAGGCGGCTTGCGGTGTACACACTCTCACGGAGTATATACTCCACTGGTCGTGTAGGACGATGGCGGTAGAGCAAATCGCGCTTCTGAGAATACAGTGCCATGAGGCTATGAAAGGGATATTTTTTTCCCTGATGCAGAAAGCTATAGAGGGCTTCGGCCAGCTTCCAGCGCGATACTCCAAAGTCGCCCGTGTAGAGCTTTTGCGCCTCCGCTGGCAGGCTGGACGAGAGATTCAAAGCGTTAAAGTATTCGCGCAGGTATTCCGCCCCTAGCTTTTCTGCTGTTTTCTCTGGCTTGCTGACAATGATATGCTCACCCTCCTTTTCGGGACAACTGGCAGCGGCAAAAATAAAGGGACTAGCCAGCCTACCAAGACGTGACTCATCCAGCCAACGCATCATGCCGTCAGAAGATGTTCTCCCCGAAAGCAGGGCCAGAATCTCCCCCTGATGAGAATCTTTGGAGTTGACCACCAGCGCGAGGCATTGCAGAACTCCGTCCTGCTTTTCTGGGCCGCGGGCAGGTAGAGAGCGGGGGCGCTTTTCCTCACTCAGCTGTTTTTTCAGAGCCTTCACATCCTCCTCGCTGGGCGCTGCGCCCAAAATCTTTTCCATCCATGCACGAGGCATGTCAGCACTGCCTTCTATAAAGGAAAGCGCGGCCTCTGCCTCCTGTTCCAAATGCCTCTGTATGGGGTAAGAATAACTCCCCACTGCTGCCATGCTGGGTGTTTCGTACTCCAGCTTTTCCGCCTTTTGCAATGCAAAAAACTCCTCCCTAGCCTGCATTAGAGGATAATTGGGAGCTATCTGGGATTTTTTTTTAAGGCGCAGGACTATGGGTGCCTTCACTGCCTCGTCATATTCAGACTGCTCTATCATCTCCAAATCCAACATCAGCTTGAGCGTCTCGGCCTTCACGCGCATGGCACTTTCCATGCTAGCCACGGGATTGAATAGACCTGGACCTCTGACCAACCCAGCCAGCGTAGCGCACTCCACCAGATTGAGATCCTTCACCTTCTTGCCAAAATAATGACGCGCCGCATTACCCAGACCATAACAGTCCTGCCCAAAATAAATAATATTGAGATACTGCGTAATCAGCGTATCCTTGTCGTATTGGGATTCCAATCGGTAGGTGATAGCAATTTCCAAGAACTTTCTATCCAAGTTTTTATCGCGCAGCTCATAAAGATTCCGAGCCAGTTGCATGCTGATGGTAGAACCACCCTGCTTGTAGCGCATACTCATAACATTTTCCATCAAAGAGCGCATCAAGGCACTGTAATCTATGCCGCCGTGCGTATAAAAATCTCTGTCTTCTCTCGCGACAATAGCATCTATCATCAGCTGGGGTATATCCTCCCTCTCGAGGCGGATGAACTCCCTATCATTCAACGAACCGAGTGGCTGATTGTCCTTATCATAAAGCACATTATCCCCTGCCATGCTACGCAACAAGTCAATATCATAGTCGAGAGAACGAGAGTAGTAATAATAGCCCAAACTCGAAAGCACCAAGAGCACGAGCCCCACACAAATGAGCAGCAGCTTCATCCAAATGCGACGAAGATGAAAAAAGCGATACCAGCGCTTGCGTTTATTAGTAAGAGGAGGCATAAAAAAGATTAGGGTTGGCTGTGTTTCATAAACAAACTCATACGACCAGCGGGCTGCCACTCGGGGAACTGAGTCTTGAGCATCTGCTCATACTGCTGCGCCTCCTGATTATTGCCGCTTCGTTTGAGGGCGTGAATAATCTTGTAGAGAGCAACAGGCTTCAACTGCTCATCGCTGACAATATTGGCTGTTCTACCATAATACTTTGCAGCATCAACATACTGCTTCATGGAATAATAAGCATCACCCAACGCAAGGAAAAGCGAGGACTTGATAGGACCATCCACACCCAATTCTATGGCTGCCTGTGCCTGTGCAATAGCTTCCTGCTGCCTGTCCAAGCCAATGAGTATCTGGGCTAGGTCACGCATACCCTCGGCACGACGGTAGGGTTGCTCCTCCACAGAAACATAGTGCTGCGCGGCAGCTAGAGCCTTCTTATAAAGCCCCATTTCCAAGCGTGCACGAGAAAGACTCTTCCAGATAAGAGGCTCTACCTTTGGGCGG
>CAZRZE010000132.1:3354-4504 GCA_964604535.1 uncultured Akkermansia sp.
AGGGTTTCGCCAGCTTCGTTGGTGTACTCCTCTGTAGGTTCTCTCAACAGAGAAAGACTCAAGAAATAGTCCGCCTTTTGGTAGTCCTTGCTCTTGAATGCCTCCCAACCGCACCAGCGGAAAATAGCAGGGGGCAGCTTTGCGTAAGAATCCTTGTCCGACTGCTCCAAATCACGCAACGAGGCAATGAGGTTCTGATGGTCGCGCATGTTAAAGTAGCATTGCACCAGATGGATATCCACAAAGCGAGCGTACTTTTCAGGCGATGTTTCACGCGCTTTTTTAAAGTTGGCTATGGCCAGTTGCACGTCCTTCACCGCCGCATCTTCTAGCTGCGTTTGAGCCATGTTGAAGTAGGCTTCTGCGCGCGTGGCGGGCTTGCTACGGGGGAAGTAGTTGAGCAGCCCTTCGTAGTAGTAAATCATCTGCTTGGGCTTCTTGGCCTTCTTGGAATAGAAGGCAGCGCGTTGCCAGCTGAGAGCCGCCGCCTGCGTCTTCGGGTACTGTTTCAGCACACGTTGGAAGTCCTCTATGCCTGTGTCTATATCACCCCTCTTTGCATAGGCCTCTCCACGCAAAGCAAGCGCATCTGCTAGCTTGTCATGCTTAGGATAATGCTCGATGAACTCGTCCAAGGCAGGAATAGGGTCATTGGTGCTGCTGCGCGAGGAAAGCCACGCGCGTCTGTAAAGCACATCGGCGCGCAATTGCTCTGGCAGGTTGGCAATGTTAATCTGCTCAAATTGGCGCAAAGCCGCCTCATCCTCTACGAGCATCATCTTATCTGCGTAGATGAGACGCACCAAATCATTGAGGGGGTGGTTCTTGGTCGCCTCGTAGGTTGGGTAGGCATTCAAGTAAGCCTCCGCGAGAATAAAGAGATTCTTGTCCTTGAGCTGCTGTGCGCAGCATATCTCCCTGTAGGCTGCCTCCAGCGCGGTTTTGGAATAGGGATGTATCTGCTGTGCGGCTTGGAAAAAACCCGCGGCCTCCCCATACTGCTGCAACTCCATGTATGTCTGACCTATAATGAGGCTGTAGAGGGCGGCTTTTTCGGGGGCTTCCAGCTCTATATCATTATGCAGGTGCAGGTCGAGCAGACGCTCAAACTCCTGCTGCTGAAAGAGGCTGAGAACCTGCTCTAGCAGAG
>CAZRZE010000133.1:0-4440 GCA_964604535.1 uncultured Akkermansia sp.
AGTTAGAGCCTATGTCTGTGCTAGGCGATAAATTGGTGAATTGAATCATGTGTGGCCAGCAGTGTGCCTGATGAATTAGAATTTGTCAACTCTATACGCTTCTTGATTTTCTACTCTCTTGTGAGGGAGGGAGAATAGCCGCTGTGCAGGGACAGTGGGTAAGAGGATGAGATGCTTGCAACCCAGCTGCTGTAGCTCTTGTTCGGTAATGTCGGGGTGCTTGGGGTTGTGACCTAGGATGATGGTGCTGGCGTGCAGGGATTCACCACGGCTTTGCCAGTAGTGTAGGGTGCTGCTGGCGGTATCACCTAGATAAAGGAGGCGTTTCCCCTTGTGTTCCCAAAGGACGATGGGGGTGAGCTCTGCTGCTGTGGGGCGAGAGGCAGCACGTAGGGGAGAGGCGTAGATGGTCCATGTAGAGTCACCCGACTGGTAAACGGATTTTTCCTCGGCTAGCTCTCTACTATCGAGGCTGTCCATGTCCTGCCAAAGCGCGTTGAGGACGGCTGCATTTTCACTGGTGGAGGGCCGCGCCTCGGGCAGGTAGAGCAGGGGGCGGTAGCCAGAGGCAAAGAGGGCAGGGCGCAGCCTCCAGCGAGTGTCAGCCTCATTGCCACCTGATATTAGCAAAGAGGCATTGCCGAGAACAGTCGCGCTCTTCTTGTAGCCTAGGTTCATGACCATGTAGCTGTCATCAGGCGCGGAGGGAGTGGTGGGCAGGTAGGCAGCTGGCAATCCTGCGCACCAAGTGACCACAGAAAGCAGTACACCCGATAGTTGCAAGGCTGCATATTGCAGCACCGCCCCCAAGATGGGTACGCTGCCAAAGAGAATGCAGAGCAGACCCGCCCCCATGACCAGTGGCAGCAGCGGAGAGATGAGGAGATTGGTCACAAAACCCCAGCTGTTGAAGGAGTGAAAGAAAATCATCATCAGTGGCAGCGATACCAGCCAAGCAGACAGCGACACCACGATGGCAAAACGCAGGGCTCTTTCCAGCGCGTGCCGTCTCCAATCCCATTTGCTGTAAAGAGCGCGGGGCAGGTAGGGGTCAGCCCCAAACCAAGGGCTTTCCTTTCTGGCACGAGAAAGGGCGATAATAATGGCTGCGTAGACGAGGAAGGAGAGCAAAAAGCCCGCTTGCCCCAATTGCAAGGGCGAGATAAGTAGGATGAGCAGGGCAGCCGCGCACCATATATTGAGCAAAATCACCTGCCGCCGCAGCAAGAAGCCCAGCAAGGCAAGCCCCATCATCAGGTAGGCTCGCAGCGAAGATACAGCCATACCTGTCAGAAAGACATAAGCCGCCACCAAAAGGAGGGTCAGGATGATGCTGCTGCGTGGGGAAAGGCGGCAGAGTCGGCAGAAAAGCCAGATGAGAGTCGCTACTATGCCCACGTGCAGACCGCTCACCGCAAAGGCATGCAGACCACCGCTCCATGCAAAGAGCTCTAGCGTTTCCTCATCCGCGCGAGATTTCTCACCTAGAACCAAGGCGCAGAGCACCTGCCGCCTCGCGTCATCTTCCGTTCCTTCTGGCATGAGGCGATGGAGCAGTCTTTCTCTCCACTGCTGCGAGAGAGCAAGACAGCGCGACCAGCTCCAAGGGGTATCGAGTATCTGCGTTTCATGCACTTCCATGCTGTAGGCTACCGCCTGCCGCCGCAACCAGCCCTCGCGGTCAAAGCTACCGGGGAGACGATGCGCCGCTTGACGCGGTTGGTAGGCCATGCCTGTGACCTCCACACGCTGACCTAATGCACCTGCGACCTTGCCTCGCAATTCAACACGCACGGGGCTGTTGTCTAGCTCCAAGAAGCGTGTGTACTCCGTCTCCCTCACAATGGTGCCCCGCAGGTGGAGGGTGCTTTCGGCTGCTAGCTCTTGGGCGACTTCCTTCATGTCCCGCTCAATGCGCCCTAGCTGCATGAAGGCAAGCAGGGAAAAGAGAATTATCGCCAGCAGCTGCCGCCAAAATCTCTGCCACAGGGCTATTCCACAGGCGAGTAAGCAGAGACTATACGCCCAGCCTCCGCAGAGCACACCAATCACCGCCAAGAGGGAAAGGGCAAGGGGTGCTCGGAGAAAAAGGGCGCGAAGTCGCGGCATAAATCAGGCTTTATAAACGGTCACTGGGCCCGTTTGGCTCGACTGGACGGAGGTGATTTTTTCTACAGCCCTGATAAGGATGTCAGCGGCCTCTTTCACCTCCTCTTTTGTCGTTTCGCGGGACAGGGAGAAGCGCAGGGTTTCGCGTGCTTCTTGGTCGCTGATACCCATGGCGGTGAGCACATGGCTGGGTTTGGGATTGGCGGTGGAGCAGGCAGAACCCGCTGCGCAGATCAGCCCCGCTGCCTCCAGCAGCAAAAAGAGAGACTCCGCCCTGTAGCCAGGGAGGCGCATGCTGCTCACATTGCAGAGGCGAGGGGCATTGAGGCTGTGTATGACAGGATTGAGCCCAGAATCCATCATGAGCTGCTCAAAGTCATCACGCAGCAAGGAAAGCTCCTTGTACTTGACCTGTGCGCCCAGGGTGGCAACAGTCGCCTGACCAAAGCCGACTATGCCCGCCACATTCTCCGTGCCCGCGCGTCGCGACATTTCATGTGACGCGCCGTGTATGAGGGGGCTGTAGGGCGCACCTCGCCTGATGTAAAGTGCCCCCACGCCCTTGGGTCCATGGATTTTGTGTGAGGCTATAGAAAGATAATCAATGGGGTAGTCATGCACCCTGATGGCCAACTTGCCCAGTGCAGAGACAGCGTCTACGTGGACAGGTATCCCAGCATGGACAGCCGCCGTGGTGAGCTCTTTCACATCCTGAACCGCCCCTGTTTCGGAGTTTGCCCAGCAAAAGCTAGCACCTGTGTGATTGGGCAAAAGGCGACTCCACTCATCAATGGGGATGAGACCTGTGTGGTCAACAGGCGCAAGCTGGGTGATATAGGGGGATTCTAGGCTGGCGGGGTGGTCAGTGCTACAGCCCACGCAGTTTTTCATCTGCGCGAGAGCCGTGTTGGTGGCCTCCGTACCGCCCGAGGTGAAGATAATCTCATCGGGATGCGCGCCTATCAGCTCTGCGACCTGTTCTCTCGCCTTTTCTATGGCAGCACGCACCTGACGTGCGCCAGCGTAGGAGGCCGAGGGGTTAAAGTAGTTTTGGGTCAGGTAGGGCATCATGGCCTCCAAAACACAGTCGGTCAGAGGCGTTGTGGCGTTGTTGTCCCAGTATATCATAGGAGGTCTTCTAGTTTTTCCAGCATGAGGGAGAGCTCATAGGATTGGACATCGGATTCGTCAATGCGCTCCATTTCCTTTTCTATGTATTCGACAAGTTTGTCGTATTTCTTTTGCTCTTTTTGCATGACCTGGTCAGCTGCGCGCTCTGCGCGTATCTCGGCTACAGTCTTGGAGAGGTCTTCTTCTCCTTCGCCCTCTTCATCATCGGCATCAACATCTTCACCTGCCATGCGGCGGTAAGTCTCATTGCTATCGGGCATCAGCCTTTTGAGCGCATCGCGTCCGTCAGCTACACTATCGTTATCACTTTCGCGTATGGATTTGAGAACAGTGAGGATTTTTTTGAGATTATCCATGCGTATATCCAGATCATCCTTGGCGCGGGAGAGCTCTGCACGCGTCAGCTTCTTGTCGATTTCTTTTTGACGTTCACGCATCTGGGCAGGGGTGAGCTGAGCACCAGTGGCGGGAGCTGAGCTGTCATCATCAGCAGCATACAAAGGAGCTACAGATAGACCCATAGCGACTAGGAGGGTGAGAGGGGTGGATGGACGGAGCTTGATCATATCAAATATTTCTAGTATTAGGGATTTAATGTGGGAGGGTTGAGGCTTTGAAGCATTTTGTAAGCGGCAGGTGGGACGCAGACCTTTGCCCAGCGTTCCCAACCAGGGTAGCCCATGAAGCCACGGACGATGGAGGAAGAGACCTGCTCAAACTCACTAGGTGCCATGAGGAAGACGGACTGCATGGTGGGCTCCATCTTGGTGTTCATGCGGGCTATGGTCTTTTCATATTCAAAGTCCGTCGTGTTGCGCAGCCCGCGTAGCAGAAAGCTAGCCTTGACCTCATGCGCAAAGTCAACAAGGAAGCCATACTCCACCACCGCAAGACGCACATTGCCCGGTAGCTCGGAAAGGAGTTCTTCCAACACCTCACGGCGTTGCTCTATGGAAAGAAAGCTCCTTTTGTCCGCGTTGACCGCTAGTGCAACCACCAACTCATCAAAGAGCAAAGCCCCTTGACGCATCATCCAAAGATGCCCATTAGTTGGTGGGTCAAAACTACCTGCATACACCGCAATTCTTGACATGCCTATAACATAATGACTTTGCCCTACTAGGTCAAGATAAAATGAAGGTGTTTTTTCAGAGATAAAGCTTTTAATTGAAAAATATTTTTGCTATACTCTCCGCGAAC
>CAZRZE010000134.1:0-4389 GCA_964604535.1 uncultured Akkermansia sp.
GCCTTGCGTGAAGATAGAGCTACCCATGCGCTTCGCGTCAGCCACGGCAAGGAAGTGTCGCGCTATCGCGCGAGTCCATTGGGGGGCGACAGTGTTACGGGGCGGGCTCGCCATGCAGCATGAGCACAGCGGGCATGTTTTCTTTTGAGGGACTGTCGCCTCCTCGCGCTACGCGCTGCGGTTTTCCTGCGGGCTCTGCCCGCGCCCGGCAGGGCATTTTGCGAGAGAGCAAAATGAGACGAAGAAAGTCCAAGGCACTCCTTGGACGGCCTGAGCGCAGCGAAGGTGATGAGGATTCTTGCCCTTGACCCGCTCAAGGCCTTGAAGGCCTTAAGAATCCACGGGAGCGCAAGGCGCAGGGCGACGGTTAAAAGCCTATCCCTTTAATCAAAGGAGATATCCTTTTCCGACTGTCCCTGTTTGCGGTCGTTCTTCTTCTTCTCGCTCTCGCGCTCTCTCGCCGCTTTCCTATCTTCAGATGTCTTGCGGGGATGTTTCATGCTTGGCCACAGTTTGACGATATGCGGCATGGTCTTTCCATAAAAGCTTTCTTCATCAATTTTCAGATTGCGGTTAATCTGTGCTCTAAATCGCGCTCCTGTCACGGCATCGCGTCGCATGGCCCCCAGATAGAGGTTGTACGCTGCCTGTCTATCCATGGTGCGCAGTGTCTCATCCTCCACTATCTCCATACAGGCGTCTTTTATCTTGTTAACGTCCTCAATAAAGTCAGGTGGCAAGAATCCATCTGTTGTCTCCAGCTGCTCATACATGAAGTCCAGTGCCTTGTAGTTAACGCGGCGTTGCATGGCCTTGCTTTCCTCGTCATCTGCCTCTTGTAGCTTGCTCGCGACATCACTGGGGACGGCTATGCCAAGTTCTGAAACCTCTACAAGTAGTTTGGAGCGTTCTGCCCCAGCGGGCATTTCCTCTATCTGCAACATGAGTTGCTGTTGCTTGCGGAGGAGTTCTAGGTTTTTCTTAATATTAGCTATGCCTAGGTCTCCTAGCTCATCACCCAATGCGTCTGTGCCCGATAGGGTGGCATAGAGGCGACCCGAGGAGTCAAACATCATGACGGTGGGGCAGATTTGAAAGGGTGGTGCTTGCATGCGTCCACGTATCACCTTGGGCGGGTATTTTACGTCCTTGAGGTCTTCCTCTGTGGGTGGGGTTTGGTAAAAGGGGACGGAGAGCAGTATGGCATCGCCCGCGGCATCTTGCAGTTCTGGGCGTTCCCAAAAGGATTTGAGCATGCGCACGCTGCGGCGATTCCAGTCGGGTCCATAGCAGAATACTATCACGCCGTCGTCACCCGCCTTTCCCATTGCTTCCTCGTAGGTGATGGCGTACTCCGCAGCAGAAAGAGTCTGCGGCACAAGTCCCACAAAAGCTAAGCCAAGGGGGAGGATGAGTTTACTTAGATTTGCTATTGTCATAAATAAGAAGTGCTTTGAAGTCTATGCCCTTGTTTTGATCCTTGCCAGAGTCGATGCGGATATACTTTGCCGAAGGGATATTGCGGTTGAGGATGACGCGTAGGACTGGTTTATCATAGGAATCGGGTAGCTCGATGAGTCTTTCCCATGTCTTGCCATCGCGGGAGATGTCAATATGCCATTGCAGATAAGAACCGAATCCACCATTGGGAACAATGACGATACCGCCAATGCGCTTGGCGCGCTCTAGCTCCAAGGTAACAGTTTGGTGCTTGCCACCGAGGCTCTTGATAGCACCACCATTTTCGGTGAGTGCGGAGGCATGGTAGACAACACTCTTTTTGTCATCGGGATGGTAATCGCTCAGCTTGACCAAGACGCCTTCTGTTATCAACTCCCCATCGGGCTGGACAAAGGTAGGCAAGGTGGTCTTCTCCTTGAGGTAAGGGGCACTGTACTGGGCAAATCGCTCTCTATCTCCCACCTCCTCCATCGCACGGATGATGGCGGCATCGATGGTTACAACATCCTTGCTGGTTTCTCTGCGCGACTCGACATACTCGATCAAATCATTATAAACAGGCTTGCTGTCATGGAAGGCAGTGCGCAGTGCCCATGTAATCATCAGGGAGAATTGGGGCTTCTCACAGGCGGTGTCCACAACGGTACGGAAGTACTTCATACGTGCTGGTCCCTTGGGCAGCGGGGCGTACTGCATGTCTAGTAGTCCGTCCATATCCCAAATGGATTCCTCCTGCTTGTCCAAATTGGCAAAGAAGGTATTGTAGGCCTTTATCTTCATGTCGGCTTGGCGGAATGCCGTCAACATGGTGGGATAAATGGTATCTCGCAGGTAGTTAGCACAGGATTCTGGGCTCTTGGGTGCGAGGGCTTCGCAAAGGAAGGTGTTGACTGCCATCCATGCTGCAGGATTGCGATGCAGTGTGGTGCTGGCGGTCTGCACATAGGCTTCCCAAACAGGTTGGAACAGAGGCTGTGTGGTGATGGCGTACTCATAGACGCTCAATGCGAGGCGTGGGTTAGCCTTCGCCTTCACGCTGAGCAAATTGCCCAATGTAGCCAGCAATTGAGCAGTGCGTGTCACTTCCCCATCTTCGTACATATCAGCATAGGCTTGGAGGCGACTCCATGAGCTCTTGCCCCATATGGGCCAGTGAGGGCTGCGTTCCTTGGAAAGGGAATAGCCAGCATGCCATGTCTTGTCATGGTAGATAGCAAAGGCGCAGTGCCCTGGCTCTCCCATCGTGATGGCTGGGATACCATTAGCATTGGCTGTTGACGCACAGAAATGGGAGATACCACCACAGACGGCACCTATGTCCCTAACCATCTTGTTGCGGTTTTCGGGGTAGAGATGCTCAAAAGGTTGATAGTAGAATGGTCCGTGGATGGAGTCACCAAAGATATTGGTAGGCAAGTAGGCAACCTGTCCCGATACCCCCATAAGTGAAGAAATGGGTACAGCGTTGTTATCACGCAGCCAGCGCATTGTCTCTGGGGTGCCATGGGGTGAGTTGCCCTTCCATCCGCAAACAAAGCGCAACTGCCAGTTGGGCAGGACAAAGAAATCACTATTGAGCAGTCGTTTTTCTGCACTTTCTGCAAAGAACTGATAGCGTTCACGTGCCAACTGATAGACATCTTCCTTGCCCTTGCGACCGCCAGCGGTACGGGGCATGGGGATGCCGTCGCGCTTCATAATGCGCACCTCTTCGGCGGAAAGCTCCTTACCTGCTCCATACCAGCTTTGGCGAGCAAACTCTGCGGCAATGGCTCCAGCGATGCGACGCTTGATAGTCGGTGCAGGGTGCGCGCTGTCATCCTGCTCTGTCATCTCTATCATGTCCATGTTAGGATCAACCTTGCGCAGGTGGTAAAGAATACCTAGAGCCACGTCTGTGCGCTCTAATTCACCGTCAAAAACAAATCCAGCCATCCAGGGCAAATCATTGAGAAGAGGCTCTAAAATACGCGCAGCATCATCACTGCGCATCAACTTGCTGAGAGCATCTATATCACCATTGTGAAGCATCTGCCACTGCGCGAGCATGAGGCGATTTTCTGGCTTTTTAATAAAGACCTCTAACTCTGCACCATCATCACTGCGTATCTGGGAGCGAATGGCTGTTTCGAGGCGTGCTTTGAGAGCCTTGGGGTTGCTCCATGCACTGGCAGAAAGATCTCCAGTGTAGCTTTCCTCAATGGCGGGTTGGGCTTTTTTGCCCGCTGTGCGTACGAAGCTTCTGAGTTTTTTGATTTCGCCATCATCATCAACATCGGCAATATCCACATCATCTGTGTCTGTATCAATATCGACATCAATATCCTCCTCGTCACCCGATCCACCGCCAGCCAACAAGGAATCGATATCCACAGTTTTCTTGGTTCCCTTTTTTTTGCTAGTGTCATCTTTTTCCTCTGTTTCCTGTTTAGATTTAGAGGCAAGATCAGACGAAGGTGCGGGGTCTGATGCAACAGTAATGGAGCGCAAACTAGGCTCTAAAATATAGCCTAGCATAATCCCGCCCAATGCTGAACCTGCAAAAAATAAAGTACGTTTAAGCTTCATTGCAAACTAAGTCTAGCAAAAACCAGGCCAGAAGTCAAGCAAGCTTTTGTCATGAGAAATGCTTCTTTTTGTAGCACACACTTTTCACTTGTCCATAACAAGAGAGCGTGCTAAAGTTTCCCTCACGTGTTATGAGTGTTGGTGAAGGAAGAGATGGCAAGCTAAGAGTTGCCATGGCAAAGAGCAGCCTGAGTGGGAAATTGTCGGGCAAAAGCCTACCTCGCCAGATTATGATGATAGCCCTCTGGCCCTTGCTAGAGCAGATATTAAGCTTTCTGTGCACCTCCATTTCTTACCGCCTCGCAGGTCACCTCAAGGGGCTGGAAGAATACTCTGCTGACGTGCTCTCTGCCATTGGTG
>CAZRZE010000135.1:0-4293 GCA_964604535.1 uncultured Akkermansia sp.
TGGAAAAACCACAGGTGCGCGAGATAGCAAGACGCTTTGCCCTGCCCAACGCAGAAAAAAAAGACTCACAGGGCATTTGCTTCATCGGTCAGGTGAAGATGAGTGACTTTCTCCGCCACTACCTCCCTGATAACCCTGGTGAGGTTGTGGATTTACAAGGACGCATCCTCGGTCGCCATGAGGGGTTACACCTCTTCACCATGGGACAGAGAAAGGGGCACCGCATCGCCTCCCCCAGAGAGGGTATTGCCTATGTCGTGGTGGGCAAGGATTTGGAAAACAATCGCCTCATCCTCGGCTACGAAGATGAGCAAACAACTGGACTTTACAGCAGTTACGCCCAAGTGGGTGGCATTACTAACACCCTCCACCGCCTGCCAGAGCGCGTCTTGGTGCAGCCCCGCTACCGCGCTCCTTCTGTGATGGCACGCTGCCACTACCTAGCTGACGACAGTGTGGAGTTGCACTTTGAAAGCCCCATTCGCGCCCTCGCCTTGGGACAGGTGTGCGCTTTCTATGACCTAGCGGAAAGCGCCGGACATTATGCAGCAGGAGAGCTACTACTAGGTGGCGGTTTTTTCCACAAAGTAAACCCCATGTAGCACACTGAACAATATTTGATTAGGACTCAAATACACCATATTTCACCCAAGAAGACGCCGAATTATTTTTATTGAACAAAGTCTGTTTTTACAACATTCTTTATCAGCATATTAGAAAGCCAACAAAGCGGATCATTAGATAAAACGCCCATTTAAGTCTACCCTATACTCCGTATGGGGTCTAATAGCATAGATGATATAGGGACACAGCAACTCATTGAGGAGTTGATGATTCACAGTCTACTGGAGCAAGGGCAGGATGTCGACAGAAACAAGCAGGACGCCCTCGCCTCTGATATCTTACAACACACCGCGCTGAGTGCCTCTGATGCTGCGAGGATTGTCCTAGAATTACTCGAAAACGCAGAACTGAGCAGCAATACAGATACTCTGCACTGCCTACGACAATGCCGCCACATCATCCAGCTAGGTATCGAGTGCTACCAACGCGACAGACAGACAGTTGGCTTTAACATGGCAGTAGAGGCTCTCATCACCAACAAATCGCATCGCAGAAAACGCACACTGCTCGAAATCAAGCAATACAGCGACAGAATCATACGCAACAACCCAGAGTGGCGCAACCGCCCCCTACGTCGCATCACAGAGCAGGAGTGCCAACGCGTCATTACTAGCACCTTTACCACCCCCTCCATGCAGAAAAAGGCGCATGTTATCCTGCACGGCATTTTTAACTTTGGCTTGAGGCGTGGCTGGTGTGCCAGCAATCCTATCGTGCTACTAGACGCACCACATGTCAAGGAAAGGCGCATCCCAGCGCTGAGTATCAAGCAAATTAGAAAACTGCTCCAAACTGCCCTGACAGACCAACATCTCTGCTGCGCCCCTGCCCTCGGTCTCATGCTCTGGGCGGGCATACGCCCCAATGAGGTAGAGCGTCTGCAGTGGAAGCATATCAACCCTTCAGAAAACATCATCACCATACATCCCCAACATTCAAAGACAGGGGGCAGCCGACAGGTGAACATGTATCCTGCGCTAAAAAGATGGCTTGTCCGTGTCGCACCCTATACCCTACCCGAGGCACCTATCATCCCACGTTCTTGGGAAAGACGCTGGCGACATCTGCGCGTCAGTGCTGGCTTTAACGAGTGGCAGGCAGACATTCTACGTCACAGCTTTGCATCCTACCACCTGAAGCACTTTCGCAATCTAGCCTCATTGCAGCTAGACATGGGGCACAGTAGCGCAGAGCTATTGCGCACGCGCTATCTTGCTATGGAGGGCATCACAAAGCAGCACGCCGACCATTTTTGGAAGGAGCTCCCCCTTATAGAGGAGCTCCCCATATCATTATGAGAAATGGCGTCTGTCGCCATCTCCAAAGCAGATGCCTGATTCCTTGGCTGCTGCAAGTATCTGATTGTCCTTGCCCACCAATTGCAGGGATGAAACGGCATCTTCAATGGGCATGGATATCATCTTGGTACGACTGAGGGCCACCGTGTAGCCAAAGCGCTTTCTTTCAATAAGGTTGATAGCCTTTGTTCCGCAGCGCACACCAAGAAGGCGGTCGAAGGGAATGGGTTGTCCACCGCGCTGGGTGTGACCTAGCACGCAGTAGCGCGTCTCTATACCTGTGATAGTTTCTAGCTTTTTGGAGAGGAAGGCAGCTATACCACCAAGTCGCACTTCTCCCTTTGTCTCTTCATCGAGGGTGAGCAGCTTGCCGCCAATTTTTGCGCCTTCGCTCACCACAACAATGATTTCGCGTTGTCCGAGAGCCTTGAGCAACTCTATCTTGCTCACAACATCTTCCATCTGGAACTCGATTTCGGGCAGCAGGATCACATCCGCACCGCCTGACATGCCACCATAAAGGGCAATCCAACCAGCGTGGCGCCCCATGACCTCCACCACCATCATACGCTGGTGGGCATGTGCCGTGGTACGCAGTCTGTCAAGGTTGCGGCTCACAATGTTAACAGCTGTCATGAAGCCGAAGGTGTAGTCCGTGGAACTCAAGTCATTGTCAATGGTCTTGGGCACACCAACGATGGGGAGACCGATATTTTTCAGCTCCAGACCAATGGTTTGGGAGCCATCGCCACCGATGACAATGAGTGCAGAAAGATTGAGTCGCTCCACAGTTGCCTTGCTCGCAGCAAGCACCTCTGGGGCTATTTCCATGCGTCCACCAACACCGCTCTTGACGGTGAAGTTGCCCTTATTGACTGTACCCAATATGGTACCGCCCATGGAGCGTATATTGAGGCAGTTTTCGCGTGTGAGTACGGTATAGCGTTCATTCTCTGGTGTAGAGAGTAGGCCTTCAAAGCCATCATGAAAGCCATAAACCTTCCAACCTCGGGAGGTAGCAGCACCTACTGCACCTTCGATTACGGCGTTGAGTCCGGGGCAGTCGCCGCCAGAATTAAGTATTCCTATGTTCATACAAAAAAGTTATTTGGGTATACTGATGAAGCGAGTGGCATCGTAGGGAAGTTGGTTTTGTAGCCATTTTTCCCATTCTGACCAGCCTTCGTTCAAGAATTTGCTTGCCCAGACATAGCGTTGTTCTGGAGTTGTTCCGAGGATGATGATGCTCATGCTCTGTGGGTAGGTGAGCATTTCTCCATCGCGACCATAAGGACGACGTATGGAAGGACGACGAGAGGTGATCATGAGGCAGGCTCCAGCTTTTTTAGAAAGAGCTACCTTGATACCATCGACATCTTGACGCTCTTGCAGGAGACGATTGCTATTCTTCACAGTTATCTGACGAGATGTGCCATCAGCGTTGTAAACGGTGCAGACATTCTGCTTTTGTGCAGCGATGAGCTGGAAGGCAGGATTCTGGTGAGCATAGATAGCCAACAATGCCAAATCGCGTGCTGTGGAGTAGGAGGTATTAGCCCCGTGCACATCACGGAATGAGGTCTGCTTCATGCCAAGGTTGGTCGCCAAGTTGCGCATCTCCTCAAGGAATGCACCGCTGGGATTGCTGGGATTGAGGGTACTACCACAGGCGTATGCGAGGGTAATAGCACTGCCGGAGTCATCCGAAAGCAAGGCAGAGTAGAGAGCATCACGCACGCTAATCTTGTCACCGGGGCGGAGTTGTAGCAGGTTGGTATGTGGCCACTTGAGAACCTCATTGGGCACGGAGAGAAGACTGCTCGCGTCAATGTTTTGAGAGCGTATCCAGTCCACAGCTACAGCAGCTGTCATCACGTTGGTGAGCATGCCAATGGGGCGTTCTCCAACGGAGTTGTTGGAATAAATGATGCGTCCCGAGTTGTTCTCCACAGCGACATAGCTAGGCTTTGTCTGTTGGGGAGGCGGGAATATGTCACCGAAGAATTTGCAGCTACTCAGTGAGAGTACAGCGAGGAGAGCAAGGGGGATTTTTTTAAGGGAAAACATGTTAGAATACAGAATGAATTAATCTTCTTTGTAGAGCTTTTCGGGGCAACGGTCGCCAAAGATGATACCCAAATCACGTGCCGTACGGACAATGTGGCTATCAGCATCAACAAGGCGTATGTCGGCCAAGGCTTCTTCTAGGCTGACGGCATCAACTTCCAGACCCTTGAGGATAACGGATGTGCCGAAGCGGTTTTCTTCGATGAGTTGCACTGCTTGCACACCAAATCGCAGACCCAAGATACGATCAAAGGGACAGGGAGAGCCACCGCGCTGTGTGTGACCAAGGACGCAGTAGCGTGTT
>CAZRZE010000136.1:0-4293 GCA_964604535.1 uncultured Akkermansia sp.
AGAAGCAGGCCAGAAGCAGGGAAAAGAGAGGACCAGCAGCCGCAATGATGATTTTATCAAGTGGTTTGAGGGGCTTGAGGTTCTTTGCCTCTTCGGGGGCATCACCTTCTATTGCCTCCATATCGCCCATCTGTGGCAGGGAGACAAAGCCACCAGCAGGAATCCAGCCTAGACCCCATTCCACTCCATTGATTTTCTTTTTCCAGATGGGCTTACCAAACCAGATTTGAAAGCGGTCAATGTACGCGCCTCTCCAACGTCCAGCCCAGAAGTGTCCGAGCTCATGGACAAAAATCATAATATTAAAAAAGACAATGACAAGAACAATGAGCCCAGCTGTTTGCAAAAAGGATAATAACGCGTCCATAAATAACTTCAGCTATATTAGCATAGATGAAAAGCCTTGGCAAGTGCGAAACGGGTGCGAATTCTGTCTGCGAATTCTGTCAGAATCAATCACTTGTCAAATAGATGAGAAAATGGCATACTCTCGACGCGCAGGAAGATGACAAAGGACTGGATAGAGCAGATGAATGAACTGGGAAGGGCGCGGAAAGCCTTTCTTTTTCTCATTTCGTATGATGGGCAGCAGGCACATGTGTGGGAGGAGGGGTCTATACCCGAAGTAATCCATTATGCGCTGCCGCAGCATGAGTGTATGCCTGCACCTTTACCCTTGCCTGATGCTGTGAACTTTCAAGGATTTTCTATCAGTTATGAACGCTATAAGGCGGCTTTTGATCTGGTTCAGGGTGAGATTGTTGCAGGTAATAGCTACTTGCTCAATCTCTGCTTTCCCACACGCGTGAAAACAAATCTGAGTCTGCGTCAGATAGTGAGCAATGCGAAAGCCCCCTATCGTTTTCTGTGGGAAGGTTGCATGGCGTGCTTTAGTCCCGAGGTTTTTGTGCAAATGGGCGAGGGTGTCATCAAGACCTTTCCTATGAAGGGTACTATTCCCATGAATGCACCCCATGCTATCCAAGAGCTACTTAGCAGTGAAAAGGAAGCCTGTGAGCATGCTACGGTGGTGGATCTCTTGCGCAATGATCTTTCGCGTGTGGCTAGCGAGGTTCAGGTGCCGCGCTACCGTTATGTGGAAGAGCTAGAGACAGCGCGTGGCGGTATATACCAAACTAGCTCTGAGGTGAGGGGGCAGCTGCCCAGCACGTGGCGGGAAGAGCTGGGAAGTATTTTTGCACAACTTCTGCCAGCTGGTAGTGTGACAGGCGCACCGAAGAAAATGACTTGCGAGATTATTCACGCAGCAGAGGGCTGGGATAGGGGCTACTACACGGGAGTCTTTGGCTATTTTGATGGAGAGAGTCTTGATAGCGCAGTCTGCATACGCTATTTGCGTGAGAAGGACGGTGAACTTTACTACCACAGCGGCGGCGGTATCACTGCGATGAGTGATTGTGCAGAAGAATACGAAGAAATGCTTAACAAGGTCTATGTCCCCTTTATTATTTGAATCTATCTGTGTGCTAGATGGCGAGGTGCGGCTATTGCCCTACCATCAAGCACGTGTTGATCGTGCCCTTTCTCTGGGAGCACACTTTTCGCTGGATGACTGCATACGCGAGATGGATATTCCCACTGATGGTCGCCATAAGTTGCGTATCAGTTACTCTCAACAAGGAGAGTTGCAAGAACGATGCTGCACTCCTTACAGTCCACGAAGCATCAAGCGCGTTCTGTTCAGAGAATGCCCCGAGCTGCGCTATGAGCACAAGTGGGAGGACAGATCCGCCTTGCAGGCGGCCACATCGGGGCTTTCTGCAGATGAAGAGCTAATCATCACTCAACAAGGCTATCTCTGTGAGGCCAGTTACGCGAATATTCTCCTCCAAAAATCGGGTGTTTGGTTTACCCCACGACGCTGCCTTTTGTCAGGTGTGAAGCGTCAATTTCTCCTTGATCAAGGGACGGTGACAATGCGAGACATCCATATCAATGATTTAAAGCATTATCAGTCCATATGCCTCATCAATGCCATGCTTGATGTAGGAGAAATCCAGCTAGGCCTGCAAAGCTGAGATATTTAGAAAGTTTTCTAGCACTTTCATCCCCTGTTCCGTGAGGATGGATTCAGGATGATATTGCACACCTAGCCATGGTCTATCCTTGTAGCTTATACTCATGACTTCGCCTTCTTCATCGCGGGCAGTGACTTTGAGAAGGGGGTGATTTTCTGGGCACTTTACCACGAGGGAATGGTAACGCCCTATGGTCATGGGTGAGCCTATGCCCTTGTACAGCCCCTTACCATTGTGCACAATAGTACTGCTTTGGCCGTGCATGACGCGCTTGCCACGTACAACTGAGCAGCCAGCATGCTGACCAAGGCATTGCATGCCTAGGCATACTCCCAAAACGGGGATATGGTGGGGCAGCAAGCGGAGAAAGTCTAAACAGTAACCAGCCTGTTCTGGATAACTGGGACCGGGGGAGATGATGACTTTTTGTAGTTCAGGATTTGTTGCTAACTCTAGGAGGCGAGAATCATCATGACTGATGAGGCTTGGTTGCTCTCCTAGTCGTTGAAAGTACTGTATAATATTGTAGGAAAAGGAGTCGTAATTGTCAATGAAAAGAAACATGACAGGATGCGTTCATCAATGATTTCTCATCAACTGGGCTATGGTGGTGTTGATGAGGATGAGATTATCCTCCCAGTCTGCGAGATCTTTCCAAGTCTGGATGGGGGCATTGATATCCACCTGATGTGCGCTAATGAGGTATTGGAGAACAGCAGATGATTGATAACGTGCTGCCTGTGCAGCAGCTTGCATGATAACATCGCGCTGCCTTAGAGAATTATTATAGGAAAGTAGCTGTGTTACGGTGGCTACATCATCCTTGGCGCAGGCCATATTCAGATTGAGCAGGGCAGAGTTTTGGCGCGTCCATGAGTCTTGTATAATGCTGGCATTACCTATATAGTGTAGAGCACGAATGCTATTCTGAGCCGTGGTGGCGTAGACTGTGCAGGTGAAATTATCCTCTTCATCAGGACCGTAGTTATTAATCTCTCGTGCGCCAAGGAAGTAGCTATTATTCCATTCAAATCTACCATTGACCAAGCTACCACTCTGTGCAACGGGGTTACCCAATGCAGCAATCAATTGTTGGCTGTCCTTTCCCATCATGACTTGCAAGGCATTTTCTGTCTGGGTTAATGGGGCGCAGGAAATTAAGCCTACGCAGGCGGCAAAAATGGTGAATAAGGGGTGTATTTTCATGATGTTTAGGTGTTAAAAATGTGAAAATCATTGTTCACATCTATGCCTAGACTCATGAGGTCATCTGCAGAGAGTGCACAGGGGTCTGGGGCGACCCAATGATGGGGCTCTATCTCCCGAGGGGTGAAGTCCATGCCATAGGTGTTTTCTAAGTTGGGATGATTCACGCGTCGTCCATAGGCACTACAAGAAGGTGGATCTATAGGTGAGGGCGGTTCTCCAGAAAGACTGCTCATCGGCAAGTGCACATCTGGGTTAGGGTGGGGGATGGCATTGAGGAGGGCTTGCGTGTAGGCATGGCGTGGACCGTTGTAAAGCATCTCCGATGGGGCGAGCTCCACAATTTTTCCAGCATACATGACAGCCGTTCTATCCGCTACATGGCGCAGCAGGGAGAGATCATGTGAGATGAAGAGATAAGAGAGCTTCAAATGCGCCTGCAATTCTAGCAGCAAATTAATAATTTGAGACTGCACAGAAACATCCAATGCGCTGACTGGCTCATCGAGCACGAGTAGACGAGGGTTTAGAGCTAGGGCGCGCGCTATGCAGATGCGCTGGCGTTGACCGCCGGAGAACTCATGCGCAAAGCGAGTTTTCGATCGCTTGGAAAGTCCCACCTGTTCCAAAAGCTCATTGACGCGCTTGCTGCGTGCCTGTGCAGACTTGACCCCGTGTAGGCGAAGGGGTTCTGCAATGAGTTCTTCCATGCTCATGCGGGCATTGAGGGATTCTGCTGGGTCTTGGAAGACCATTTGAGCCGCTGCACGGCTTTCGCGAAGCTCTGCCTGACTCAGGTGGGTGATATCGCGTCCCATGAGGGTGATAGTACCATCTGTGGGCTCATAAAGACGCATGATGCAGCGCGCAAGGCTGCTTTTACCGCAGCCACTCTCACCTGCCAGACCCAGAGTTTCGCCCTCATTGATGTGAAAGGATACTCCATCTACGGCCTTGAGCCACGCGCTTCTTCGTCCTAAAAGACCGCGCGAAATGGGAAAGTACATCCTGAGATGCTCTAGCTGGAGAATCGCTGACATAGGGCAGA
>CAZRZE010000137.1:0-4244 GCA_964604535.1 uncultured Akkermansia sp.
CCATCAATTGTCACTTTTTCTATGGCAAAGTTGGAATCTGGATGAACTCTCTTTATGGAGAAGAAAAATAAAACTTCTGCAATCAGTTTTAAAGATATTATGCAAATGCAGAAAATTAATAAAATTTTTTTCATATAGTAAATGATTTTTTTTAGTTTACTTAAAGGGATGTTCTGGCAGTATTAGAACAATATTCGTACAAATTTAATAATATATTGGAAAACTAAAAAAATGATTACAGGTATTCCCATAAAATCAATAATCCAGAATAAAGGAATAAGGGTTTTTAGTATTTGATTTTGAGAAATAATTGCAGCAATTGTCATTGCCCCACCGCCGATCGCCGATCAAGAGTGGTGTGATGTGGCGATCCTCTTCATTTTTTGCTCTAAGATTATGGAATGCTGCCCACCAATTATAAAGACCGATTACTAACCCGTAAATGAACAGTGGTATTGAAATACAGTATAGAAAGATGTTCATGGTTTCGGATGGGTTTGAGGCTTAGATATATTCTATCATTTTGCGGATTTTTGGCAAGCTATTTTGAGTTTGGTGTTTCGCTTGGTGTTTCGCTTCGCGTCAGCGACGGTAGAAAAGTATCGCGCTAACGCGCGAGTCCTGATGGGAGCGACAGTGTAGCTGGGCGGGATTGCCCCTGCGAGTGCCCCCAAGGCAATTTGCCTTGGGTTTATCCATTGAACGCAAAGCGCAGGGCGAAGCTTGCTCATTATTTGATATAGCGCACTAGCTCAAAGCCATCGAAAGTGCGCAGTGGCTCTCTCTGTGAAAAATAAGCTGCAAAATCAGGGAAGTAGGTGTCACCCACAAAGTCTCCATGCACCTCCGATACATAGAGGCAGCTGATCTGGGGGAGTAGTAGCTTGTAGATCTCCCCACCGCCTATGACCATGACCTCGGGGTGCATGAGTTCTATCTCGCAGAGCTGCGAGATGTCTTGTATGACGGTGACTTTGTCGCTAGCTTGCCAGTCGCGCTGGCGGGTGAGTACGATATTCTGGCGACCAGGTAGGGGGCGACCTATGCTTTCATAGGTCTTTCTGCCCATGAGGATGGGATGTCCCATGGTCAAGTCCTTGAATAGCTTGAGGTCTTCGGGGAGATTCCATGGCATAGTTCCGTCCTTACCTATGAGTCTTTCCTTGCTCATGGCGACTACTGCGCTGTAGCTGATGGCGGGCTTCATACGGATACCTCGGCTTTGATGTGGGGATGAGGATCGTAGTTTTCGAGGCTGAAATCCTCGAAGCAGAATCCGTCTATCTCTGTGACATCTGGGTTGATGCGCATCCGGGGCAGGGGACGTGGCTCACGGCTTAGCTGGAGACGCGCTTGCTCTAGGTGGTTGTTGTAGAGGTGCAGGTCGCCAAAGCTGTGTATGTATTCCCGCGCCTCATAACCACAGACCTGCGCCACCATCATGAGCAGCAGGGCGTAGCTTGCGATATTGAAGGGGACTCCGAGAAAGAGGTCGCAGCTGCGTTGATAGAGTTGCAGGGAGAGCCCGTGCTTTTCCCCCTCCTTCTGCGCGGGTATCACGCAGAATTGGAAGAGGCAGTGGCAGGGAGGCAACGCCATGTCATCCACCTGCGCGACATTCCACGCACTGACGATGTGGCGACGACTCCATGGGTTGTTTTTTAATCCATCTATGAGCTTGGCTATCTGGTCGATGTAACCGCCCTGACCATCAGGCCACGCGCGCCATTGCGTGCCGTAGACGGGGCCAAGGTTGCCTTGCGCGTCTGCCCACTCATCCCAAATGCGTACACCATGTTCTTGGAGGTAGGCTATGTTGGAGCTTCCCTTGAGGAACCAGAGTAACTCATGTATGATGGAGCGCAGATGCAGCTTCTTTGTCGTCAGACAGGGGAAGCCCTCGCGCAGGTCAAAGCGCGCCTGCCTACCAAACACACCTCGCGTGCCCGTGCCAGTGCGGTCATCACGCCCCACCCCGTTCTCTAGAACATCGGCTAAAAGATCAAGATACTGTTTCATATTTTTATTAGAATCTGTACTATGGAAGGAGGGGGCGCGGCTGTCAATCTATTAGTTTGCCACTATATTGACCAGTCGTCCTGGGACGACAATGACTTTGCGGATGGTGAGACCCGCTGTGAACTCCACAACACGTGGTTGGGCGAGGGCGGCGGCCTCGACATCCTCCTTGCTCATGTCCACGGGGAGCATGATTTTGTCACGGAGCTTGCCATTGATTTGGATGACGATTTCCTTTTCGTTTTCGATGAGGTATTCTTCATCATAGCTAGGCCAATCCATTGCGCTGATCTGCACCTGCTCCAACTGAGGGTAGGCAGCTGCGAGGCGGCTGTAAAGCTCCTCCGCTAGGTGGGGCGCAAAGGGATTGAGCACGCGAAGCAGCAGCACATAATCAGCCAAGCTGACAGATGCGGCAGAGGTCATGGCATTGGTACACTCCATCATCTTGGCGATGGCTGTGTTAAAGCTCATGCTCTCAATGTCTTCTGTGACTTTCTTGATGGTCTTGTGTACTTCCTTGCGCACAGGAGTCGTGCCGAGGTCGTCAGCTGTGATTTTTGCGGACAGCTCCCATGCTCCTTCTTGGTTTTCGGTCTGAGCAACACGCCAGACACGTGCTAGGAAGCGGCTAACGCCTTCCACGCCCTTGCTTGCCCATGGCTTCACCTCCTTGAGGGGCCCCATGAACATCTCGTAAAGACGGAGGGAGTCAGCACCGTAGTCCTGCACAATGTCGTCAGGATTGACCACGTTGCCGCGGCTCTTGCTCATCTTTTGACCGTCTTCGCCGAGGATGAGACCTTGGTTGACCAGCTTGAAGAATGGCTCATTGCTAGAGACTAAACCGTAATCAAAGAGCACCTTGTGCCAGAATCGTGCGTATAGCAGGTGGAGCACCGCATGCTCTGTACCACCTACGTAGAGATCAACACCGCCAGCTTGGCTGCCATCACCCATCCAGTAGCGTTCTACCTCGGGGTCGATGAAGGCCTCTTCATTCTGCGGGTCCATGTAGCGCAGGTAATACCAGCAAGAACCCGCCCACTGGGGCATGGTGTTGGTCTCGCGGGTGTAGTCGTCGCTGTAGTTGATCCAGTCAGTTGCCTTGACCAGCGGACCGCGTGGGTCGCCAGAGGGCTTGAAGTCCTCCATCTCTGGTTGCAGGAGAGGAAGTTCACTTTCGGAGATGGCGGCATGCTCACCCGTATTCTTATTCCAGATGATGGGGAAGGGTTCGCCCCAGTAGCGTTGACGAGAGAAGAGCCAGTCGCGCAGCTTGTAATTGGTCTTGCCCGCGCCAATACCCTTTTCTTCTAACCAAGCAATCATGTGCTTCTTCGCCTCGGTGACAGTCATGCCATTAATCATGCCTGAGTTGACCATAGTGCCGTCATAGCCGACAAAGTCCTTCCACTCCACACCCTCTGCATCGGGTTGAACAACCTGAATAATGGGCAGAGCAAAAGTGGTCGCAAACTCATAGTCACGGCTGTCATGTGCTGGCACCGCCATGATAGCACCTGTGCCGTAGCCAGTGAGAACATAATCAGCTATCCAGACAGGGATCTGCTCCCCATTGACAGGGTTAGTCGCGTAAGCACCCGTGAAGACACCAGTCTTCTCCTTGCTGAGCTCCGTGCGCTCCAAATCACTCTTAGAAGCACAACCCTCTTGGTAGGCCTTTACTGCCGCCTGCTGAGCCTCAGTTGTGATTTGAGCGACCAGCTCATGCTCAGGAGCAAGCACCATGTAGGTTGCGCCAAAGAGCGTGTCGGGACGCGTTGTATAAACCGTGATGGGGTGGCCTTGGCAGTCAAAGGTAACATCCGCACCCTGTGATTTGCCAATCCAGTTGCGTTGGAGCAACTTGATACCCTCTGGCCAGTCGAGAGGCTCCAACTCATCAATAAGACGATCCGCATAGGCCGTGATGCGCAGCATCCACTGACGCAGACGGCGACGCTCCACAGTATGACCCTTGCTGCGCCATTCTTCCGCCTCCTCATTAGCCAGCACCGTACCCATATCGGGTGACCAGTTGACAAAGCCATCAGCCACATAGGCAAGCCGCAAGCCATCAACCTGCTCGCGGCTGTAGCCCTTGGCTTCAAGCTCCGAGACAGGACGAGCCTGTTGCAAATCCTCATTGTAGTAGCTATTATAAAGCTTCAGAAAAATCCACTGAGTCCAGCGCACATACTTAGGATCAGTCGTAGCAATCT
>CAZRZE010000138.1:0-4214 GCA_964604535.1 uncultured Akkermansia sp.
CCCATGAGCCCTCATAGGCTATGCTAGAGGCGTGCCATTTCTCGAAGTACAAGATGCCCATGTCCACTTTTCCAGAAAAAAACTCTGGGGAGGCATGCGTGATACTGTCCGCGCTGTGGATGGCGTGAGCCTCAGTATGGAGCGAGGGCGTATTCTCGGCTTGGTGGGAGAGTCGGGCTGTGGGAAGTCCACGCTCTCCCGCGCCATCATGCAGTTGCAGCCCCTTAGCGCGGGACGCATAGTGTTGGATGGGCTTTGCCTCAGTGAATTGCCGCCTTCCCAACTGCGTACCCACCGTCTGGACTTTCAGATGGTGTTCCAAGACCCCTACAGCTCCCTCAATCCACGCTACAGCTTGTATGAAACACTGCTAGAGGCTCTGAGTCAGCGCAAAGACAGCGCAAAACAACTACGCAGCCGCGCAGAAAAAGAAAATGCCGTGGCGCAGTTGCTCACCCGCGTGGGACTGTCTGCCGAGCATATGCACAAGTATCCACATGAGTTTTCTGGCGGACAGCGACAACGCATCGCCATAGCCCGCGCGCTTGCACCCCGCCCCGCCCTCATCATCGCTGATGAGCCCGTTTCAGCCTTGGACGTCTCCATACAAAGCCAAATACTCAACCTCCTCATGGATTTGGTGGAGGAGATGAAGCTCTGCTTGCTCTTTATCTCCCACGACTTATCCGTGGTTCACTATATAGCAGATGATATCGCCGTTATGCAGCGAGGTCGCATTGTGGAGTACGGCAGTGCAGAGCAGGTATTCCATCAGCCACAGCATGAGTACACGCGCACGCTGCTAGATTCTGTCATTTTATAACTTTCTGTTCCACCCTATTTCCTTGTCACAGCATGCCTCTGGCATTATAATAAATCCGTATTATGAGTCAAAAAGATCTCTACCGCCCCAATGCCGCTGTCATCTACCAACGTCCCGATGGTACGATACTAGTCTGTGAACGCGTCTGGCCACGCGGTTGCTGGCAGTTCCCACAGGGTGGAGTCAGCCAAGGGGAAGACCTCCTCATTGCCGCGCAGCGCGAGGGGATGGAAGAGACAGGTCTACGGCCTAATGAATACGATATGGTCGCCTGCTTTGGCCCTTACCGCTATGATTACTCGCAAAGCGATAGAGCCCGCGTTTTCCAAAAGCGCGGCATTCCCTACGCAGGGCAAGAGCAGCATTACTTCCTCTTCCTCCTGCATGACATGCGCTCTGAGCCTTGGCTGGATCAAAAAGAATTTTGCAACTACCGCTGGATTCGCCCAGAGGACATGGACTTTGACTGCATACCTGACTTCAAACGCCCTGTTTACTACCAAGTGATGCAAGAAGCCTTTGGCGTGACCGCGCAGAAGGGAAACAAGGAATAAGCCTAGCGTGACATGAAGCCTATAGCCCACCTGCGCTCCGCCCTGCGGGAGAAATTTGGCATCCCGCGCCAAGCCAATATGGTGCCCTCCTTGCGCAGCTGGATAGTCTTTGAAGCAGAATTCCGACAGGCAGAGTGCTTTCGCGGATTGGAGGACTTTTCCCACCTTTGGCTCATCTGGCGTTTTCACCTGCACGGAGAAAAGTGGCAACCCACGGTGCGCCCGCCGCGCTTGGGTGGTAATCAGCGCATGGGCGTCTTTGCTACGCGCTCCTCCTTTCGCCCCAATGGATTAGGTCTATCAGTTGTCAAAATAGAAAGCATCAACCTCAACGCGAAAGACGGAGCCTATATCGAGGTATCGGGGGCTGACATGGTAGACGCTACGCCTATCTATGACATCAAGCCTTACCTACCCTATGCCGATGCCCTACCAGAGGCAACAGGAGGCTTTGCCAGCCAGCATGAGTGGAAAGAAGCACTGCCCGTCTGCTTTGCCGCTGGGGTGGATTTACCCGATGCCGCGTGGAGGCAAACAGCCATAGAGCTGCTTTCCCAAGACCCACGGCCTGCCTACCAAGATGACCCAGAGCGCGTCTACCACCTCATTATAGCCCCCTATGAACTGAGCTTTCGTGTCATAGACCAAGCGGTGGAAATCCTCCGCATCAGCCCCCTAGAGCCATGAGCCAGCAGAGAGAAAAGCTACAGCAGCTCCTCGACAGCCTACCAGCTGGTGGAGCCTCCCTCAGCCTGTGGAAGCAGGGAAAAGAATGCTACACCCTGCACACAGGAGAAGGCTGGAGCACAGAAAGCCTCGTGCCCATCTTCTCGGCAACCAAGGTAGTAGGCGCAACCTGCATCCTAGATGTCCTTTATAAGCGTGGACTCACAGAGCAATGCCAACTGGGCGAGATATGGCCACGCTTTCCCCTGCCCCATGCCAGCGTGGCACAACTGCTTTCCCACCAACTGGGGTTAGCCTACCTAGCGTGGCAGCCAGAATATAATCAACTAGATGACTGCCAGCGCGCTATTGAACAGAGTACGCCCGCTTGGCAGCCACCTCAACATGGATACCATCCACAGAGCCTTGGCCCCCTCATGGACATCGTCATGCTCCAACTCACAGGAGAGCGCATAGCCACCTATTGGGAAAGAGAATGGCGCTCTCCACTAGGACTAGACCTATTTTTGGGAGAATTTTCACCAGAAAACTACCCGCGCATCAAAACGCTACGTCCACCACGCATACAGGACAGCATACGAGAAGCCGATGAGGAATTTTATCGCCTCTACCAACAGGCAGGAAACCCCGTGCATCAAGCCTTTCATGCCATCAGGGGGTTGGAAAGCGTGCGCGCCTTTAATCAAGAAGCGGGCTGGCACAGTGGAGACCCAGCGAGAGGTGGTATCGCTAGCGCGCGAGGGTTGGCGGCATTTTATCAAGAACTATTGCAACGAGAAGAACTGCTGCCTGCCCTGTGTGGGGAGCAGAGTGTGGGTTATGACCTCATCATGTGCCGGGAGACAGCATTTAGCTGTGGGGCAATGGTGAAGGGAGAGGACTGCATACCGGAGAAGGGGTTTGGTCATGCAGGGGCAGGGGGAGCGCATGCCTGTGCGGAGACGGAGAAAGGGTATAGCTTTGCCTATGTGATGAACCAGATGGAATGGGGCGTACTACCGCAGCCGCGAGTGCGCGAGATGATGCGGCTAGCGATGGAAGCATAGCGCTGCCTTGCGCGATAGCGTTCATGTGGAGTCCCTAGCCTCTGCCCAAGGGGTGCGACCCGCGCGCTACACGCAGGAGGTTACTCTGCACTGAGGCAAATCTGCTCTTCACAGAGTCGCAATAACTCTATATACCCCTGTGGCATCACTGGTGCATTCGCCAAGCCCAATTGCAATTGACTAGCCAGCCTCTTTGTACTCGCAGGTGCGGCCACGTCTCTCAAGATGCCTCGCTCCATGTTCGCCATACCCTCCAGTCGCTTTTCAAAAGCAGCTCGACTCTCCACCCTGACACTGATGCCAATCTGTTCTGCAAATTTCTGCACCCAATCACGCGCCTTTTCAAGGCTGATTTCCACCAGCTTGCCAGTCTGAAAAGCCGCAAATAACTGGATGGCAAAGTCCGTATCCAATGCGTCCTTGTCGATTCGAAGGTAGCTAGGTCGCGCAAGCCAACGTCGCTCCAAGCTAGTACCTGCTACGCTTTCTTTGATGCTTGTGGTGCCAAATTCGCTTTCCCATGCGTGTATGATGGATTCACAGGCAGATCTTAGTCTCATGAGCTTTTGCCCATTGAGGCGTGGTTTGATGAGTTCCCATGGCTTGAAGGGGAGGTCGCCTGTCTTGGCATGGGATTGGGGGCGTGCGCCTTCTTTCCATCGCGCCAGTCGGGGGAGGAAGCTGCCAGCATGTGTGATGTCCAGCCACTGTTCCTCGCCCTTCTTGTCCTTTTTCTCCAGTAATGTTGTTGAGGGGGCGCAGTTGACGAAGAGTCGCTGGGCTCGCATGTTTTTCTTCCACAGGGCGATGCTTTGCTTTTGCTGTGTGAAGAGGGTGGCAAATTTGCCACAGGAAATGCGGTTTTGCAGCTGTATGGCTTCTTCATCTGTGCTGACGCGTACAATAGAGAGGTGGGGTATGCCTGCGCCTTGCTCTGCTTCTAATAGGGGGCTGTCTGCTTGCACGCCAAGGCGTACTGTGGGACGATAGAGTGGGGTGAGGGGGGCTTGCTCATCTGGGGGGAGTAGCCAGCTTTCTCCCTCGCGTAGCTGGGTGTGTACTGTCCATTTTTCCAGTGAGAGAGCTTCGCTGCGGGGGGCAAAT
>CAZRZE010000139.1:0-4204 GCA_964604535.1 uncultured Akkermansia sp.
TGCGGTTGCAAGGGCTAAAGTCCTCGTAGACTGACTATTTACAAGAAAGCTCCCACCTTTTGATAAGGGTGGGAGCTTTCCTCTTTTTTTTGCGCTTGCTCTTTTGGGACTCTCTTGCTATGCTCTTCGGACTATGGCAAACACATCTTTGAGCCCAGAGCTCGTCGAACTCGTCCAACAACTCGCTAATTCCTTTGCAAAAAATGAAGTAATCACTTCCGCTAAGGCAAGTATCGCTTCCTTCTATCAAAGCCCAGAAGCCACCGACCTTTTCCGCAAGGTGAATGAATACGGTGAAGAACTGCGCAACAAGCACATGGCTGGTATGACACCAGGTGAGGAAGAAATTTCCCGCTTCGATGAGATGCGCCAAGCTGTTGTTGAAAATGAAATCTGCCACGGCTTTCTCCAAGCGCGCCAGCAGATTGATGAACTTCTCGGCACTGTTAATCAGTACCTCTGCCTTGCCATCGACATGGGTCAAAGCCCCAGCGATGAGGAAGTAGCAGCAGCCCTGCAACAGCAGCAGGCTGGTGGCGGTTGCGGCTGCGGTTGCAGCGGTGACGGCGGCTGCGATTCCGAGAGCTGCGAGAATGAGAACTGCAACTGCTCTCACTAATCGTGACTCCTAGCGCGCAGGCAGAGCAGATATTACACGCAGCGTGTAAGCTGCGTGATGCCTGCGCGTCTCTTTGTTTTTCTGCCCCTGTTGCCTACACATATAATCCGCTCAGCTATGCTTTTTCGGGTTATGAGGCCTATGTGAAGCGCTATGTGCGCGGGCAGGTGGATGTGCTCTATCTGGGCATGAATCCTGGTCCCTTTGGGATGGCGCAGACGGGGGTTCCCTTTGGAGAAGTGGATGCCGTCACCCGTTGGCTGGATTTGCATGCCCTTGTGGGGCAGCCCCATCCCATGCACCCCAAGCGCGTGATAGAGGGTTTTTCCTGCCCACGCTCCGAGGTGAGCGGTAGACGACTTTGGGGGCTTTTTGAAGAAATCTATGAGGAGGCTGATGCCTTCTTTGCACACAGTTTTGTGGCAAACTTCATCCCCCTCATCTGGATGAGCGAGAGCGGGGCTAATATCACGCCTGATAAGTTGCCCAAGGAGCAACGGCAGGCGGTGGAGCAGCTTTGCGAGCAGCATCTCAGGGAGATGATAGATATTCTCTCGCCGCGCTATCTCATCGGTGTGGGCGGCTACGCAACAAAGCAGCTAGAAGCCGCAGCTGCCAGCATGCCAGGGCGGGATTTTCATATTGCAACGCTTTTGCATCCCAGTCCTGCTAGTCCCATGGCCAATAAGCTGTGGCCGCAACGCCCCAAGGAGCAGTTAGCAGAGATTTTTCGCCTAGAGAAGGCTACACACCTGCGCGGTAAGCTTGAAGTGTAGCTTTGCTACCTCTCCCAATCGCTCTGCGCCGTAGGTGGCGACAAACTTCTTTCCTGCTGTAACAACATGTGGTGCGCAGCCAAGGGGCAGCTTGCTGCCTGCGTTCTTGGATGCTTCTGCCATCCACGAGGTGAATCTAGCACGGGCTAGGATGGAGGCTGCAGCAACGGCTATGTCGCTTTCTGCCTTGGTGCGCTGTTCTAGTTCTATCTTGATATTACGTTGAGAAAGTGCGCTTTTGAGCACCCATTCCTTGGCAAATTGGTCACTCAGAGAGCGCGGGCAACTAGGCACTTTTTCATGGAGACTGGCGATGACACGCGCATGCCCCCAAGCCAACAGGCGGTTGAGGTTGCCGATATCTGCGTACATTTCATTATAACGTTGAGGGCCTATGCAGACTATCTCATAGGCAATGCCAGGTATTCTTTTGATTTTCTCGGCCAGCTCTTGCATTTTGCTGTCGCTTTTGATGAGCTTGCTATCGGTGCAGCCCAGCTTGGCGAGCTCCCAGCCCAGCTCCCTGTCAGAGTAAACACCTGCAATAACAAGTGGTCCGAAGAAGTCACCCTTGCCGCTTTCATCAATGCCAAAATGCGGTTCGAGATCCAACTCATTAGGATTCTTTGCTCTGGGCTTTTCTGCTTGATTTTCATGCTTTGGTGCATTTATTTCGGGAAAGTTAAGTATTCCTGTCACCTTTGGTTCTAAAAAAAACTCAATAAATTCGTCAGTACCTGCGCCCTGAATAAGCAGTTTACCCTTTTTGGGATAGTAGGCCAAGGCAAGCTTTTGTTTTTCAAAGCTATACGCCGCATGTTCTCTCTCTGTGGGCTTAAAGCTGGAGTCTTTGTCTAGTAAGTCTTTAAGAGTCTGAGATTGATTCTCTGTGAGTATGCAGGTATGTTGCGTTGCCATGTGCGACAAAGCTTGAAGAATTATTGCTGCGAGGTCAATAAAAAAATCATTTCAAGTTTCTATGTCATTCATATTCAAATAAATTTATTTTTGATCAGGGTGCAGAATGATAGAGACAATGGATTAAAAATGGAGTATAAGAGAGGAAGCTTTTATAACCAAGCTATCTTACACAATATGGCAAAGACATTAACAAAGAGAGACCTCATCAACCGCATCAGTGCAGAAAGTCCAGCTAACCTCACACAGATGGAGGTTCATGACGTTGTGCAACGCGCGATTGATATCCTAACAGAAACCCTATCCGCTGGCGACCGCGTGGTGCTGCGCAACTTTGGCACATTACATGTCAAGGAAGTGAAGGCAAAGGTAGGACGTAATCCCAAAAATCCTGAGAAAAACGTTCCCATCCCCGCACGTAAAGTTGTTAAGTTTAAGGTAGGTAAAGAATTGAAAGACAAAGTAGCAAAGCTCTAAAGTCTTAATCTTATATCAAGTTCTCAAGCGTTCTCCGGTTAAGCTGGCGGACGCTTTTTGCTGTGTTAGGGGTAGCTTACTGCGCTGGGACTGCCATGTCGGGGGCAGTGAAGGAGGGTGACGCTGATGGCCTTTTCTGATAGATTTAAAGCGAGGGCGCACATTTGCTTGTAGGCCTTCATCTGCTCCTTGTAATGGTCCAACAGCTTTTCCGCGGAGTCCGTGGCATTGGTCTTGAAGTCGTAGATATGCGCAGCACAGGGCTTGCCCTCTGCGTCGAGGTGGACAAGGAGGCGATCAATCTGACCCGATACCCAGGTGCCATGGAGGAGGGCTTCTATATTCTGCTCCCTGTAGAGTAGATGAGGACTCTGGGGACGTTGGAAGTGAGGCTGCCATGCAGGGGAGTTGAGGGCTTGGAGCACGAGGTGCTGGTGCTCTTCTTTCACCCCTTCTGCGCGCTGTGCGGCGAGGGGTAGTTCTAGGTAGAATTCTCCCTGTGGTACCCAGTCCACATGCTGTATGATATGGTGTATGGCATTGCCTAGTTCTATGCCTGACATGCTGCCTCCTTGGCTGGGCAGGGTACTGTCGCTTTGCTCTTCTTCGTCCAGCTGTGATGGGCTGCGACGTGCCAGTTGGGCAAAGTGATAGAGGGGGGCTGGCGTGCTGCTGGGGGCGACCCTTTCCTGTGATGTAGGACTAGCTGCCGCTTCCTTGTACCAGTATGTTTCGCCCGAGTGGTAGCTGCATGTGGCTAGCACCGACTCGGGGGCTGCTGTGCTTGCAGGCGTGGCGTTTTGCTCCAGTCGCGTCATGATACTACGGAAGCTCTCACTGCTTGGTTCAGTCTTGCTTTCGGGGTGCATGACGATGTAGTTGGCGCGCTTGGCGCGGGTGAGGGCGACATAGAGCTCGCAAAACGCACCGAATTCTTCCTGCGCCTTGCAGGGCGCTATCATGCGTGAGTAAAAGGCAGGGTACTGCCGTGCCCATGATTCCTCCTTGGGCGGGAGGATGGCAGCATGAGTGATGCCGTTTTTGCCTCGGCTGCGAAGTATGCTTTGCCTGTCGTAGCGGTAGAGTTGGTCATGGGTGGAAAGATAGGGCAGGATGACACTGTCGAACTCCAAGCCCTTGGACTTGTGCACTGTCATGATTTGTATACCATTTCCCTGCGCGTCGTCGCGCATGAGCACCTGCTGTATGTATTCCACCCATTCAGCTAATGTGCCACCGCGCTCATCAAAGGCGGCAGCCTCATCCACCCAGATACGCCAACTGGGTTGTAGGTAGCTGTGTTCGACAAGTTGCTTTTGCTCTCCGCTGCTCAGTTGGCGCAGTAGCTCACTGAGACCCTCCTTGGCAATGATTTCGCGTAAGCCCTGCCAGCTATTGACTGGGACGAGTTGCT
>CAZRZE010000140.1:0-4187 GCA_964604535.1 uncultured Akkermansia sp.
GGAGCTGCTGCTGGAACTGGAGGAAGAGCTGCTAGAGTTACTGCTAGAGCTAGAGGAGCTGCTAGAGCTAGAGGAGCTGCTAGAGCTAGAGGAGCTGCTGCTGCCGAGGTAATCTGAATGTATGGGTTCTTTCATGATGTTATGGTTGTGTATTGTTTACAAGGATTGCTTGAAAGGTTACCCTTTAGGATACGAATGTTTTAGTGCAGGTCAAACATCTTTTGATAGGAGCTTTCCTTGGTCATCACTAGGTCTTTACAATCAAGTATCAACAAAAAAAGAAATTAGTTTGTATTACAAGATAACAAATTAGCCATCGGTAAAATAAGGCAAAATAGCGGCTCTTTAGTTGCCTGTTTCATTGTTTTTTAGTATGGAAAATTAGCTCAATTATTTTACGAAAATCCCCCTAGAGCGACATCTCAATGTTCCTCCATCAAATAGGATACATGCTCTCTCTGTGGCACCCAGCCGCGCCCTCAAAGAATGTGAATCGTTGCTGCTTTTATTCGCTAGAACGATAGAGAATCACTTTGAGATTATTGCGCTTGATAAAGTCGTCAATCTCTTGCGCAGGCATGGCCATAATAGCTGTGGCTATGGCATCTGCCCTCATGCAGCTACTACTGATGACGCTGACAGAAAGAACACCATTATCTATCCCCTTTCCAGTCTGAGGCGAGATAGTATGCGCGTAACGCTTGCCATCCTTGTCAAAATAATTGCGATAATTGCCAGAGCTGGCTATTGCCTCATTATGCAGTAAGACGCGCTCTTGATATTGGCTTTGCTGCTCGGCTGTACTGGGATGGGTGATACCTATGACCCAGCCCTTGCTTGTTGCGCTACTTGTTCCGCTGGCGTAGATTTCTCCACCTATTTCTATGAGAAAGTCGCTATAGCCCTGACTGTGAAGTATTTCTTTGAGTCTATCTACAGCATAGCCCTTTGCAATGGCGGAGAGGTTGAAGCTGAGTCCCTCGCCCGCCTTCATCAGCTCCGCGTAGTTATCACGAAAGCGTATTTTATCAAAGCCCGATTGCGCCAAGGCATCTGCTATCTCCTCCTCCGAGGGGATCTGCCCTCGCTTCGATTTGTCTCTCCCGAAGCCCCATATATCAATGAGGGGGGATATAGTAGGATCAAAGCAGCCCTGACTCATCTGGTACACATGGTGCGCCTCTGCTAGCAGCTGCTGCATCTCTGGTGAAAGCCCTACCCAGACATGGGGCTGGGCTTGATTGATGGCACTAATTTCCGATTGTGCGTCAAAAACAGACATCTGCCCCGAGAGCTCATGCAGTGCCTCATCCAAGCGATCCTCCAAGGTGGAGTCTACCTGCGTAGCTCTTATCTTGACGAGATAGCTCGTGTTAAATATTTCCCCCTCAATCTGGTGCATCCCAGCATCAGCTGGGGCTGCATCATCCTGCCACGCCCACAACCATGTTAACAGTAGGGCGATGGCAAGGATGCCGCACAGTGTGAGAATGAGTCGCATCATTTAGCCTGCTTTCTCTTGAAAAGATCAAGGAAAGCACCGCAGGGGCAAAAGTACTTGCACCATGGTCGTGCCATGAAGGTGGACAAAATCAAGGATACACTAAAAATGCCTATGGCAGCCCATGGCGCATAAGTGGGCTTGAAGGCCGCAAAGGGCTCTACACTGGCAATGTAGCCGCCTATACCAAAGAGCAGCATAATAAAACAGGCTATTAGTATAGCGATACGCATGTGGATGAGAGCCTTATGAAAGCGCAACTTGTACTTGAATTGCACGCTGCGCGTCACCAAGTCTTGCGCTGCACCAAAGGGGCAGACATGCTGGCAATAAAAATTCTTTCCCGTAAAAAATGGTATAAGAAGCGATGCCAGCAAAATCAATAGCAGAGGAAGCTCCGCATAGCCATTCATGCCAGAGAGCAACCAAGTGGAAATCTTTGCCACAGAAAGCATCGCGCCCTGCCATATACCCAGCACTAGGATGGAGCAGACAGCAAAGGTCGTTTTGAACTTCTTGGTCTTCTTTGTCGCAAAGAATGTCAGCAAGCCCATAATACCAATGACAGCAATACTCAAGGTCTTGATGAGGTCACGGCGGCTCAGGCTATTACCATCTGTCTCTTTACCCAGCTTTGCATTGATGGTCGTCTGTATGGTTTTTGCTATGCCCTCACTGGTCATCGTTGCACCGCTGACGGCATCAACCTTGAGCACAGCTGCCTCCTCGAGATTCTTTCCCAGCCAGTTGGAAAGGTATTTCGCATCAACTATCTGTTTAAAAAACTCCGGTGTCTCACTATTTTTCAGTATCTGTATATCCTTGATAACACCCTGATCATCTACTCCTATAGCAGTAGAGACAACACCACCATAACCAGTCACCCTCGGCGCAAGCTCGCTGCTATAAAGCACGTCAACCACCCCAAGATCTGGGGCAAATTGAGCGACCTGCGCCTCCTTGTGAGAATGCAGGGAAATACCGAGTATTTCCTTGTTCGCTATGGCAATGAGGGCAATAAGACCCACAAAGATAACGTAATCCAAGAATCGTTTCATGGAAAAATGGGACTGTAGGATTACTTCATCCAGCTGACCTTTTTGGGATCCCACTTGTCCTTGGGTACAACGGCATCGTCAGGGTAACCTAAAAAGATAATATTGAGTGCCTTTTTATTTTCAGGCAGATTGAGCAGCTTGGCAGTGCCTTCCATACGTGCTTTGGCATATTCCGTATTTTCAGAATAAACACCCGTCCACACTGCACCCAGACCATAGGCCTGCGCGGCAAGAAGGATGTTCTGCGTCGCAGCAGAGGTATCCTGCGCCCAATAACCACTCATTTCGGGGCGTACTTTGTAGACATCCATATTACCAATCACAGCAATGGCAGCGGCTGCCTTGGGTGCCATTTTGGCGTATTGGTTGATTTCCATGTACTTTTTCATCACGTCCTTGTCCGTAATGATGATGAACTCCCATGGCTGCATATTAGCACCAGATGGGGCAGCCATACCAGCCTTGACCAGATTTTCTAAGATAGTATCATCTATGGGCTCGCTGGTGTAGCTGCGTACACTGGCACGTGCGTGTATGTTATCAATGACAGCATCTTTTGTGTCTACAGTTGTGCTTCGGTTGAAAAGTAAATAACCCACCACGAGGATGAGAACAATGCAAAGGATTTGATAGTTGATTTTCATATTTGATCTGTTCTAAACACGTGCAAAAAGGATAGAAGAGCATGCTCCATGTGTCAAGCACCTATTGTTAATTCTTATTATTATCGTAGGTTTTTATTTATTATTTGTTTCTTGTTAGATAATAACAAGAAGGCATTATTTCTGTCATCATCTTGCAAAACCATCAAAAAAGTTAAAGTACTGAGGACTGAGACCCTCTACATCCTTTGCCAAATCTTCTCTGAGAGTGCTGTATACCTTGTATGCAGCTATATCAGTAGAATCCAAGAAGAGCTTGCCAAACTGATCCCATATTTTAAGGTGATCCAGTGCCGCGGCTGTGTCTGCATAACGTTCCATGACATGAAAGGCCTTGCGCTGGCAATTTTCTGACGGCTCACCCTGTAGCTCTCCCTGCACGCAAATATCATGCAGTGTCCACCAGTGCATGAGCGTGTCTTTTTCTAATTTTGCGTGCTCTGTAAGTTGGTGCATGGCTTCGTGGAAGAGGTCGCTGTCAGTCACACGACCCTCCATGGTCCAAACGATATCAGAGCAATCACTGAGCTTGTTGAGCTGCTTTTCCTTCAGAAATCCCCCGTAGTATTCTTCATAGCAGGGGTTGAGCGGAGCTAGCTGCTCTCGTATGCGATCTGACACCTGCCCATAGACAAAGCAGCTTTCAATGCTAGCCACATCGGCAAAGGCGTCTGCATGCTGCTGCCAGTTCTCTAGGTGAGCGAGGGCAGCTTCCTCATCCTCGTAGACATCAATGTCCTCATAGCCCGCGCCTAGGGCATCTTGACACCACCAGTATTGACGCGTGCCTGCTTCCTCTCGTGACTGCCGCACTAGAGTGGCAACTAGACGGCGGAAAGCTTCTTGGTCGGCAATTTTGCCGCTAATTTTCCAGATTATAGGTGATTTGCTCATAGAAGGTGAGTAAAACATACTCACCTTCTATGTTCAAGAGGTTAGAACTAACCGTTATAAGGGATTCTTATC
>CAZRZE010000141.1:0-4104 GCA_964604535.1 uncultured Akkermansia sp.
GCAATTACGCGCACCTCCCGAGTGCTGGATAGCGGCCAGCGCGATGGACGAAGTAAGCCACCTAGTTTCTGCACGCAAGGCGGGCTATCAAGCTGCTCTGATTGGCACCACGCTCATGCGCAGCGAGCAGCCCACCGAGTGCATCCAAAATCTTCTACAATGAACAGTCTCCGCCGCAAATCCCGCCCTCTTATCAAAATTTGTGGGCAAACCCACATCACTGCTACGACTAACGCCATAGCATGCGGTGCTCAATTTGTGGGATTTATCTTTCACCCTGACAGCCCACGCAGCATTACTGCCGAAAGAGCGAAAAAAATCAGCACCGGACTCACGCAGCGCGTTGGTGTCTTTGTGATGCAAGAAGGAGAAGAAATTTGCCACATCATGCAAGAAGCACGCCTGCACTTTGCCCAACTACACGGTAAGCAAAGCACACGTGATGCCCAAATAATTGGCAAAGAGCGCGTCATTCGCGTACTCTGGCCAGAAAAACACGAGAGTGTCGAAAGTCTGCAAGCAGAAATTGACGCTTGGGCACCCTATTGCAGTTACTACCTGCTTGATGCAGGCAAAGGGGGGGGTGGCCACGGCCGAACACTTGAGGTAGAGCAACTGAACAAGCTGCACTTTAACCATCCATGGTTTTTAGCGGGCGGACTCAGCCCCGAAAACCTCGCCAGTTTACTCAGCAAATGCAAGCCTGATGGAATAGATCTCAACAGCGGGCTTGAAATTGCACCTGGTCTCAAAGTAGTGGCACGACTCCTTGCGGCTACACGCTGCCTTGATTCCTTCTCAACATCCATTTAATAACGGATGAAGCTAGCCTATAGTCTCAATATACCCATTTGCCCATTCCTATGGGCAGCTTCCCATGGGAAAGGCTGGTATAGTCGGTGGAATCTGTATTCCCCCAAAGCGGCACACCGAGAGCAGCCATCCAACGCTTACTCATGCTCAATCCTGTGTAGCAACCAAAGCTAACGCAGACAGCATCACGAGTGAAGATAGTGGGGTTGATTTTTGTGCGCAAATCCTTTTCGTGTATCCAGTGCTTGGAGGCACCAATGATACTATTGCTGTAGTCCAGCATAAAGGCATAGGCATTAGAGTGTCCGTAGTAGGTGAACTTGCTAATGCGCTGCCCTGTAATGCGAGGTATGCTGTTGAGGGCATCATAGGTCTCTTGCGCACTATCCACCCAGATGAGGCGCACCTTGTACTTAACGGCATTTTCCTCTATCCATTTGACAAGGGGTTTGCCCTCCGCTTTTTGGCGTGTGATGTAGGCGGGGCGGAAGACTATCCAAACAATCTTTTCTTGAGGATTTTCTTTCCTCATAAGGGAGAAATCTAGCGTAGAAGCACGTATAAAGTTAGCCCACCAGCGGTCATGAGCCTCTGGTCCACGCAACTCTTCCCAGCTACGCAGGGCGACACCGCCTGCCAATATGACCGTGACGGCCTTAGCAGGCAGACTCAACAGCAAAAGAAGTAAAAGAATGAAGCAGCGTAGGTGGTTTCTCATGTGCAAGAAAGTCTATGACATCACCTCCATTCTGTCAAGATTTTATCTTAGAAAAATAATACCCTATCCATCAAGACATCATGTGACTCTGTGGGTAAATTATCACGTATATTCTCAGTCATACAGAGAGCAATACGCTGTGCATGGCTCGCCCTAGGCAGGTACCTATCGTAATAGCCACCACCCATGCCCATGCGTTCTCCCTTAGTAGTGAAGGCAAGACCTGGTACAATAATCATATCCACCTGCTCCGCAGGTAGAAGGGGACAATCTAGCGTGGGTTCTAGTATACCATAAGCCCCAGCTAGCAGTTGACTCTCAGGATGCCTCACCTGATAAAACTCCATATATCGCTGCTCTACTTGACAGCGTGGCAGGGCGTAGATGTGTTGGGGATATTCTTGCAGGAGGGGAAGGAGGCGAGGCTCATGCCCACGCCCTGCATAGATAGCTATGCGCAGAGGAGCAGTCGCAGCGTTCAGTATCTCTCCCAGCAGGGCACGTAGTGGCGCAGAGCGTAGCTCCATCTGCTCCTCAGTACAAAAAGCGGCGCGAAGCTCTGCTAGGAGCTCGCGCCGAAATTGATTTTTTTCTCCTTGGATCACGTTTTAGTGAGGTGTACGACCAAAGAGCGCGAGCATGCGACCAGTCTTTCCCTTCTCCATGCGGTAGGAGTAGTAGCTATCGAGGTCTGTCGCTGTGTCGAGTCCGCTATCGGTGATATTCTCTGCGAGGACACCAGCTTCGAGCAGCTGTTCCTTAATCATAGCGGCAATGTCTACTTCAAAGTGAGGGGGACGTATGCAGGGAGAAATAACAGCCACGCAGTCTTCAGGATTTGTGCCTTCTAACTTGTACATGGCTTGGAGGGTTTTGCCCACAATGTTGAGCTCCGTGCCCACCTTTCCAGAGTGAAGAAGACCGCGCGCACCTGTACGTGCATCATAAATCCACACCGCAGCACAGTCAGCCACATAGATGCCTAGGCAGCAATCTGCGCGGTGGGAGCAAATGAGTGAATCCACGCCTTCCACTGGGAAGGGGCAGCCAATATCGCCCACCATGGCGACTCTATCACCATGCACCTGCTCTGCTGTGCGCAGCAGTTTATAGGAAAGCGCGCTTTCCTCAATAATTTCCATGTGACGAGGAGTGAGGGCATCGACAGTTGCCTTTTTGTCCAAAAATGTCTCAATATCCGCTTGACGGGTGATAAAACGGGCAATGTTAACAGGATTGCTGTTAATAGATGCGAGGTAGGGGGGATTATAGTCGTTCATAATGAAAGAAAGGTTAATCTTATTTTTTAGAAATACTGTTTTGATTGTTGAGCACATTCTGTTTGTGAGGCATGGACTCATGGGAATTGCCCTGTGCTAGCATGCCGGCTATATCTTCGACAAGGTTGTTGCGCATTTGCTGGACAATGTTCAAGCCCTTGTCCGTGATGCGAACCAGTACCTTGCGGCGATCGGCAGCGGCTGTACTACGATGAATGTAGCCTAGTTCCTGCAACTTGTCAATCATCCCAGTAGCAGCAGCGGTGGAGTGTCCCATCATCTTGGCAATATTGCTCATAGAAAGCCCTTCCTCCTCTGCCAAATAGGCGAGCAAGAAAAACTGCGGATAGTTCAGCTTGCCCTTGGTTAATTCTGGTGAAAGACGCAAAACGCAGCTACGCTGAGAGAATAGTACAAAGTCGGCGAGCTTTTGAGCTTCTTTACTGTCACGGGATTTCATAAGAAGAATACTAAAGAAAAATTGACATTTTGCAAGTATAAAATTCCTCTCCACTTTCTCGCATCTGGACGGATGCAGAATATGGTAGTGTTTTTGATCAAAGCCCCCCATATAGGCGATAGAGGGCTTTCACAAAAATTACATAATGGTGTCTACGTACTCATTAACGTCAAAGCGGCGCAAGGCGTCCTTTGACTCCCCTGTACCGAGGTAGAGCGGGGAAATACCGAGTTCATCGCGCATGGCGACAGCAACACCACCCTTGCCAGAGCCATCCATCTTGGTGATGATGACGGCATCTAGGGGAGTGACCTTATGAAACTCGCTTGCCTGCATCAAAGCGTTGCCGCCTGTGGTGGCATCGACAACAATGTAACATGCGTGGGGTGCTGCCTCATCCTGCTTGGCAATGCTGCGGCGGATTTTTGAGAGTTCTTCCATGAGGTTATGCCTGTTGTGCAGTCGTCCTGCGGTGTCGCAGATGAGGTAGTCATAGCCCTCCATGATGGCCTTGGTGTGTGCCTCGTAACAGACCGACGCGGGGTCTTGGTTGGGTCTGCCCTTGTAAAGAGGGACACTGAGGCGTGTTGCCCAGCTTTCCAGCTGCTCCACGGCTGCGGCACGGAAGGTATCAGCGGCGGCTAGCAAGACGCGCTTTCCTTGGGCTTGCAGCATGTAGGCCAGCTTCGCGCTAGTGGTGGTCTTTCCAGTACCATTCACCCCCACCATCACGAGGACTGCAGGTTTTCCCTCTTGGGGTTCGGGAAGTTGGGGAAGAGGTTCTGGGAAGGCACTGCGTAGGTTGCTTTTGATAAAGTCAACGATGTCTATAG
>CAZRZE010000142.1:0-4096 GCA_964604535.1 uncultured Akkermansia sp.
CCCGCCCCATAGAGACAGGGATAGAAGACCTCTTTGCCCTCAACCCCGCGCAGCTGGAGGCAGCCATCACACCCAAGACAAAGGTGCTGATGCTCAACTTCCCCACCAACCCGACAGGCTCTATAGCCCCGTTGGACACCCTCAAGCAAATTGCAAAAATCTGCGTGCGACATAACCTCATCGTACTCACGGATGAAATATACTCCGAGCTACGCTATGATGGCGAAACACACACCAGCATAGCCAGCCTCCCTGGTATGAAGGAGCGTACCCTGCTGCTGCATGGTTTTTCCAAGGCCTTTGCCATGACGGGATTCCGACTCGGCTATGCCTGCGGACCTGCCCCCCTCATCGAGCAGATGGTAAAAATCCACTCCTACAGCATGATTTGCCCCACCATCACCTCACAAGAGGCAGCCATTGAGGCACTGCGCCATGGCACACCCGCCATGCAGGAAATGCGCGACAGCTATCATACACGCCGTGACTACCTCGTCAGCCGCTTCAACAACATGGGCATGGACTGCCACCTACCCGGTGGCGCATTCTACACCTTCCCCTGCATCAAGCGATTTGGACTCAGCTCCGCCGACTTTGCCCTCAATCTACTCAAAGAAGGCAAAGTAGCCGCCGTACCTGGTACAGCCTTTGGTAATAGCGGAGAGGGCTACCTACGTTGCTGCTACGCCACAAGCATGGCACAACTAGAAATCGCCTGCGATCAGATGGAACGCGTCTGCGAAAAATTGCTCCCCTAGAAAAACATATCCCATGATAAAACATAGCCTCATCGCCCTTTGCGGTATGTTGGGCACAACAGCCCTTGCCCAGCAAAACATCATACCAAAGCCTCTTTCTGTTGAGACACAAGAAGAAGAAGCCTTCACCCTCAACACAGATACCTGCATCTACTACGAAGGCGAGCAGGACAAGGCAGCCGTAGAACACCTTGCTGCCCTCCTGCGCCAAGGAACCGCCCTCCCCCTACCAGTCAAACACTTTGAGGGAGGCATCTTTCCCAGCAACGCCCTGATTTTTGGAACATCAAAGGCACTAGCAAGCAGCGACAGCAAAGAAGCCTACACACTATCTGCATCGCCAGCACGCATACTCTGCTACCCAGCCAGCCCAGACGCCATCATGCGCGCCTACGCCTCTTTGGTGCAGATGCTACCTGTCGCCTACCACAAAAAAGACAATGCACTCAAAAGCAGCACCAAATGGCAAGTAGGAGAAAGCGCATTCTCCCTATCCGACCAACCCCGCTTCGCGTGGAGAGCCTTCATGCTAGACGAGGCGCGACACTTCTTTGGCAAAAAAGCCGTCAAAGACCTGCTCGACCTCATGTGCTTGATGAAATTCAACGTCCTGCACTGGCACCTCACCGACAACGACGGCTGGCGCGTAGAAATAAAGAAATACCCCCGCCTCACCGAAGTAAGCTCCAAACGAGCCGACACCGAGGCAGTCACATGGAAAAGCGGAAAATCCATAGGCAAACCCCATGAGGGCTTCTACACCCAAGAAGACATCAAAGAAATCGTCGTCTACGCCGCAAAACTAGGCATCACCATCGTACCGGAATTTGACGTACCTGGTCACAGCACTGCCGCCAGCGTTGCCTACCCATGGCTCTCCCTCAAGCCCCTCAGCGAGATGCCCACCAAATTTGGATCAAATGCAGCCCTTGACCCCACCAAAGAAAGCACCTACACCTTCGTATCTGATGTCTTTGATGAACTCGCAGAACTCTTCCCCAGCAGCTACCTGCACTTTGGAGGAGATGAAGTACGCTTTAGCAAGCAATGGCAAGACGTGCCAGAAATCAAGGAATTCATGGAGAAGCATGGCTACAACTCACTAGCAGAGGTGCAAATGCACTTCACCAACCGCGTAGAAAAAATCATACGCGACAAAGGCCGCTTGGCCATGGGATGGAATGAAATCCTCGGTGGAGACGTCCACGGAGACGGAGGAGGCAAAGTCAGCTCCACCATAGACCCTTCCACCCTCATCCACTACTGGGCAGGACCGCAAAGCATGATCAAACTAGCTGTAGAAAAAGGACACCTCGTCGTCAACTCCAACCACCTCGAAACCTACCTCGACTACAACTACAAACGCATACCCCTACAAAGAAGCTACAACTTTGAGCCCATCATCGCAGGACTCAGCCCAGAACAAGAAGCACGCATCATAGGACTAGGCACACAGATGTGGACAGAGTGGACACCCACCCTCTCGGACATGCAGAGACAAGCCTTCCCCCGCTGCATAGCCACAGCAGAAGTCGGCTGGACAGCAAAAGAAAGCAAAAACTACCCCGATTTCCAACGCCGCCTTGCAGAATTTCAATCACGCCTTGACGCATTAGACGTCAATTACAACAAAGAAGCCAACGTCCGCCCCGCAGTAGCAGGCGAAAAAGGCACAAAATAGAGCAATAAAGCAGCTAAATTAGAGTTTTTTTCACCTCAAATATCGTTTTTGCTTGTCAAAGGCGCATTGCATCGTATAGAATAACACAAGGTAACCATATGAACACTTTCTCCTCCATTCGCGTTGTTGGTTTTGCAGCAGGACTTGCCTGCCTTGTCTCATGCTCCAAAACCTTGAGTCCCGAAACGGCCGCCAAGAGAATCAAAACTCAGCCAGCAGCCGTCTACAGTCATAATGACCAAGCAAGATCCTTTAACAACCTCCGTCAAGTCGACATCATGGGCAATCTGCCCGACCGTGCTCGCACAGCCTTGGTCGAATGGATTAGACACTCAGAAGTCAAGCACTTCTCCTACGTCTATCCACAATACTACGTCACCCTTCAGCAGAAGAGCGGCAAGGATGCAGTCTGGGCAATTTGCACAGATGCCAAAGGCAAGATGGTAGGTGTCTTAGCACCCCGCGGTACATACCCTGCGTGGAATCTGCCCTACTCTGGCAACTTCTACCTCTACGTCTGCACAGACAGCCGTCGTGATGAATGGAGCCGCGCCATCCTTGAAAGCCTCGCAGCCGAGGGCATGGACCAGATGCGTCTTGACTCCCGTCGCGGCGCAGGTCTTACCGATGAAAAATATCTCATCTCCAAGCCAGCTCCCCTTACTAGTGCAGCAGCACCCAAGGCAGACAAGCCAACAGCAGCCCCCAAGGCTGAAGCACCCGCCGAAGCACCTGAAGCCGACCCAGAACCTGAGGCACCAGCCGAAGAACCTGCTGAAGACGAAGTCAGCGAAGACGAATTTGGCTTCTAAGAGAGAGCAAATCTACATATTTATCTAATAGAAAAAAGAGCTACCCGAGAATGGGTAGCTCTTTTTTTACTTCTGCTCACTACGTGCGTAAAGCACAATACAATGAGCAATTAGAGCAGAGGCAAGCAGAAACACGAGAACTCGTGTTAGAACAACTCCTAAAGTAGAGGAAAACACAAGCACAAGCACGAGAGAAGCCAATAGCACAAAAGCACCCCAGCGCATATACAAAGACTCCCCATGATAATGCCTGATAGGCAGAATCAGCCTGATGATATCCCACCACGCAGAAACATCCAAAATGAAAATAAAAAAGCGCAAAATAAGATCAAAAATAGACAACATGGAAATTCAAACTGGCAAAATTCATTTTAGAAGTAAAGACGAGATTGCGGCTACTTGCAAAACACAATCATCAGCCAGAGAAAGACCGCGAATGGAATCAGAATCACAGCCATGGGAAAGTTAGCACAGAATGAATAAAAAACTATAGCCGCAACATCAGTGAAAAAAAGGAATTTGAGCAACTTTATAATGGGATCATCTACACCTTTAGTAGCAGCCTCCGCTTCAGCCTTTGGGCGAATGCAGGAGTTACGTGTGCGCAGCAAACGAGCACGGCGCACACTTGCGGGTGCGCTGGCATAATCATCCGCTTGCGTTAATTAATCCTTGTGGTTATCGTTACTCATACTACGAAATACTTCGGGGTTAGCAGGCATCGCCATAGATAATCTAAAAGAGCGCACAGTGCACCCATTGGCCGAGAAGTAAAATGAAGATGCGGTGCCACTGTGCCATTCTTGCGCCCTTCTGCCCTTCTGCCCTTCTGCCCTTCTGCCCTT
>CAZRZE010000143.1:0-4051 GCA_964604535.1 uncultured Akkermansia sp.
CCTCATCACCCTAGTTGGTCCTAACACCAGTCTGGAGCGCATGAAGGAGTATGCACCTTACTCTGACGGCTTTGTCTGTGTACTATCAGTCATGGGCACAGCAGGTCATAATGAGCAAGATATAGCCGAGGTTACCGCCATGATGAAGCGAGCACGCGAAGCCTTTGGCGACATTCCACTCAGCATAGGTTTTGGCCTATCCCACCCCGATCAGTTGAAGGTCTTGCCCAAGGAGGCGCAGCCTGACGCGGCGGTGATAGGTTCCTCCCTATTGCTCCACATTGAGAGTGGAAAACCTGTTGCGGATTTCATCGCGCCGTGGTTAGTCTCGGAACAATAATGCGACCTTAGTCGCCAGTGATATACATGGAAAAAGCTCCCAAGTCATCGACTTGGGAGCTTTTTTGATCTTACAAAATCTTTACGCAGTCTCTTCTTCTGCTTCGGGTTGCATGCGCTTTCGTGTTGTCACATAGATGAAGAGACAACCAATAACCAAAGCCAAAATACTGTAGAAGGTGAAGGTGAATGTACTTGCAGGGTCACTCATCAGGCTAGTAAGCAAGACCACAAAGAGATTTGCTGTAGTGATAGACAGATACCAGAAGCTCGTCACTGTGCTCTTGAGGTTCTTTCCTGCTGCTGTGTAGGCATATTCCAAGCCCGTGGTACTCACGAGAATCTCAGAAACAGTCAGGATGAAATAAGGCAGAATCTGCCAGAGCAAGCTCAGATGCTCACCTGCATCCATGCGCATTTGCAACCAAGCAACCGCAAGGAAGGACAGACCAGCCAAGCAGATGCCTATGCCCATGCGGCGTATGGGTGTACCGTACTTACCAATATAGGGGTAGATATACAGGGTAAGCAGTGGAATAAGGGTCATAACGAAGAGCGGATTGAAGCTCTGCATCTCATCAGGCCCTATCTTGTGCCCAAAGATGGTGAAGGGCTCCATATCACGAGCTTGGAGAATCCAGCTACTCGCTGTCTGGTCAAAGAGTGCCCAGAAGGGCATGATCAGCACAAATGCCACGATGATGCGTAGCAGGTTGCGTGCATTACGCTGCTGTGTATTGTCGTAAAGGGTAGTGACATCCTGCTTTTTGTATATCATATGCCCAACGACACCGAGGAAGCCAGCGAGGCGCTTTACCTGCGCCCACTTGAGGGCAACAACAGAAATGATAATGATGTAGAGCAAGAGCGCAATGGTGGAGAAAAGCGCAACATTCTGCGGCATTTCAAACACATCCTGAGCCAAGCTACCTCCTCCCATGTAGCAGGCTACACCAACTGCGACAAGCAAAGGCGCAACGATGAGAAAGCGGATGATGCCAATCACTGTCTTATTGGTCTCCACCATCTGGGAAACACCAAAGCGTTCTATAGCGGCATCCTTGCCCTTGAACAGCTGACAGAACAGCGAAGAGAAAAAGAGTGGCTGCACGGGCTCTCTGTGGAGATACTTGCGGCGTCCCAACCAGAAAATCAGCGTTGCCAAGCCCATGAAGATACCAGGCACACCAAAGGCAACGGGATAGCCATAAGCATCCTTCAAGTAGGGGATGACCAAGAAGGAAAAGAATGAGCCCAGATTAATGGACCAGTAGAAGGCGGAGTACATGCGCGTGATATCCGACGCGCTGCGTCCCTGCATCTGGTCACCCACAAAGGCAGAGACGCAGGGCTTGATACCCCCAGAGCCCAGAGCAATAATACCCAGACCGACAAAGAGTACTGCTTTACGCACATCAACATCCGATGACAAATCACCGAGAGCTAGCGTAGCATGCCCTAGGCAGTAGAAGAGTGAGATGTAGAGTATGCAGTTGTAACGTCCTAAAAAGCGATCAGCCAACCATGCACCAGCTAGTGGTGTGAAGTAGATGAGAGCAAGGAAGATGTGAACAACGGTCAGGGCATCCTTCTCCATCATCGCAAGCTGTGTTACCATGTAAGTTGTCAGAATGCTTCTCATCCCGTAGAAGCTAAAGCGCTCGCAAGCCTCGTTGCCGACGATATAGATGGATTGAGTAGGAAGTCCCATGATAAGTTAATGTGTGAGTGAAAAAAGAAAGTTATAAGTAGTTCAGTGCCTTTAATGCCTCAGCATTGATTTGCATGTTGTACTTCTTGCTAGCGTAGGTGAACCAATCCAGCATCACATTGCGGCGCAACTGATCCTTCAAGCGAGGCATATCAAGGCTCTGTTTTGACTCGGCAAAGCCCACACCATCTTTGTAGTTACGGCTGAGAAGCAGGGTGATACCAGCACCTACCCCTTGTTCGATGACTAGGGGGGCAAAGGTCTGACTCTTTGTACTAACCAGTGCTTTGCTATCAACACCAAGTGGTGCACCTGGTATGCCTACACTAACGTCATCAAAGTCTTCTACTGTTGCGCCAGCATCTGTTGCCAGCTTCATCGCAGCATCCACTCCACCATCCTTGAAGGCAACTTGCATGTCAGCATAGAGCTTTTCAGCCGTTGCAGCAAGGGCTTTTTGGTGCAGGTCTGTAATGAGGTCAGCTGTTGCAGCGGCCTTGGCTTCCTCGTAAGGAAGCTCTGTAGCTGGCAAGAGAGAGTCGACGCGGAGCAGTTGGAGGCTCTTGCCATCAGGGCTGCTGTAAAAGCCGCGCAATTGCTTGATACCACTCTTGAGAGGTGTACCAGTGCTGGCTTGCTCTGCTTGCTGCTTTGCAAGCTCTTCTGGTGTAGGTGCCTCTGTCACTTGGAAGGCAATTTCACCTAAGCTGGGGTTATTTGAATCATTGCTTGCAGAGGCGGCACCAAGCTTTTGCGCAAGCGCTTCAGGAATGTTTGTACGAGCATAGGCGGGGAAGCTTTGATGTGTTGAGCCATCCGCCGCCTTGTATTGGAAAGCGGTGTACTCGGGGTTCTTTGAGGCTTCTTCCAGAATCTCATCCAGATTCACCTGACCGCGTTGGGTGATGTCCTCCATAATCAAGTCGGAGGTGTATGCCAGCTCATCAAGGCTGATACCCTCTGCTGGAGTGAGGGAGTAAAGACTCACGGAGCATTCTGGCTCGCTAAGGTACTTGCCCTTGTTGAGCTCCCAGAAGGCGCGGATGGCTTCTTCGCTAGGTGCAGCAGGGGCGGAAATAGCAGAGATGGGCAGCCATGCAACCTTGCCGACAAACTGCTGCCATTCAATGTTAATCATATTCATTGCAGCGCGGTCATCCAATGCCACATCTGTACTGACAAGGTGTTGGATAATCTGCCATACCATGATATCAGAGATAAAGGCACGGAAGGCGCGCTCCTGCGCTTGGTCTGCTTGACCACCGTGGAAGCCAGCAAGACGCTGGTAGAGCCCCTGATCAAAAGTTCCATCTTCCTTTTGGAAAATAGGCATAGTCTGGATGAAGGTATCAATCTGCTCTTTGGAAGGCACGATGCCGAGGCGTTCTGCCTCTGCTGCAAGAAGGGCACGCGTGATAGCAATATTCAGCGACTCACTTGTCGTTGCGCTGCTACCCCAGAGCAACTTGATGCGCTCCATCTGCATCATGGAAAGCTGCAAGGCAGGATTGTCTCTCAGAGCTCTATTAAATACAGTCATTTCTTCCTCATTCAGCTGTCCGTTACCATCTGCGTCAGCTGCATTGCGGAGGCGTTCTGGACCAGCGGAGATAATGCTATTAAGGTAGGCACCCCCTTTTCCGCCCAGATTTCGCAAGTCCTCATCATTGTAGTTGCGTCCATCAACTTGGATGAGGAAATCACCAGAGAGGCTAGCACTGCGCTGACCGTACTCAGACATGATGAGACCGAGGGCGATACCAACGATGACGATGACGACTAGAATGGAGTTCTTGCGGATAAATTCGAGGATATTCATGATAAAAATGGTAAAAATTTCCAGTAAGTGCAGGATTATACCTGACGCAGATACAATAGGCAAGCACAAACAGACGCATCACAAAATCAACACAGAAAAAAGCCGCCTTCCTAAGAAGACGGCTTTTAGCATCTGGTACGGGACTCGAACCCGTGTTGCCCGCGTGAAAGGCGGGAGTCCTA
>CAZRZE010000144.1:0-4042 GCA_964604535.1 uncultured Akkermansia sp.
GGGATTACATTTGCAAGCGGCTGTAGGGGCTGCGGAGCTCAGACCAATCATGCTGGCGGCTATAAGTGCGATAAGTGATTTCATCATATCAATATGTTAGCTGCAATTAACTTTCATTGCGAAAGACTGAGGCTATGATATCACAATATTTCGGCAAGGCAAGAAAAAAGTTAGTCTTGTAAAACTTTATATAATATCTCTAACGGAAAATCTATTCCCATCGGGAAAGAAAAGCATTAGTCCAGATGACGATATAGAACAGAAACCGCCTCTACAACTATTAGGTCAGCAGAGGTTGGGTTGCAAGAGAAAGGACTCTATCTCCTTGCGCTGGCGTTGGCTGGTTGGGCACTGCCTCTTTCTCGCGCTAAGAAGGCGGCTGCATTCATCCATATCGCGAAAGCGGTAATTATTCACGCCAAGCTGATGAAGTTGCTTGAGCTTTTGACGCAGTTGTGTGTAGAAAAAGAGAGGCAAGTTGCTCTCCTCCTCAGCTATCTCACACAGGCAGACATCCACTGGGGGCGTGCTGCGCTGCAAGTTCTCTGCCACAAGGGGTAAGCCCAACTTAACCAAGGTCTCGCGCACGCGCTCCACAAGGTACTCCAAAGGAAGGCTACGCAGAGGGCAGGCCTGATCCAAGTAGCTCATAATCCCCCCTGCAATCTCCCGCGTAAAGGGGAGGCTCACCCCTGCCCTGCTAGCTGCATCTTGCAGCAGAGAGCAAAGCCAATCTACGTCATAGTCTGCAAAGACACAATGACCTGACTGCAACAGGGGGCGGGTGTAGGGGAGACGCTTCATCAGAGAGAAAATTTACGTTGTAAGGGGTCGTTGGTGCTTCTGCGTTCCATGCCTCGTACGAGGTCGATGAACTCATCCACATCTTGAAACTGCTTGTACACGGACACGTAGCGTATGTAGGCGACAGGGTCAATGCTCTGTAACTTGTCAATCACCATACGACCTATGATGGATGAGGGTACTTCACGCTGGTGGTCACGGTGCAGCTCTGCCACGATTTCATCAGCAGCATGATCCAATTGTTCCATGCTCACGGGGCGTTTTTCGCAGGCCATGATCATGCCACGTAGGATTTTTTCCCTATTGAGAGATTCATGCAGGTTATCGCGTTTGACAACGCGCAATTCTGTGCGTTCTATCTGCTCATAGGTTGTGTAGCGGTAGTTGCAGCGCAGACATTCTCTACGCCTACGTATACAGGAAGCATCCTTGGACATTCGGGAGTCTATCACCCTATCGTCTACGTGGCCACATTGCATACATCTCATAAACAGATGGTAGCACAACATCTGGTATAGTCAAGCAAAAATCACTCCCTAATAGAGCACTTTTGCAATCACGCGCTGGGTAGATTCCTGCTATTTCTTCTTAGGCATTTGAGCCTTACGCTCGCGCATCAGCTTCTTCATTGTCGCCTTCATGGCGGCTAGCTGCTTGGGGTTGCTTTCTGCGAGGTCTTTGGTCTCTCCAATGTCATCGGCGAGGTTGTAGAGCTCATACTTCTCATTAACATGACGGAAGAGGAGCTTCCAGTCGCCGTCGACAAGAGCACTCATAGGACCATATGCACCCTCTGCTCCTGAACCAGGTATCCAGGTGTTGGGAACATGGAAAAGAAGCGGGCGGGCTTTCATCTTTTCTCCCTTGAGTTGGGGAACAAAGGAAACAGCGTCCTTTGTCTTGCCACTACCCATGGAGGCCATTTCAAGGATAGAGGGGTAAAAGTCCTCGATAATAACTGGGGTCGTAGAAACACTCTTGGGCTTGACTACATTGGGCCATTTGACAATCATGGGCACACGCAGGCCACCTTCGTAGCAAGAGCCCTTGCCGTAGCGCAGAGGGTAGTTGCCGTTCTTGATGCGCTGATCCAGCACGTAGCCTCCATTGTCAGACATGAAGATGATGATGGTATTCTCGTCTAGCTTATTTTCCTTCAGCCAGTTCATGAGATCACCCAGACTCTTGTCCATGCCCTCAATGAGTCCAGAGTAGTTGCGCTCATACTCTGACCAACCATGACCATCATTAGGATTGCTGTAGTTGTTGACAAATCGCTTGTCCACAGCACGCGCATCAAGGGGCACGTGAATGGCGTAGTGTGCCATATAGAGGTAGAAGGGCTTATTTTTTTCCTTGGGATCTTCTTTGAGCTCATTGAGTAGTTCGAGAGCTTTTATAGTCAGAGCCTCGGAGAGGAAGACATCTTCATCGTGAAAGCGATTTTCGTCCAGACCACGCACCTTGAAGCCGCCCGTACCATACTGCTTTGAGCCGCGATAGTCAGCGGGACCGCCTATTTCGCAGCCTGCAATATTATAGTCAAATCCTAGGTTAAGGGGGTTGGCACCTGGTGTGCCCTTTGCGCCCCAGTGAGCCTTACCCACGTGAATGGTCGTGTACTTTTTCTGCAAAATTTGGGGGAAAGTGGTGCTCGCGATGAAGGGGCGACTCATGTCATATTGCACAGTATCACCCGTGATGGCCTCCTTGGTGCGCCCCTTAGCCTTTGTACCTCTGGGCTGTAGTCCATTGAGGTTCCAATCAGGCATAGTCATACTGGGATGTGCGGAATCCGTGCTCTTATCTGGGTTGAGCGTCCAGTTGGTGACTCGGTGACGCGCTGCATTCATCCCCGTCATGAGGCTAGTACGTGTGGGGGAGCTGATGGGGCAAGCATAGGCACGGGAGAAGATCATACCATCATTAGCCAGAGCCTCCATATTGGGCGTGCGATAACGCTCATTAAGGAAGGTGGGCTTTGCCTTTCCCTCCGCGTCATGCCACATGGGCACACTGGTATCTTGCCAACCCATGTCATCAACGATAAAGAGGATGATATTGGGTTTTGCAGGATCTGTGGATGCAGCATGCAGAGGAACGGTCAAAGCCAAGGCAAGAAGGGGGGCAGTATGTCTAGTCATATCCCCATAAGTATAGCATATTGACAGCGGGTGTCAAATTGATTGCTTGCTTTAATAAAATATTTGTGATATAATCTCCCTATATTCTTTTTTCCATCTATCATGGCTGATCACATCCCACTACGTAACCCTAACGAGATTAGCAAGCTTAAAAAAGCTGGCGAGGTCTCGGCTCGCATTCTCATGGCGGCTCAAGACTTCATCCAACCCGGTATCACAACTGGTGAGGTGGATGCCTATGTCGCTAGCCTCTTTGAAAAGGAGAAGTGCGGCAATGCCTTCTTGGGCTACGGTGGCTTTCCTGGTCATCTGTGCATCTCGGTCAACGAGGAAGTGGTACACGGCATAGGGGGCAAGCGCGTTCTCAATGAGGGCGATATTGTCAGCCTTGACGTAGGTGCCATTGTGGATGGCTGGTACGGCGATAATGCCGCCACTGTCTGTGTGGGCAGCATAGAAGCCTGCCCCGAAGAAGTGCGCCGCCTGCTCGCCGTCACAGAAGAATCCCTCTACCGCGCCATTGCCGAAGCAAAGCAAGGCGCATCCCTCGCTGATGTATGCGGTGCAGTAGAAGACTTTGTAAAGCCCTACAAGTACGGCATCGTCCGCGAAATGGTCGGTCATGGCGTGGGGCGCAAGCTACACGAAGAACCCCAAATCCCCAATTACCGCCCACGCTACAGGCTACCACGCCTCAAGCGCGGTATGATTCTCGCCATTGAGCCCATGATTAACCTCGGCACAGCGGGCATACGCATCCTCTCTGATGAGTGGACAGCTGTCACGCGCGATGGCAAGTGCTCTGCCCACTTTGAACACACCGTGGCCGTAGGTCCCCATGGTGGTGAAATCCTCACAGAGCGTCCCCGCATTGCTCTACCAGAGCAATTGCAAGTCTCACTTAATCTATAAAAGCCCCCTCCCCCCTTTTTTTTAATCATATGAAAACACTCCTTTCTATAGAAGAACTCGATAGCCAAAGCATCACAGAGCTTCTCGCCCTCGCACACCGCCTCAAGGCAGAGCGCAACAACAAGCAAGCCCACGAGCAAGTACTGGCAGGGCAGACGTGGGGACTCATCTTCTCCAAGTCA
>CAZRZE010000145.1:0-4016 GCA_964604535.1 uncultured Akkermansia sp.
AGGCTATCAGCCATATGAAAATAGCTGTTATTGGTAAAGGTGGACGAGAACATGCTTTGGTAGAAGCACTGGCTGCTAGTCCCTGTGCTCCTAGTATTTATTCTTTCCCCGGTAGCGATGCCATACTGAGTATTGCACAGCCTGTTGATGCACATGACTTAGACTCCCTTATTGACTGGATGGTCGCGGAAAAAATTGACCTCTGCGTCGCTGGCGAAGAAAGCTATCTTGTGCTGGACAAGGGTCTCGCCAATCGCTGCCACGAGGTAGGCATTCCCTGCTGGGGTCCAACAAAGGAAAGCGCCCAACTGGAAGCCTCCAAGGAGTTTTCCAAGAACTTCCTCCTGCGCCACAATATCCCCACAGCTACTGCCACCGTTGTCAATGACGCAGAAAGTGCCAAGCAGGCCATCGCTGGTCGCTACCCCACTGTGCTAAAGTTTGACGGACTCGCCGCTGGTAAGGGCGTAGCTGTCTGCGCCACAGAAAAAGAGGCAGATGACTTCCTTGACGAGATTCTCGTCCAACGCCGCTTTGGCGAAGGCCGCTTGCTGGTCGAAGAATGCCTCATCGGCCCCGAGATTTCCATCTTTGGTGCTATCTGTGATGACCAATACCTCATCCTCTGCCCCGCACGTGACTACAAGCGTCTGGGAGAAGGCGACCTAGGCCCCAACACAGGCGGCATGGGTGCAGTTGCCTCCCGACAGCTTGCCAGCCCAGAATTGCTCTCACAGATAGAAAAAGAAATCGTCATCCCCACAGTTAAAGGTCTACAAGCCGATGGACTGCCCTACAGAGGCTTTCTCTACTTTGGCCTCATGCTCACCGCTGATGGTCCCAAGGTCATTGAATACAACTGCCGCTTTGGAGATCCAGAGTGCGAAGCCGTCATGCCTCTCTTGCAGGGTGACCTCGCTACATTCTGCCTACAGGGCGCGCGTGGCGACTTTGATTCCAGCCTCATTAGCTTTAGCGATGCATGGAGCGTCTGCTGCATCCTCGCCTCTGCTGGCTACCCTGCTAGCTCCCGCAATGATGACCTCATCACAGGCTTAGAAAACTGCGCAGCACGCGTCTACCACTGCGGCACAAAGAAGACTGACGCTGGCTGGGTTACAGCAGGTGGTCGCGTCCTCGCCATCGTCGCACAGGGCGATAGCCTCGACGCAGCACGCACTCTTGCCCACGCAGAAGCCGCCAAGGTCAACTTTGACGGCGCGCAGCGTCGCGCAGACATCGCTTACATGAATATGTAACAGCTCAGAACAAAAAATACATGATCTCCCCCTACGCCAGCCATGCCATAGAGCATGGTGGAGTCACACGCCAGCAAGCACAAGAACTCCTCCTCCTCCCCGAAGAAGAGCTCTTTGCCTCCGCCACCGCCATCAGAGAACACCACTTTGCCAAGCAGATAGAAGCCTGCTTTATCATCAACGCAAAGAGCGGCAACTGTAACATGAACTGCAAGTTCTGCTCCCAGAGCGGCGCAAACAGCACTGAGATACAGGAATACCCCTTCATGAGCGAAGAAGAGCTAGAAAGCACACTGGCAGACTGGGCTGACTTCCCCATAGGTCGCTGTGGCATCGTTACAGCTGGTGGCGCATTGACAGATGCAGACGTAGAAAAGCTAGCCCAGTTCCTCGAAAAGCGAACAGCGGACGGCAAGCGCGGTCCTCGTATCTGCGGCTCACTGGGACGACTCAAGGAGCAGGCACTCCATCGCCTCAAGGAGGCGGGCATGACACGTATCCATCACAACCTCGAAACCAGCGAAAACTACTACCCAGAGATCTGTACCTCGCAGCAATGGCGCGACAGACTCGACACCGTGCATGAGGCGAGAAAGGAAGGCTACAGCGTATGTAGTGGCGGTCTTTTCGGACTGGGAGAAAGCTGGGAAGACAGGTTGGATCTCATATACTTTTTACGAGAAGACGGCATAGATCACGTGCCCATTAACTTCTTGTACCCGCACGCGGGGACACCCATGGCTAACATGCCAGTCATGGACCCATCCGAGGCTCTGCGCATCATTGCCATCTTCCGCCACATCCACCCCACAGCCGTATTGCGCATCTGTGGTGGTAGAGTCAGTGTCTTGCGAGAGCGTCAATTCGAGATGTTTGCAGCAGGTGCCAATGCCTTTATGACAGGTAACTACCTGACAATAACAGGAGCAGGCGTGGAAAACGACCTCAAAAAACTGCGAGAACTCGGACTAGAGATCGTTGAAGAGCTACAAAGATAATTGCTACATTCTCGCGCTTTTTCTTGTTAGTGTTGGCATTTTATGCTAATACTAGGCTTTGCCTTTCTCATTTACCATGAAAACTATCCTAAATAACCTAAAATATGGAGCACTATCGCTCTCCGTTCTGAGCCCCCTAGTCGAGGCAAAGCTTGAAGTCAACGCCTCTCAGACCCACTCCATCCTCTACGCTAACACAAAAGACCAAGCAGTAATGCGCATCAAAATTGTCAGCGACAAGGAAACAGCTGCCGTAAAAACCATGCGCTTCTCCCTCATCGGCGATAATGCAAAACGCGCCGCGCATAGCTTTAAAGTCTTTGACTCTGGTAGCAGCCCCCTCTTCTCCCCCAATGCCGAGAACGAAAGCGACCGCGCCATGCCCACCAAAGTCACCGTCAAGCGACAGGACAAGGTTATCACAATCAGCGGCAATATTGCCCTTGAAAAAGGCGACAACTACCTCTGGATAGCCATTGACACCCCTCACAATGTGGCAGGTGGTACCAACTTTGACATCGCACTGCGCAAGATGACAGCTAGTGATCCCAATGTAAAAATCAACGGGGCTGATCCCAAGGGCTCACTGAGCGTCTACCCCTTCAAGCAGCGCATTGTACCCTACTTCCGCAGCGGATGGCTCAACGACTACGCGCCCAACATGCTAAAGGCAGAAGACATGGCGCTCATCACAGACATCATTTACTTCCACCTCATCTGCGATACCAACGGCAACCTCAAAGGCGGCAATGATCCCAAGTTCCTCAAAGGACTCGAAAAACTCAAAGCCCTCCGTGGGGAAAACCCCGTTAAAATCATCCTCGGTGTTGCCCACAGCAAAGAAGCATTTGCGGCCATAGCAGCTGATCCTGCCAAACGTCGTCACTTTGCCCAACAATTAAAGTTCTACATAGACAAGCGCGGCTTTGATGGGGTGGATATTGACTGGGAGTACCCCACAGACAAAAAGCAGTGGCATGACTTCGGGCTTCTACTGGGCGAGATACGCCAGCAACTCGGAGCCCATGGAAAGAGCATCAGCTCTGCCGTACTCATGTACCACAACATACCCAATCAGCTCGTCATCGACCAGCTTGACTTCGTTAATATCATGAGCTACGACCGCGCAGGAGAGCACGCCACAATGCCCCAATTCATCTCTGATGACAAGACCGCGCGTCAGATGATGCCACCAGCAAAGATTATCCTAGGTCTCCCCTTCTACTCCAACGATGTGACAAAACCTCGTGACTGGAAAGTACAAACCCCCTACAGCAAGATACGCAAGACCCAGCCAACGCTCAAAGCGGGCGACAACGCATTGACTTTAGATGGGAAGCCCCATTACTTTAATGGGCCTGAACTCATTGAGAAAAAGTCGCAGTACGTGCTCGACAACAATCTAGGCGGTGTCATGATATGGGCATACGAAACAGATGTCCCAAGCAGCGATGAGTACTCCCTCCGTCGCGCTATGTTCAAGCATCTCAAGCGCACAAAGCGTTAAGAAAGCAAGAGTTCTTTAAAAACAAAAGGTCGCTACCCTAGGATGGTAGCGACCTTTTTACTATAAACACTTATACGTAGCTTTATAAAAGATAGGGTAGAAATTAGACGGTTGCTTCTCCAAAACGGTTTTGAATGTCGGCAAAGATGCGGTCGCGCAGGGTGCGTGCTCTGTCTACATCACGTGTTTTGAGGGAGAAACGCAGGCGTTCGGCTGTTGCGTCAGCACGATGAACCGTCACATGGCACCACC
>CAZRZE010000146.1:0-3969 GCA_964604535.1 uncultured Akkermansia sp.
CGACATGGTTGTCGATTTCAAGGCCATCAAGGAGATGATGAGCGAGTTTCTCTCCACCTTTGACCACGCCTTGTGCATGAATACGCATGACGCGAATTATGAGACCTTTCGCCAGATTTATGGGGAGCAGATTATCCCCTTTGAAGGCATGGATCCCAGCAGTGAGCGCATGGCAGAGCGCGTCTTTCTCTACGCCCAGCAGGCCTTGAAGCGCGCCGCTGCGGGTCAGCTGAGCTACCCCGTGCGCGACTGTGTGCGCTTGGAGCGCGTGCGTGTTTGGGAGACTAGTTCTTCTTGGGCGGAATACGCGGAATAAAAGACAGCCTCCATCACCTTATGCTACCCGAGCAACGCATGCGAGAGCACCTTGCCAGCCTAGAGGCGCGTGGCAATAAGAGGCACTTGCTTGACCTGCAACTAGATGGCAAGCATCTTTGCCTAGGTGCAGAGCGTTACCTCAACCTCTCCTCCAATGACTACCTCGGGCTGAGCTGTTCTGAGCTCAGCAAAACGGATCTGGAAGAATACTGGGAGGTGAAGCTCTCCCACGCGCATGGCTACCCCTCCTCTCGCCTCATGACAGGCAATGGCGAGGCTTACGAGCTGATGGAATCACAGCTACGCGCCCTTTTCCCAGAGCGCGAAGCCCTTGTACTGAGCTGCGGATACATGGCCAATGTGGGCATGCTACCAGCCCTAGCACAGGCGGGTGATGTGATACTGGCGGATAAGCTTATCCACGCCAGCCTCATTGATGGCATGCAGCTAAGTCGTGCGGAGTCACGACGCTTTCGCCACAATGATGTGGCGCATTTAGAACAGCTGCTCCAACAGCATGAGGGAAAACAGATTTGGGTTGTCGTAGAATCCGTCTACAGCATGGATGGCGACCTCGCACCCCTGCGAGAAATTGTTGCGCTAAAGCAGCGTTACCCCTTCGCCCTCATTGTGGATGAGGCGCATAGCTTTGGGCTATACGGCGAGCAGGGTCAGGGACTTTGCGCCCAGTTGGAGCTGCTTGATCAGGTGGATATACTCATGCTCACCATGGGCAAAGCCATAGCTGGTGCGGGTTCTGCATTGATAGTCAGCCCCCTGCTCTATGATTACTTGGTCAACAAGATGCGCTCCCTCATCTACACCACTGCCCTGCCCCCCATTACACTGCTATGGAATGCCATGGTACTGCGCGAAATGCGCATGGGTAATCTGGATGAGCAGCGCGAAACGGCGCGGAGCGCATGGGCTCGTTATGGGACAGAGTCCGCCATCCTTCCCATCCCTGCTGGCAGTAATGAGAAGGCACTGGAGCTCTCTGCCCTAGCCAAGGAGCTGGGCTGCTGGGTGACTGCCATACGCCCCCCCACTGTGGCAGAAAATGCCGCACGTCTGCGTCTCAGCCTGACTGCCGCCATGGACGAATCCGATTTTCAACTGATAGACAATCTCCTAGAACAATGCAAAAAACATGGTTAAAACAAGAGGGTGCGCCTGATGTGGTCATCTTTGTCCTCGGCTGGGCGGCAACGCCCAATGCAATTCATCACTTCGATATACCCAACTGCGATATATTCTGCGTCTATGACTACAGGGAAATAGAGCAACTGCGTGCAGAGGATTTTGCTGGTTACAGACGTATTTATCTCTTTGCTTGGTCATTCGGAGTTTGGGTATCAGAGCAGATTACACAGCATCTCCCCCTGTATCGCGCTATCGCGCTCAATGGCACACCTCATCCAGTCGATGACCGCTACGGCATGCGTCTGCGCGTGGTGAGACGCACCATGCAAGGACTGGCAAAGGTGGGCATGAACCCCTTTAACGAAAAAACCTACGGCACCGTACGCGCCATCCCCGATGGCCCTTACCCCGATAGGAGCATAGAAGACAAAATCCTAGAGCTGGACATACTGGCAGAACGCAGCCAGAATGCCGAAGAATCCCGCATTCCTTGGAAGGCGGCCTATATAGCGGATCAGGATGAGATTTTCCCACCGCAGCGCATGTGGGATTACTGGCAGATGCGAGACCTAGGCACTGCTTTTGAGAGCTATCATTACCCCTTCTCCGACCCCGCCCTCATACTGGCAGAGATTGACGCATGAAGGGTGATAAAGAACTAGTCGCAACGCGATTTGCACGCCACTATGGTGAGTACCACCACTGTGCGCGTATGCAGCGTCTCATTGCAGAGCAGCTTGCAGAACTACTGCATGATAACTGCCCCGATTTGCAACCCAGCCGCGCCTTAGAAATAGGCATGGGCACGGGCTTTTTATCAGAAAAGCTAGTCACGCAGTTCCCCGATTGTTACTGGTACTTTAACGACATGGTGGAGCAGGCCTTTGACTGGCTACCCAATCAGGTAGAGCAGCATGAATGTCTGCTGGGTGATGCGGAGCAGCTGGCACTACCTGCGGGGCTGGATTTAATAGCCTCTGCCTCTGCCATGCAGTGGTTTGGCGACATAGAGGGCTTTTTGCAACGCGCAGCACAGCAAGCAGAAGAAGGCAGCGTGCTGGCAATGAGCAGCTTTGGCCCTCAGCACATGCAGCAAATCAGGCAGATTACGGGACTGGGCTTAGATTACTACAGCCTAGAGGAGATGAAGGACATCTTGGAAAAAACAGGCTGGCGCGTCCTCTGCGCCCAGCAATGGCAGCAAGAGCTGTATTTTGACAGCGGCCGTGCCGTTCTGCAGCATCTGCGCTCCACCGGTGTCAATGGTCTCTCCGCAACCAGCACCCCATGGACAGCCCGCCGCCTTGTAGAATTCCACCAAGCCTACAAAGAACAGTACGCCTCCCCCACAGGTGAGCTCCCCCTCAGCTACCACCCCACTTTCTTTATTGCACGTAGAGCAATCTCTACTTGACAGGGGGTGGTTTGATTCTTTAGAATAACCACCATGAGCAATCTTTCCCCCTGCATTGGTGTCGATTTCGGTGGTACTAGTATCAAAATAGCTGTTTGCCAAGGTGAGCAACTTCTTGCACGCGCTACTCCTATCATCACGCAAGAACTGGATAGTCCACAGGCCATCATTGATGCCATGTGTGCCAGCATCAAAGCACTACGTGAGCAGTACCCCGATGTTTGCGCAGTGGGTCTGGGCATGCCTGGTTGGGTGGATTTCAAAAATGGCATACTGGGTCGCCTTGTCAATGTCCCTGCATGGAATGAAAGCACACCAGTGCGCGACATCATGGAGGAGGCTCTCGGCATCCCTGTTGCGTTGGACAATGACGCCAACTGCATGGGCTACGCAGAATGGAAATTAGGCGCAGGTAAGGGCATAGAAAACATTGTTTCCATCACTCTGGGAACAGGAATAGGTGGAGGCATTGTTGTTCATAACAAAATGCTCCGTGGCAACATAGCCCCCGCTGCCGAGATTGGTATGTGCAGCATTGACTACAAAGGCAGGGTTGGTCCTTATGGTAACCGCGGCGGTGTAGAAGAATACATTGGTCATAGGGAAATGACTGCCGATGCCATTCAGCGTTACGCAGAAGCAGGTATCACCAAGACCAGCGAGGAATGCGACCCCTATGCTCTGGAGCTAGCAGCCCGCGCAGGAGATGAGATTGCCCGCCAAATCTATGCTGACTTTGCAGAAAAACTTGCTTGCTTGATGATGAACTTCATGTACACCATCGCGCCAGAAATGTTCATCCTAGGTGGCGGTGTTGCCAAGGCAGGTGATCTGCTTTGGGAGCCACTGGACGGCTTCTTGAAGGAGCAACTCATGCCCGCTCTCTACAGTGCACTGCGCATAGAGCCTGCAAAATTCGGCGCTGACGCAGGCATACTGGGTGCAGCCATGATGGCTTGGGATGAGGCGCAGGCGCGTGCTGTATCTGCCAAATAGTTATCCTTGACTTTCCGCGCGCTCACGCTATACTCTCTGTCCTATGGATAAACCTAGCAGCAATATCGATCTCTCGATGCTTGACACGGCAGCCATGC
>CAZRZE010000147.1:0-3952 GCA_964604535.1 uncultured Akkermansia sp.
GGAAGCTAGAGCCGGGGAATTGCTTGACGTATTCTTCGATACGGCCGCGGCGGACGTTCTTGAGGTCCATTACCCAGGCGAGCTTTTCTGCGTCGATGCCAGCGGGGTCGTGGATGAAGCCACCAGAGTCGGAGAGGGTGATTGCCTTTGCGCCGAATTGGGTGAGCTTTTCAACTGTGTACTGTGCAACATTGCCAGATCCAGAGACGAGGCAGGTCTTGCCAGCGAGCTCATCATTGGCTGTTGCCAGCATGTTTTGGGCGAAGTAGACAGAGCCGTAGCCTGTTGCTTCTGGGCGGATCAGTGAGCCACCCCAGTTGAGGGATTTGCCGGTGAGGACGCCTGTGAACTCGTTGCGGAGACGCTTGTACTGACCGAACATGTAGCCGATTTCGCGTGCGCCTACACCGATGTCACCCGCAGGTACGTCTGTGTCTGGACCGATATGACGTTGAAGTTCTGTCATGAAGCTTTGGCAAAAGCGCATGACTTCTGCGTCGCTCTTTCCCTTGGGGTCGAAGTCGGAGCCACCCTTGCCGCCACCCATTGCGAGTGTGGTGAGGGAGTTCTTGAACACCTGCTCAAAGCCGAGGAACTTGAGGATGCCGAGGTTTACGCTGGGGTGGAAGCGGAGACCGCCTTTGTAGGGGCCAATTGCGCTGTTGAACTCCACACGGTAGCCGCGGTTGACATGTACATTGCCTTTATCGTCCGCCCAGGGGACGCGGAATGTGATGACGCGTTCTGGCTCGACGATGCGCTCAAGTATGGCATTTTTCTCATACTTGGGTTGTGCGGCGAGAACGGGTGAAATTGTGCCAAGCACTTCTTGAACTGCTTGGATGAATTCGGCTTCGTGACCATCCTTGGCACGAACTTGTTCGATTACTTTTGCTGCGTATGTTGACATGACTGTAATTAAAGAAATAGTCTATGCTCTTTACGCTTGTGCGTGTTGGCGCATAGCTATGTGTTAGGTTTATTATAACAGATACAAAAGTTAATGAAAAGCCTAATCTGTGGCAGTGCGGAATAAATGACGCACGCGCCAGCAGTAGTTGGCTCCGCTCACCAGTGTTAGTGCTATCGTTCCCCAGAGGAGGAAGGCAAAGAAGATTTCACCTATATCGCCCAGCATGAAGCTATCGAAGAAGGGGATGAGTCCTGTGGGGAAGGCGACTTGGTAGAGTGCATCGATGCAGAAGGAGAGTTGGAAGATGGTTTTCCACTTGCCAAAGCCATCAGCTGCAATGACGATGGATTTTTCCACCGCTAGTTGTCGCAGTCCTGTGACGAGGAATTCTCGGAACATGATGACGATGGTTACCCAGAAGGGACATACCTGTATGGCGCTAAGATAGATGAAGGCTGCGCAGACCAGTATTTTGTCTGCCAGCGGGTCCATGAGTTTGCCGAAGTTGGTCACGAGGTTGAACTTCCTCGCCAGATAGCCATCAAAAAAATCTGACACGGCACCAACGACAAAGCACCAAAAGGCGATGATCTGAGGTAGGGTGGCTCTGCCAGTTGGGTCATAAAAGGCCAGCAGTACAGTGAAGGCCGCTACAAGAATGAGACGCGAGAGGGTGATGCAGTTTGGCAGATTGAGCATAGATACGTTTATATTATAGCTTTTGAACCCTATTCTAGCAAGGAAAAATTTTGCCGTGAGTATGTTTAACAAGAGGCTTTGTAGCTATTGAAGCTTAGATGTACTTCTTTTTGCTAAAATGGTGTGCTCGCAGGGGGTCGTTTGCGACGAGATGGGCGTAGCCTATGGCTAGTGCGTCGGCGGCATCGGTCTCTGGGGTTTCTGTCAGTCCGAGCATGGCGCGCATCATGAAGGCTACTTGTTGCTTTTGCGCTGCACCCTTGCCAACACTGGCGAGTTTTACAGAGCTAGGTGGATACTCCATGATGGGTTTTTGGTGCGCCGCTGCTGCGGCCAAAACAACTCCCCGCGCAGAGCCCATGATGATGGCGGTGCGCAGGGATTGGACATGGATGATGGCTTCTATGGCTAGCTCATCAGGTTGCCATTGCCTGATGAGGGAGTCTACCTTTTCGTAGATGTGCGAGAGGCATTCGCTCTGCGCTATCTTTGCCGCTAGGTGTAGCGTCCCGTAGTCCAGCGCACGTGCTTCTTGGTGGTTGCCTTCCAAGACGGCGTAGCCAGTGTGACGTATGGCTGGATCTATGCTCAGGACGCGCATGCGGGATTAACGTCTACGGCGTGCTGCTGGGCGTGCCTTGCGCAGGGGGCGCGCTGGCTTGTCGTCCAAGAGGGCGGTGTAGGCGTAGTCGAAGTTGTCGAGTTTCTTGCGCCCTATCTTCTGGTTGATGAAGCCCTCTATGCTCTTGGCAAAGTCGATTTCCTCTGCTGTGAGTAGGGTGTAGGCTTCACCTGTGGCTTCGGCACGTCCTGTGCGACCAATGCGGTGGACGTAGTCTTCGGCATTTTCTGGAACGCGGTAGTTGATGACGTGGGATACGTCGTTGATGTCGATGCCACGTGCTGCTACGTCAGTAGCGACGAGGATGCGGTATTTGTCTTCTTTAAAGCCTCGCAGGGCTGCTGTTCTGTCTTTCTGGGAGATGTCGGAGTGCATGACGGCGACTTCCTTTGACCAGCCCGAGTTTTGCAGGAGGTAGGCGACGGTGTCGGCTTCTTTGCGTGTGCGGGTGAAGAGCATGAGGTTGGTGAAGTCCAGTGATTTGATGAGGGCGATGAGAAGCTCATCACGCTGGTCCATGCCTACTGGGTAGAAGGCGTGGGAGATGGTGGCTGCTACCTCGCTGCGGGCGATGGTGACTTCTAGTTCATCGGTGAGGCACCACTTGGCAAATCCTTTGAGGATTTGGGGCATGGTGGCGGAGAAGAAGAGTGTCTGGCGGCCTTCCCATGGGCAGAGGTTGACGATTTTTCGGACGATGGGTAGGAAGCCCATGTCTGTCATGCGGTCAACTTCATCGAGGACGAGGGCTTTGATGTGCTTGAAGCTCATGGTGCCACGGTAGAAGTGGTCAATGAGTCGCCCTGGTGTGGCGACAATGATGTCCGCGCCTGCCTTGAGTTCTTCCATCTGCTTGCCGTAGCCTATGCCTCCATAGAGGACGCTGATTTTGAGATTGGTGTGGGCAGCATACTTTGCAAAGGATTCTGCCAGTTGGTCGGCTAGTTCTCGTGTGGGTTCTAGGACGAGGATTTGGGGCTTGCCCAGTGCTTCAATTTTGGAGAGCAGGGGGAGGGCGAAGGCAGCGGATTTTCCGGTGCCTGTCTGGGAGGCTCCGATGATGTCACGTCCTGCGAGGATGTGAGGAATGGCCTCTTGCTGAATGGGCGTGGGGGTCACATAGCCGCAGTCTTCTACGGCTTTTACGATAGGCTCGGCGAGTCCGAGCTCGGCAAATGTCATGATTATTGTTCTTGTGTATGGGGGTGAATGGGAAAATTAGGTCAAATAGGGGTTGGAGAGGCTTTCCTCTCCTATGCTGCTACTGGGTCCGTGACCTGCGTAGACTATTGTGTGGGGTGGCAGCGTGAGTAGGGATTGCTCTATGCCTTTGAGCAAGAGGGGCAGTGAGCCATTGGGAAAATCGGTGCGTCCAATAGAGCCTGCAAAGAGTACATCTCCGCTGAAGAGCAAGGAAAGCTCTTCAAAATAATAGCACATGCTATCAGAGGAGTGCCCTGGGACGGGGATGTATTTAGTCTGCAAGTCGCCAAGATTTAGCGAGCCGTCCTTGTTGCCTAGTACGTTATCGACTTCAAAGCTTTTTAAGCGCAAGTTCATCCCCCATGCCTGATTGGCCATGTCGAGGAGGGTGAGGCTGTTTTCATACTTGCTGTGCGCGTGAATGGTACACTGATGCTTTGACTGGAGCAGGGCTGCGTCTTCTATGTGGTCAAAATGCATGTGCGTGATGAGGAGGTGGGTAACGGCTTTATCGG
>CAZRZE010000148.1:0-3946 GCA_964604535.1 uncultured Akkermansia sp.
GAGCCAAGAAGCCTTATACAGGCCGCCCTCGTGGACGCAAGCCACGTCGCACTACCAGTCCAGAGTCCGCAGAAAGTATCAGCTCCGCTGGGGAAGCTAGTTAAATTACTTTTTACAACAGAGAGACATGCCCTTCTGCTGGCATGTTGCACTTACACGACAAAGATTAGGGGCTCACGCTCCTAGTCTTTTATCGTTACGGGGGGTTGCTCACCATGCAGCCTTTTCTAAGCGGGTATTTTGACTTTTAAGGCGCTATCGCGCAGGATAGATCTATGCGCTTTATCTTTTCTCCGTGTCGCGGAAGGCGCTCTCTATATGCCGTATTTGTGGCAGTTCTCCGCCCTCCAGTATCACCTCAATGATATCAAAACGGTAGGGCGGTCTCTCCCTCTCGCTTTCCCATAGGAGGTAAAGCCATAAGCCCGCTGTATCTTTGATGCGTTCTCGCTTTTCTCTGTTGACAGCATAGGCTGGCGCAGCATAGTGTCGGCTGCGACGTGATTTAACTTCGCTAAAGACGAGGGTGTCCCCCTGTCGGCTCACGATGTCTATCTCCCCTCCTCTCCAGTTGCTAAAACGTTGCCGTAGGATGCGATGACCGCGTCGCCTCAGACTAGAACAGGCGACTAGTTCCCCATACTCTCCCAACCAGTTGTTGTTCGGGGTGGTATCAGTTGAACTCCAAGGGCAGCGTCTGCTGTGCAACAGGCCCAAACGTGCGGCGATGCTGTATCGTAATTCCATGCTCTCTGATGGCGGTGAGGTGGGCGGCTGTGCCGTATCCCGAGTGGCGGGCAAAGCCGTATTCTGGATGCTGCTTGTCGAGTTTCTGCATGATGCGGTCACGCGCGACTTTGGCCAAGATGCTGGCGGCAGCTATGCTGAGGTTGAGGGCATCGCCTTTTACAAGGGGCTGATGGGGGATGGGTAGCCCCTGCACTGCTAGTCCATCTATGAGGGCGATGTCTGGGCTGGGGCGCAGGGCTTCTATGGCGCGTCGCATGGCGAGGTGGGTGGCGCGCAGGATGTTGAGGCGGTCTATTTCCTCCACGCTGGCTTCTGCGATGGCGTAGTGTACTTCACTGTCGCTGGTGAGGGCGGCATAGAGTTCTTCGCGCTTTTTGGGGCTGATTTTTTTGGAGTCGTTGAGGGCGGGCAGCTGGTAATCCTCTGGTAGGATGACGGCTGCTGCGACGACGGGACCTGCCAGAGGACCTCTGCCTGCCTCGTCAACGCCGCAGATGATGCGATAGGATTGGGCGCGTAGTTCCTCTTCATGCTCTCGGTGTGGGGCATGGCTGGGGATGATGAGGGGCTCTTTCTTGGGGCGTGGGGGCATGCGGTCTCAGAGGGCAGTGTTGACGTTTTTGCCGCTGGGGAGGTGCATGAGTTTTTCTATATCGCGTAGGTAGCGGCTCATGTGGGTCTCCACGGGTTGGTGTTCTTCCCTCAGTTGCTGACGTAGGCGTAGGTACTGTTGCAGTTGGGGGCTGTCCTGTGGGGCTAGTTGGGTGATTTCATACCAATCGAGGTAGTCACGCCCACGCTTGGCGGTGGTGATGTAGGCTTCGCGCAGTTCTCGTAGAGGTCCTATGATGGAGAAAATCTCATCCACTTCATTGCCTGCTTCCAAGAAGGCGGCGGCGCGTCTGTATTCTGTGATAATAGGACGATAACCTGGGAAAGCATAAACCCCTATGCGTATGAGTCGATTTTGCAGGTTGGGTATGAGTTTTTTATAATTAGGTATTTTGACAAAGTTATAGATGTCATCAAAGCTCACTTGGCGCACTTGGCGGCTTTCTTCGTCAAAGTAAGTGACGATGAGGGCGGTGGCGAGGCTTTCTTCGCTGGCAAGGGGGGCTTGTGTTTCAGTGAGTTTTGGCGAGGCGAGTTTTGCCAGCTCCAGAGCCCACCATTTTTGCAGGGCGTTATCACTCATTCCCAGTTCATGGAAATAGCTTTGTATCATTTCCTTGGATGTCTGCTGGGAGTTGAGGGATTCTTCCAAGAGGGAGAGGAGGAGCTGCTTACCCTGCTCTTGGGCAATGAGGCTCTGAACGAGGGCGGCAGAGGAGGCCTCCATGATTTGCCGTGAACGACCGTCCAACTGCCCATCATTGGGCATATCAAGGAGTTCTTCTATATGCAAAATATCGGACTGCTGGAAGAGCTCCACAAAGACGGAGCGATCTACCCTACCCCCGCGCCAAAGGATGGTTTGCTCTATACCCAGTGTCAACCAGAGGGGGAGGCGAAGCTGTATAGCTTCGCCTTCTTCGTAGGCATCGAGATCAACGCTGCGCAGGGCATGCTCATAGAGGCAGGCACGAACGATATAGCGATGAAGCTCATTGATGTCTATGCCACCGCCTATGTGGACATCTAGCTTAATAATGGGCTTTTTTTCGAGGATGTCTATGCTGAGCTCGTAGGGATTAAGGTTGCTGCTATCGGTGCTTTTGCCGCGCAGTTCTAGGTGGATGGGAAATTCTCGCAGGGCTGGCAGGGTGATGATTTCTTGGAGGTGCTTGCGTATATCATCAGCGCGAGAGGCTATCGCACCAGCGCGCAGGCTGTCTTCGCCAATGACGACAAAGGCGCGTGATTCTGATGTAACGCGAGGGAGTTCTAGTCGCGCAGAACCATCCCTACCCAACACGTCGCGCGTGCGAGCCTCGGCCCGAGAGCGTATGTCTTCTTCCACTGACTGCTGCGCTTGCACTGCCCAACAAAGGCAGGATAACAGCGGCAGGAGCAGAAGTTTAGCTTTGTTTATTGGGACCATCGGGGTATTTGAGACTTAATCCATAGTTATTCACACCGGGCTGGCTGTCTCTGAGGAAGTAGAGCAGCATGAGGAAGCCAATGGGCGGGAACACGGACAGATACATCCACTCCCCAGTGTGCCCCAAATCATGCAAACGACGAAAACTCACGGCTAAGACGAGAAGCGGAGTCAGGAAAAATAGAGCAAAGTAATATACGACGAGTACGTTGAGAGCAAAATCACTATCGGGGAAAGCTACGCCTATCACTATGGTGGTAACAACACAGGGGAGAAATAAGGCGAAAAACACGAAGATATGGTAGTACCAGAATTCTTGACGCGTTGCACGGCCAGAGAATGTGAACAGCCTTTTAAGGCAGTAACGCATGGTTGCAAACACATCCATAGAAAAGTCGTAGTCGCCCTTGTCGTAGAGGAGGTGATTGGGCATCTCATCGGATTTGACGGCTGTACTTTTTTTACCTGATTGAAAATCAATATTCTTTCGTTGAATACCGCCTTTTGGCGCTTGGACAAATTCAGGAAAAACGGAGATGAGGCTATTCCACTGTGCAGCACCTTTTTGGGCAATGAATGTATGCCCGTATATCTCACGGTCGGCAAATTTTTGCTTCAGTTCCTCTAGGGTAAAAGGTCCCTGTGGTGCCTTTGCATCATCAAGATAGTAGTACTTAAGCTCGTTCATCTCGCCCTAGCATAGCAAAAGAGCCAGCTGAGGTCAACCGCAAAGCGCGTCTTGATTCTGCGATCAAGGTGCTTCTACATAATGGTTGATGCGCGAGGCAAACTCTCTAGGGAGAATGGCCTCGACTAGGGCATCGTTGCCATCATAGTCTGTGGAAAGCACTTTGCCGTCACGGTGCATGATGGCTATGGTGCGGCTGTCTGACAGAGGGACGCGGTAGATGGCACGTGTGACGCGGTGGGCTAGCTTTTCCACACAGGCAACCAGCAAGGCTTCGCTGCCTGTTTGCTCTTTGACGCTCATGACGTGTCCGCGTTCTTTGAGGGCGGCATCAAGTTGTGCGATGCGCTCTTCTCTTTCTTCTTCGGGGATGAGGTCGCACTTGTTCCAGACGACTATCATGGGTTTATCGCCTGCGCCTAGCTCGGAGAGCACCTCGCAGGTGGTTTCATAATGCCTCCATGCGT
>CAZRZE010000149.1:0-3815 GCA_964604535.1 uncultured Akkermansia sp.
GAAGATAAAGAATATTACCAGATACACCTACGAGAGCACGGACTTCCTCGGTTGGCGGGTGAGTATACAGCGTCGAGGACGCATTATCACGCGCTACTTTTCTGACCTGCAATACGGATCAGAAGAAGACTCTCTCCACGCGGCCTTGCTCTACCGTGATTATGTTATTGAGGGGCTGATGATACACAGGGAAAAGCTGGATGCCTTCATGGATGAGGAACTTCGCCATGTGCAAGACTTGCTGCGCCAAGCTGCATGCAAAACCCGTAGCTGCTAATTTTGCAAGAGGTGCCCAGAAGGCGCAGGATTTTGAAATCATGAAAAAGCAAATTCCCCTCAAGAAGTGAGGCTTCATCCAGCCGCAGCGCATGGAGCGTCCTTTCCCCCGCCGTGAAGAGCGGGGAGGATAGTTACATCGTTTTCGTACCCATTAGACCAGAATAAGCGGGGCAAAGCCCAGTTTTCTGCAAGAGCCTGTCTTTATTACCTTATAAATTATTGCCAAGCTGTGCGTGCTTTGCTATACTAAGTGTATACTCAAACGAGGACGAACTCCTTATGGCAAAGTTTTTTAACAAGCGCTCCCAGTCAACGCAAAAGAAGTTTAAGGGAGAGAAGAAAAGTGATACCAAGAAGCAAAAAAAACGCTTCTCTTGGCGTCGTTTATTTTTTCGCTTGATCTTGATTTCTCTGATTTTGCTTGTTCTGGGTAGTGCCGCAGGCTATTTTATTTTCATCACCTTCACCTCTTCCCACCGCAAATGGGCGGAGGAATTGAACCTAGAGGATATTAATAACCTCGACCATCCTGCTATCATCTATGATAGGAATGGTGAGGAAATAGGACGCATCTATGACGAAAACCGCAGCTACGTAACGCTGGATCAGGTTTCGGAAAGTATGGTCAATGCGTTGGTGGCACAAGAGGACAAGAGCTTTTGGACGCACGATGGCTATGACCCCGTCGGTATTTTACGCGCGGTCAAGGCTACTATCTCCACAGGCGGTAATGTTAATCAGGGCGCGTCCACTATCACCCAGCAGTTGGCACGTGGTTCTTTTGACCTAGAGCGTCGCACGCAGGCACGCGGTGGCTCTCGCTATGATAGAAAGATTGTGGAGATATTCCTCGCCATGCGCATAGAGGAAAAGTACTCCAAACGCCAGATTTTAGAATTCTACCTCAATCGCATTTACTTTGGGCGCGGTTTTTATGGCATTCGTGCGGCATCGCTGGGTTATTTTGGGAAAGAGCCAGCTGATCTCACCATACCCGAGGCTGCAAGCATAGCCGCCTTGGTGAAAAATCCTGAGACATACAACCCACTGCGCAATCCGGAGCTGAACTTCCGCTGGCGCAATGATGTGATTGACCGCATGTACCGTTCTGGCTACGTGAGCTTTGATGAGGCGGACAGACTCAAGGATATTCCCCTTGTCACCAATCCGCAACCAATAAAGCGCAATACATCCTTCCTCTACAGTCAGGTGTATAGGCAGGTTTATGGGCTTTTTGACCCCCAGCGCGCGGATGAAATACTCAAGAGCCAAGGCATACGCATCTACACGACCATAGACAAGTCCCTGCAAGAAACTGCGGAGCAAAGCCTGCAAAAGCAACTCCTCAGCATAGAGTCCCGAGCCGACTATGTACACCAACGTCATGACAGTCCAGTAGAGGAGGGCAGCTCGGACAGGCATGATTATGTCGATGGGGCTATTTATGCCTTGGACAACAAGACAGGAGGCGTGCTGGTCTATGTGGGGGGACGCGACTTTGAACGTGATAATTTTGATATGCTGGAGTCGGGGAAGCGCGCAGCGGGGACAGCTTTCCTGCCCTTCCTCTTTGCCAGTGCTCTGGATAATGGATACTTACCCAATTCTCGCCTCATTGATGATGCCTTGGATAATCGCTTGGCAGGTATAGGTGGCGCAGAAGGCATACTCGGAGAGTGGGGTATGGAGGTGGATCGCGGCAGCTATTTGGACTCTATCACGCTGCGTCAAGCCCTCTCTTGGTCAAAGATTGCCGCCTCCGCTCGCCTTGCTATAGAGCTGGGCACAAAGCCCTTTATCAAAAGCCTAGAAGAGTATGGCATCACTCCACCACAGCGCAACGCTGGCAGTACAGAAGCCGACCCGGTATATTATCCCCGTGTCTTTTTGGGAACGGAAGCTGTCTCCCTGCGACAGTTGGTTTCAGCCTACACGGTCTTCCCTAATGGGGGCACACGTCCCATAGCTCCCTATATCATCACAAAGGTGACAGACAGCGCAGGTAAGGTGCTATGGGAAGAACCGCTTGCAAAGAAGGCACGCTCCATCGCCTCCATGGCACCCTGTACGAGTTTCCGTATCCATACTATGCTGAGAGAGAGTCTGGAGTCGGGCAGTGCTGTGCGCATGCTGCCCTACCTGCCTTACCATTTCAAGGGGGCTGTAAAGACTGGCACCAATTATGACTTTGCTGACAATGTGCTAATAGGCTACAGCAGCTCCATCAGCTGTGGTGTGTGGATAGGCTTTTTGAACAGCAAGAAGGCCATATACCCCTACGCCTTTTCTTCTGACACTTGCGGGCCAATTCTGGGGGCTATCTTTTCTCGCTCTGCGGAGGAGGGCTGGGCGGATGAGCCCATTGCCATGCCATCTGATACAGAGGCAGTGGAAATCTGCAAGAGCTCTGGCATGCTGGCAAGCGAGTTCTGCTTTGAGTCCACCATGGAAGGCGGCAAGCCTAGCTACACGCGCAATACCTATGTGGAGTACTTCCCCAAGGGTGATGTGTCTCTGCCTGTGTGTACCGTGCATGGTGACGCGCTTCCTTCTCTGCACGACTTTATAGGCACAGGGGCTTACAGCTCCCGCGTGCTGCCTGTTATTCCCATTATGCCGCAGTTGCGAGCCCTACAGGGCGACGACCCCTATGGCACAGAGCTGTTACTCACTCCCCGCCATCAAGACGGCGCAGGATTGGATGAGGCCAGCCGCAACAGGCGCGCTTTCCTTGACCCCAATGCAATGAATGAGGGCAAGAACAATGCTATGGACGCGGTGCATGATGAGGCTCTGATAGAGTTGCGCCCGCCGCCCAGCCTCATTATCCCAACAAGACCCCTTTCTTATTAAATTTTAGTCATCTATAAAACATGTCTACGTCATCTCAAACATTTGTTAATACGCAAGAAAAAGTCCTGCGTATGAATCTGGATAAGCGCTTCTACGGCTCTTTTGCCGAGATTGGAGCAGGGCAAGAAACCGCTAACTGGTTTTTCCGTACATCGGGAACTGCGGGGACTGTTGCAAAGACCATTTCTGCCTACGATATGACGATGAGTGACACTCTCTATGGTCCGGTGCGCCGCTATGTCTCCGAGGACAGGCTTTTGCAGATGATGGATTATGAGTACAAGCAGATTGTAGACCGCCTTTCCACCAAACGTGGGGGGAATACCTGCTTTTTTGCCTTCTGTAACACGGTGAAGTGCAAGGGCTATAGGGATAACGGACCCTGGTCAGCATGGATAGGTGTGCGCTTCCAACTGCGCCCAGGGCAGCCACCCAGTGACTTCATCCTCCACGTCCACCTCAAAGTCCCCGATCACGACAAGCAGATGGAGGTCTTGGGTATCTTGGGGGTCAATATTTTGCATGCGCTCTTTTACAAACGCGAGCATCTGGAAGACTTTGTACCCAGTCTGGGAGAAAATCTTAATCTCAACCATTATGAGATTGATATGGTGCGCTTTAGCGGACATGGCTTCAGCATGTTTGACAACCGCATTCTCGCACTTCACCTCGTGCAGGCAGGG
>CAZRZE010000150.1:0-3805 GCA_964604535.1 uncultured Akkermansia sp.
CTGGTCCTGTTGGTCTTGCTGTTGATCCTGATTTTGTTCTTGCTGCTGCTTTTCTTGTTCTTTGAGCTTTTCTATCTCTTTTTCCAGCTCCTTGATAAAGGCTTCAGTGCGGGCGAGATTACTGCTGCTAGCTTTGTGATCTGGCTGTAGGTCAAGAGCATCATGGTAGAACTGGGTGTCGTCCTTGAGCTTGTCACGCAGCTTTTCCAGGTCAGCAGAAGTGGGAGCTGCCGCAGGGGCGTCTTCTTTGGGCGTGTAGAGCTCGCGCAGCGCCTCAAAGCTGTCCTCGACATTCATGTTGCCCAGCTCACATTCAGCACTGGCCTGTAGTTTCTTATTTTGACTGAGAAGGGCTTGCGAAAAATCCTTTCGCGCTGCTTCCCTGTCATCAAGGAAGAGCTGTGCCTTGCCTAGACTGTAGTCCAAGCTGTAATCCTGTCTTAGATCAGGCTCTTTGTCTCTCGCTGCCGTGATAATATCAACGACTTCTTTGTATTTTTGCTCAGCAAACTTTGCCTTAACCTCTCTGTAAAGCTCATTGTCAGCAAGGGCAGAGGGCGCAGCCAACAGGAAAAGCAAGAGAGGAAGCAAAGCCACCACGCTGCGAGGTCTTCTCCATTGCGTGGCAATGAGTATGGCTAGTATGAGCAGTAGAGCGGATGGAATGACAAAGTAGTGGTTAAGATCAACAGGCTGCTTGGCAAGCGATACTTCATCCTCATGAGAATCAAGCTTGCTCACCGCATGCTGCGCAAAGTCTGTCAGGTCTGCCCCGCTGTTCATGGCAAAGTAGTCGCCACCTGTAGCCTTGGCAAACTGGATGAGAGAGGCGGAGTTGAGCTTGCTGATAACATATTTGCCATCCTTGCCCGCATAGAGACCATTTTCACCGTCCTTGTCAGGTATGGTTTCGCCTGTCTCTGTGCCTATACCCACCGTGATGACGAGGAGTTTTTTCTCCCTCGCCTTTTCGGCAACATCTACTTCTGAGCCCACTGTGTCTTCACCATCACTGAAGATGACAAGGGCATTGGTGCCCTGTGGTGCGCTGCGGGCAAAGTCCTCCATGGCCTTTTCCAAGACGCGAGCAAAGTTAGTACCACCCATGGGTGCCCAATTGCGGTCAACATAGGCTAGCGTGGATTTGAGTGCTTGGTGGTCATAGGTGAGCGGGACTATGAGCTCACTCTCACCCGAAAAGACAATAAGACCAATTTTGTCCGCAGGCAGGCTGTCGATGAGCTCCACCGCTGCCGCGCGTGCCGCGTCCAAGCGAGAGGGGTTGATGTCAGCTGTCTCCATGGAGCGCGAAACATCCAGCGCGATGAGCAGATTGCGGCTGCTGGTTTCCGCGTGCAGCTGCTTGTAACCATTGATGGGGCGAGCCAATGCCAGTATGGCACAAACGAGAGAAAGCAGGCAGAGGAGGGCAGGGAGGTTACGCTTGTAGGCTGGTGGGCGCGTGACTAGCTCTGCCTCATATTGGGGGGAGATGAGCTTTTTCCAACTGCGACTGCGCCTCTGCTGGTACCAGATGGCGAGAGCCAGCAGGATAAGCGGTATGATGAGGAGAATAAGAAAATAGGGATACAGAAAACTCATAATGTGACAATTAGGGGGCAGGTTGCGGGCGGATGAATGCCAGAAGGAAGGCTGTGCTCATCAGCAAGCATCCCAGCGCAAGGGGGTACATGTAGAGGGATTCAAAATGAACGAAGCTGCGGCGTTTTACCTCACTTTTTTCAAGTCTGTCAATGTCAGCAAAGGCTTGTGTGAACTTCTGCCCACTGTTGGCATAAAAGTACTTGCCCTTGGTAATCTGGGCAATCTCGCGCAGTGTTTTTTCATCCACGCCATCCGTGCGGACACGTGCGGAGAGCTGCTGCGCCTGACCAATACCAATGGTGAAGATACGTATGCCTAGCTCTGCCGCACGTTTTGCTGCATCAACTGGGTCTATGCTGCCACGGTTGTTTTGACCGTCTGTGACAAGGATAATGACCTTGGACTTGGTCTCTTCGCGTTCTTCCAATCGTGTTGCTGCGGAGGCGATGGCAGAGCCAATAGCTGTCCCCGGTTCTTTCATATAGCCCGGTGTACCCCTCATGACATCCATGAGGTAGAACTGGTCGATAATGTAGGAAAGCAGCGCATGGTCAAGGGTCAGAGGGCAGCTCAATCTTGCTTTGCCTGAGAAGGCAACGATGCCAATGCGGTCATTGGGGCGACCTTCGATGAACTTGTTCATCACAATTTTTGAAGCACTGAGGCGGTCTATGGTGTGGCGCACAGCGCGTCCATAATTATCTGGCCTGATGAAGTCCATATCGCGTGCCACCATGGAGTCGGATAAGTCACAGGCTATCATGATATCAATACCGCTGACCTTTTCTTCGCTCAACTCGGAACGCCATTGTGGGTTAGCCAGCGTGACAATGAGGCAGGCAAGGGAAAGCAGGGCAAATATCGGTCCAAAGCGCCCTATGAGTGTGCTGGGCTTTTGCAGCAGGGGCGCGATGAGCTGTATACCGGGGTGTGCAAGGGAAGAGGCTGAACCAAGGCGACGGCGCAACAGCAGGAGGGGAAGCAGGAGGAGTAAGCACCACAGCCACTCTGGAGAGCCAAAGACAAAGTCTTTGACCACGCTAGCTGACTGCTGCTTTTGCTCTATTTGTGCGAGTAGCGGGAAAATCATGATGTGGGTGACATGGTGGATTTTTCGGCAAGGAGGCGTTCCTGCTCGGCAGTGATGAGCTGGACGAGCTCTACCGCCTGCTGGAGGAGATTATTGTTTTGCATGGCATCGCGCTGTTGACTGCCAGCGTACTTGTTGCTAGCCAGCTGGTCAAGCAACTGCAAGCAGCGTTGCTGGCAACTCTTGGGGAGGTTGGCGAGGGCATTCATGCGTTGGTTGAGTTCTTGCTGCGTCTCAAAAAGGGCGGGATCATCTGTCTCTCCCGTGATAAAGCGGCGTATGATGAGTGAAAGCTCTATGCTCATATCCTTGAGGTTGAGCTTGTCCGCTGGCAGGGCTTCCAATGAGGCAAGGGCAATTTGCTGAGGCGTGGGGCCTGTTGGGACTATTGTCTTGCGTTTTCTTAGTAAAAGCCAAAGAATCAGTATGATGAGGCAAAGTCCACCAGCTCCTAGGCTGATGTAGAGAGTCCACGGAGTTTCTTGTAAAAAGAGGTCGGAGGCAGGGCGGGAATCGAGGGTGGGTATCTTGTCCACCAAGGATGTGGCAGAGGCTGTGTCTGGCGCTGTAGTGGGCATAATTATCTGGCAAAGTGGCGGCTGCGTCGCGCAAAGAGTCGTGCTAGGGGATAGATATAGTCTTGCTGCGTTTGCAAGTCGATGAAATCAATGCTCAGCTGGTGAAAGCACTTGTCCCAAGAGTCGCGATGCTCTAGGAGGCGTTGCTGGTAACGCTGGTGTATTCTGGGGTCGCTAAGATCAGCTGTCCACTGTGTGCCCTTCTCGGGGTCGCGGAAGTTGATGAGCCCCTCGGCTGGGAGGCTCAACTCATATGCATCGGCGAGGCGTATGGGGATAATCTCATGGCGGAAGTCCAGTCGTCCCAGTGCCTTCTTGTCAGCTTCTGCATAAAAGTCGCTGATGAGGAAGACCATGGCGCGCTTTCTCTGCGTGCGCAGTATTTCATTAGCAACCTGCTCCATGCTTTCATCCTCTCCCGCTGGTGGGCTGGAGATGATTTCGCGCACGATGCGCAGGCATTGCTTCACCCCTTGGGCAGGGGGGAGGTAGAAGTGGGGCTTTCTGCCGTAGAGCAGCAGACCCACCTTGT
>CAZRZE010000151.1:0-3801 GCA_964604535.1 uncultured Akkermansia sp.
AATCATGCCAGCAAAGCCGAAGCCTGCGACACATTGAATGAGGGCTGAAAAATATTCTTGTAGCATATGCAAAAAGTGATGTCAGATTTATAGCAATAAGTGCCTCTACTGTCAAGGTAAATGTCCTCTTTTTAGAAAAGCTCCCCTTGCAGCATGTCGTCCTCGGGCGCAGTGGGTGGGGTGTCGAGGATGGAGGGAGGGGTGTTTTCTGTTGACTCTGTAGGTGTTGTAGAGGGTGCGGGAGTGGTTGCCTCTTCTGCTACAGGGGCTACTTCTTCGGGGTTGGGGCGTTGGATTTGGGCGCGGGAGACGCGCTCTACAGGGTTTTTGGTGACGATGTTGCCTAAAACAGCGCGACCCTTGACGCGTAGTTTGCCGAAGTCGAAGAGGAGAGGGCGACGCAGCTTGCGGAGCTGGTTTTTGAGGTAGATGTTCAATACGATGGCGGAGCTGTCTTGCTCATTTTCATGCACGGAAAAGTGGAATATGCGGCTGCCAGCTGCGCCCTGCGTCAGGTCATAGGTCTTCTGCCTTGTGAAACCGCCTAGACGGAAGCGTTTTGCATAAGTCGTGCCTTCTTTGCCGTCACGGTAGACGAGATTGAAAACAGGGTCGTCGCCCTCTCTCAATACGCCTATGTATAGCAGCTTTTTGCCCACGTAGAACTTTTCTGAAATGCGGCGCACGGTGAGTATGCCCTGTGAGTCAATGGTGACAATGTCGCTGAGGGCGGAGCATTTTTGCAGGGCTTCGCCTTTTTTCACAGCATAGCCTGCAAAGCCTTCTTCATCCATGTAGAGGGTTTCATTCTCTACAGAAGCAGCCGCGCGGGAGATATTGTCGAGTTGGACAATCTCTGTGCGGCGAGGCCAGTCCGCACCGTAGCGTTTTTGGAGCTTCTCATACCACTTGATGGTGAAGCGCACGATTTGGGAGAGATTTTTCTGCGTCTGGGCAATTTCCTTTTCCAGCTTGCTGAGATGCTTTAAGGCGTCATGCACCTCGTACTTTGCAATCTTTTTGATGCGTATTTCGGTGAGGCGTATGACGTCTTCGCGTGTAACAGGGCGGATGAGGTGGGTGGTGAGGGGCTCTAGCCTTGCTTCTATTTCCTCGAGGGATTGCTCCCAACTCTCACTTTGCTCCAAGACCTGATAAATGCGGTTTTCGATGAAAATCTTTTCGAGGCTGGCTAGCATCCAAGACTCCTGCAACTCGGCCAACTGCACCTCCAACTCTCTGCGCAGAGTCTCCTTGGTGGAATCGACATTGAGCTTGAGAATCTCGCTCACTCCTATGAAGTGGGGCTTGTTGTCCACGATGACAACGGCTTTAGGTGAAAGGCTGACCTGACAGGCCGTGAAGGCATAGAGGGTCTGGCAGAGTTTTTCTACATCCGTGTCCGCGCTGTAGTGGATGAGTATGTCGGCGGTGGCCGCGGTGTTATCCTCAATGCGGTTGATTTTTAGCTTGCCGCTGTGTACAGCTGCTTCTATGCTTTGGATGACGGCTTCGGTGGTTTTTCTGTAGGGAAGCTCTGTGATGCGCAAGCAGCGCTTCTGGCTGGTGTCAAAGCGCGCACGGCAGCGCAATCTGCTGCCCGATACGCCATCTTGATAGTTGCTGACATCCATCAAACCTCCCGTGGGGAAGTCGGGGTAAAGCGTGAAGTCCTCACCACGCAGGTAGGCAATAGCCGCGTCAATGAGCTCATTAAAATTATGCGGCATGATCTCGCAGGACATGCCAACGGCTATGCCCATTGTTCCCTGTGCCAGCAGGAGGGGGAACTTGGCGGGCAGGGCAACGGGCTCTTTGTTACGGCCATCGTAGCTGAGCTTCCACTCCGTCACCTTGGGGCTGAAGAGTACTTCCTTGGCAAAGGGGGAGAGGCGAGCTTCTATATAACGAGGTGCAGCTGCCACGTCTCCTGTGATGACATTACCCCAGTTACCCTGTGTGTCGATGAGCAGGTGCTTTTGCCCCATGTTCACCAAGGCATCACCTATGGAAGCATCACCGTGCGGGTGGTACTTCATCGTGTCACCGACTATGTTAGCTACCTTGTTGTAACGCCCATCGTCCATGCGTTCCATGGAGTGGAGAATACGACGTTGCACGGGCTTCAAACCGTCAAGTACATGGGGGACGGCACGCTCTAGGATAACATAGGAAGCGTAACGCAGGAAGTAGTCCCCATACATTTCTTGTATGGGGCTAACTGCGGAAAAGGAAGGGTTATCAAGATTCATGTAGCGCGCACACTATAGCAAAAAGATAAGTAGCTACGCAAGCTATTTACTGGCTTTTTTATTGCCCTTTTTCTTCAAGTTGATTCTATAGTGTCCGTTAAGAGGGGAGTGAAAGAGGAAGTTTTCCTCCACTGTGCCTCTGCCTACGTTGTGGATGACAAGGGGGATGCCACGTGAGGTTTTCTTGTCACTGATAATCATGATATGCGGCAAGGAGCCATTCAATGTGCAGGTGACGAGGTCTCCGGGCTTGAAGTTATTGAGCTTCATCTCGACCTTGAGGCTCCAACCCTGCCGCTCAAAGTAGCGGCGCAGGTTGGGGACTCGTCTGTGGTCAATGTTTTTGTCAGGACGCTTCAGACCCCATATAGTGGGGTACTTGGAGAAGTTGGCCTTCATGTCCTCGTGGACGGCTTTTTGCAAGTCCAAGCCTATGCCTCTCAAGGCGCGGATAACTACATCGGTGCAGACCCCACGCTCTTTGGGGACATCCCCATTGGGGTAGGGGATGACCACATAGGCGGGGTCGTATTTTGTGGTTACGCCAATTTGCTTGCGCGCCTCCTCATGAGGCGTGCTTGCTTGGAGGCTGCCAGCTGCAAGACCGAGGGCAAGTAATAGAGATAGGTATATTTTCTTCATTTGTGTATTTGCTGTGGGAATTCTTCTGGAAGGGTGGGCATGGCTCCTTTTTGAGAGCAGACAAAGGTCGCTACATCCGTAGCAAATTGATGGGCTGTGCGCAGGCAGCAATTGCCGCTGAGCAGGGCTGCTGCCAGAGAGGCTGTGAAGGAGTCACCCGCCCCCACCGTGTCCACGACAGGTGAATCTGGTGTGGGGATGAAGCTGTGATTCTCCAAATCCTCTGCACGGAATAGGTAGCTGCCCGCCTTGCCGCAGGTGAGGATGAGGTAGCATAACTCATACTTTTTCACAAAGTAGCGTGCGCAGTCCAACATGTCCTCGGGGAGATCTGGAATGAGCTTTTGAAGGATCTCTACTTCCTCGTCATTTATTTTGAATGCATTGCAGAGCTGCAATGATTCTTCGATAATCTCTGCGCCGTAGTAATTCTGGCGTAGGTTGATGTCAAAGATTCTCAGCGTGTTTTCCTGTGGCATGCTGCGCAGGAACTTGCGTATACTCTCGCGAGAGATTTCGTTTCTCTGGGCGAGGGTACCAAAGACCACGCATCCGGTGCGCTTTGCCAAGTCCTCCATGGTCTCATCCCAAGTGATGTGATCCCATGCCACGCCTTCACATATTTTGTAACTGGGGATAGCTCCCTTCATTGTTACTTCCACCGTCCCCGTGGGGTAGGGGGGACGTTGGATATGATGTTTCATGGGTAACTTGGAAAGGCGGTCGAGGATTTCTTCCCCGTTGGCATCGTGACCAACCGCGCTCACAGCCCATGCTTCATAGCCTAACTGTGACGCATGAAAGGCAAAATTAGCAGGTGCTCCACCCAGTTTTTTACCATCTGGAAGGATATCCCAGAGCAACTCACCGAGTCCGACAATAATAGATTGAGATGACATGATTATAT
>CAZRZE010000152.1:0-3735 GCA_964604535.1 uncultured Akkermansia sp.
TTGATACAGAGAAAATGGCAGCAACAAGTGCCGCACGAAGGCGAGATGGTAAGTGGATCTTCATGGCGTACAGGCAGATTATAGCACAATTAGGTTATATATGCAAGCCATCCGTTATGATTAGATAAGAACTTATGACAATAAAAGAGCCCCGCTTCCCATGGAAAGAAACGAGGCTCTTGCAAAGTGCGCGCTGGGCGATGCTCCCGCCTTCTTCGACCCAGCGGAAGCCGATGACACCATTCGCGTTGAGCGCACCTGACACCTCATCACCATTGTAAATTGCGCCACCACCATAGCCAGTTATGCTATTATTCGCAACTTACCTAGAGTAATTTACTTAAATTTTAGTCTTTTGGTAAGTATTATTTTAGTCATTTCAGACGCAGATTGAAGGGAGTATGACGGGGGCTTTAAAATGAGGTTGACTTCTCAGTTTGTTGTGATAAACTATTTGCACTGTATGAAAATCATTTTATTACCAACAATAGCACTTTGCTTAGCCTTGTCTAGTTACGCGGATTCAGACAAGGATGCAGGGTTAGCCGAGGGAATTAAGTATCACAAGAATATTTTCTATTCCGGAATGAAAAAAGGTGTCAATGGATACCGTATCCCAGCCCTCATTACTGCAAAGGATGGCACCCTAGTGGCGGCCATAGATGAGCGCGTTCCTCATAATGGTGATTTAGTTCACAGCGATGATATCAATATTGCGGTCAAGCTGAGCAAGAATAACGGCAAGACATGGAGCAAGGAAAAAATCATTGTTGACTTCCCCCATGGTCAATCTGCCTCCGACCCCTCCATGATTTTGGATGAAAAGACAGGTTACATCTACATGTTCTATAACTTCATGGATCGCAAGAAGGAGCATAATGTCTACTACTTCCACATGGTGGTTAGCAAGAACAATGGCCGCACATGGAGCAAGCCCAAGGATATTACCGACCAGATCAGCAAGCCTGAGTGGAAGAAGGATTTCAAGTTCCTCACCTCAGGACGCGGCTTCTACACTAGTGATGGTCTGATGGTACACACGCTGGTGCGCGTGGGCAAGGATCTTTACCTCTTTTACAGCGATGACCATGGGAAGTCATGGAAGCTCATGGAAACCCCCATTAAGCCAGCTGATGAATCAAAGTTTATCGAGCTGAGTGATGGTCGCTGGATGGTTAACAGCCGTGTCAATGGCAGAAAGGACAGAACTATTCACATCTCCGAAGATAAGGGTAAGACATGGAAGACTCATTACGATTCTGCATTGCTAGACCCAGCCTGCAACGCCAGTATCATCCGCTACAGCTCCAAGGCTGCTGGTGATGATAAAGACCGCCTCATTTTTTCCAATGCCAACAGCAGCAAACGCGAAAACCTTACAGTCCGCGTCAGCTACGATGAGGGAAAAACATGGAGCAAGGGCAAGACCATCTACGCGGGTTCTTCTGCTTACTCCACACTGACCAAGTTGGAAAATGGAGACATAGCCGTTCTCTTTGAAAAAGACAACTGCAAGAATCATGAGTTTGTCGCCTTTGACCTAGAATGGCTCACTGATGGGGAGGACAAAACCCCCAGCAAGTCAGACAAGGAGAAAAAGTAGCTCAAAGCCAAATAGTATCAAGTCACCCTCTTTAATATGATGAGATCACTCTTATGCGCCGCCCTTGGGGCGCTTTCCCTGCTTTCCTCACAGTGCTACGCCCAAGTGGGCGTTGATCGCAACGATGAGGCAGAGTCAGGCAATGCTCCGCGTGTTATCAAGGATAGGGAAAAACCAGGGCATACCAGCCTGCGTGCGCCCTTCCTCTTCTTGGTCATTGATTCCGTAGAAAAGTCTGCGCTGGCTGTCAAGCTAGAGCACATAGTCTCGGTGAGTACGCATGTTTACATGCTGGATGGCAAGACTCCTATTCAAGAGCTGGTGATTGATACTGTTGGTAATAGTAGTATACGTATCTACTCTCGCTACGTGAGCAGTACTAATACAAACCTAGAGGGAATGATATCTGACCTGCGCAGCCGCCTGAGTTCACGCGCTGGGGTGCAGACTAATGTGGGTAAAAGCTACCCAGATGGCACACATGCTCACACCATAGAATACAACCTTGGCAACCCTGGTCAGCTAGAATACCTCTTGCAGGTGATAACAGAGGCATGGGTGAAGAATAAGGGCGTGCAAATCAAGCTCTTCTCAAGCTAATCATATGAAAATATCTTTACTCTCCCTCTTGGGTTTCGCCTTGCTCACTGCGTGCAGCAGCAAGGAGGATGTACCCCAATCGCAGCTGGATACGATGCAGCTCTCCGCTGCAATGAGTAACAGTGCAGAGGGCAAGGCCTTCCTCCTCGAAAACAGCAAACGACCCGATGTTGTTACTCTGCCCTCTGGCGTGCAGTATAAGGTTCTCATCCCCTCGAAGCAGCGTTCTTACAGTGCGAAGCTAGATGGAGCGTCCCCCAGCTGCACTGTCATGTATGAGGGTAGGCTCATCAATGGCAAGGTTTTTGATGCCTCTAGCAGCCCTGCAACATTTTCCATTGATGGCGTGATACAGGGCTTTTCCGAAGCCATCAAGCGCATGCCCATAGGCTCAACATGGGAGGTGTACATCCCCGCCCATCTTGCCTACGGCGCACATGGTCCAGAGAGCATAGGAGATAATGCTACGCTTATCTTCAAGTTGCAACTTATTTCTATCAAACCTTGAACAAAAACAGTTCTTTTAACGTCAAAAATTTCTTAATATTATTATGAATATCAAAACATCAATAGCACTAGGCCTGAGCGTCGCTTTGGCACCCATGGTTGCGGCTCAATCCGCCCCAACACCTGAAGAAATCAAAAAGGTAGCTTCCTACTACTTTGGCTATCAATTCTCTCAGCAACTCAAGAGCGAATCCGCCACACTGTCCCCATCTGACATCGACCCCGCCATCGTCGCCGAAGCCCTGAAGCAAGGACTCGAAGGCAAGCAGCCAGACCCAGTCATCTGGGAAAAGCTTAACACAGTCATGCCTGTCTTCATGGAAAGCCTCCAAAAGCGCGATGAGGCAGAAGGCGAAAAAAACATTGTTGCTGGTCAAAAGTTCCTCGAAGAAAACGCCAAAAAGCCCGGTGTTGTCACCCTCCCATCTGGTCTCCAGTACAAGGTGCTTACAGAAGGCACAGGCCCCAAGTATGATGCCCAAAAGGACGGCGCAAACGCAGTATGCGAAGTGACCTATGAAGGCAAGCTTATCAGCGGTAAGGTTTTTGACAAGTCTGACACACCCGTTGACTTCCCTATTGGTGCACTCATCCCCGGCTTCACAGAAGCCCTTAAAAATATGCCAACTGGCTCCACATGGGAAATCTACATCCCTTCTGATCTTGCCTACGGTGAGAGAGGTCCTTCTATCATCGGTAGCAACGCGACCCTCATCTTCAAGCTTCACCTCATCAAGATTAAGCCCGGTGCAGGTCAATCGGCCGATCAGCCCATCGAGCTCACTCCTGAAATGATCGAGCAACTTCGTGCTCAAGGTCTTCAGCAAGTGCAATAAACACAATTTGTCATTCACTTTACGAATTGCGATAGCCCTAGGTTATCGCAATTCTTTGTTTTTTGTGTAGTCAAGCGATGGGTCGACCTAAGGGGAAGTTCTCGCAATTCGTTTTCTGCTAAAGTGAGCGTGGGAAATGCTTAACAAAGGATTTCGTGGGTTATTTTCGTATCTTTTTGCACCTTCGCT
>CAZRZE010000153.1:0-3712 GCA_964604535.1 uncultured Akkermansia sp.
CCACTTGGGTTCAAAGACGTCAAAAGGATAAGGATGTTTGCGGTCGGACATGTTGGAGGAGAGAATACACTAACTCCGCTAGAAATTCAAGCACTAATGCGTAGCTAGCTCAGGAATCCCACATTTACACCCCCTCCCTGCTGGGTATGGGCAGCGCCCGCTTCAAGTACCGCCGCCAACGCGAAGCGTAACAGCATCCCCCTATTGCGAAGGCGTGATGACATCATCTATTTTATTGTCCATGACGACACTATCTATTTTATTGCTGATGATGACTTCAGCCTCTATCGCTTCCAGCCTCTCTCCCATGGGTGCTTGCGATAGCAATATAGCAAAGGGACTGACAATCAAAGCACCGGTATAGTACGTAAGCGTAAGAGGAACAGATGCGATAGGATCTATCACATAATCAAAAGGTGCAGCAAGAATAGCCCGACTTGTCGTCGTGAAATCCCGCGGGTTGGAAGGGTAGGGGAAATTGGGATTGCCTATAAACTTGAATTTCGTGCTATCAACTCGGCTAGTGCGCGATAGATCAGGCTTTTTACTTAAAAGTTGCAGCGTAAAATTGTCAGAGTTCCGGGATCGTTTAGCCCTTAGCCATCGCAGCTCGCCTGTGGCATTAGCATCAGACTGATAAAAGCGCGAAGACATACCCAGATCAAATACATTAAAAAAGACAAGCTTCGCCCCCTGACCACTGCTCACGACAGGAGCTTGGAAGACGTACTCATTATTCGACACACGATAGGCAATCTTCTCATGAGGCTGCGAGGCATCAATTGAGTAGTACTGTCGCTCTGGACAGCGAATGACCTCTCCCACCTGCAATTCCAAGCAAGAACTCATTAAAAAAAGAGGAGAAAGCGAAAGAGTCGTAAATCCACGTTTGATTTTCATAAAGTTATTTATCCTTGTCCGAAAGAGAAGAAGATCAGAGATCCTTAACCAAAGCGCGTATATCATTTGCCGCCTCAACAAAAAGCCTAGCGAGAGCCTCGTCCTCTAAATTTCCCTCCAAACGTTTTTTCTCATAAGCATCAATAATCTCACTCGTCCTCGTGTGATTGAAGATGAAATCGCTTGCAACAGGACTTTGAATAAGAAGATGAGCACATTCGGGTTGATCTTTCATCATAGACGCGACAATAGAGTGAAATCGATCCACCAACTTATTAGCCGCCACAATACCCTTTTTCGCACGGAATAGAGAATCAAGATGTTTTACCTCCATGACATCAGAGGTAGAAGCCGGAAAAACAGTTGACAGCGCGCATGAGCCTATCATGGCAAGCAAGACTAGAGTATTCATAATATAAATCTTATTGAGAGACAAAAGCTTATACCGTCAAAGCAACGCGAAAAGATAAACCTCACGCGGGCACAGACACAGCTTTGTCCATGCAAAACATTATAGCCTCACAATTTCCCGAGTCAAGCCCTCATCGCACATCATCGCATCTCGTCATAGCCCCCTCGAGTGCCCTCAAGAGCGTACTCTTGAGAATCTATTGAACGCTGTCGCGCAGGGATGGGCGTACGTAATGCGTGTGTGGTGCTTTATCTCTACCTTTTAAGCTCTTTTATTCTTGCCCGTATTTTCTTTGCCGTATCTATGTAGATCTTGCCTAGTGCCGCGCCTTTCAACTTGCCCTTGACGCGTTTTTCCTCGGCTTTCTGGATGAGCTCCATTATGCCCGTTTGCTTGACCATGAAATCATTTGCTACCGCGCTCTGTACAAGTAGTTGCTCACAATCAGGGTGTTTTTCCATCATCGCATCGATTTGATCGAAAAATTGCTGGATTAATAAGTTGGTTTCCCGCATTCCCTTTCTTTCCTCCCCATATTGTTGCAGTTGTTTTACTGTCGCTGCCGCTAGTTGGTTAAACTCATTGATGAAGCTTTTTTGCTTTTCTGTAAAACGCTCATCCGCTGCCAGTACCGTGGAGCTCACTACGGCAATCCAGTATTGTACGCCCCTGTTAGCGAGGCCTTCATTATGTATTTTGCCAAGTGCTTCTAAACCCTGTGCCTGTATGTAGAAAAGACGTTCCTTTTCTACAAGGCTAAGTGAGTCGACTTTCTTGACCTGCTCGGCTGTTGATGAAGAGGGTAATTCATTTGATAAGGCACAAGTGCCTATCACGGCAGTTAGGATTAATGCTTTCATGGTATGTTTTGATAGCGCAGCGTGATGTCTGCAGCTCTTGCTTGCAGATTAAGATTGGAAGTATTATATCAGATTGATTTGCTATGACAAGGCACTTTGTGTTATTTTGCCTTCCAGAAATGTTGTTGACAAGTCTTGCTGATTTGATATCTTTGTAATATGCGCAAAACATTATTTAGCTTACTGGCTTTTTCTAGTCTTTCCCCCCTCTCTGCTTTGACGGAAGATGAGGTGACGGAGATTCACAATGTCTTTATTGAGCAGATCTTTGCTCAGGATCACCCCAATGAACAGCGACTCGATAGGGAGAGTCGTGACTTTATCCCACAGTATGCTCGTATTTATGCCGTCAGCATGGCTGCGTATAAGGCATTTTTAGACGCTGGCAAGCCAGTTGATTACATTGAGATTGCTGAAAAGGAATTTGAAGAAGTCAAAAAGGTGGCGCAGGAAGCATCCACACCAGCGATGAAAAAACTCTGGCAGGCCTATATAGAGCTTTATACCCCCCTATTTGCCGAGATGAAGAAAGTGGGTATCTCTGATATGTCTGCAAGCCATGAATTCCACGACCGCTTCTACGCTACATTTGAAAGCAAGTACCCCGATCTTCTCTTTTTGGATCTCTTGCAGATGTTTCATTATTCGATCAATGATGGTAAATTTGGAGAGGAGGATTACCAGTTCCTTCTTGAGATATCCGACCGTACAGCCCGAGGGGAGGCCATTGATGACAAGAGTCTCAGCCGCTCCTACGCTATTATATTAAAACGCCTCGAGAAGATGATGATTCCCGTCCCCATGGACAAAGAGGATGCAGAGGACGCACCCGTTATGGAACTCTCAGCCGAGCAGAAGAAGGTGCTGAATTTGATTTTCCCTCATCTTTTTGATTTTTATGAGGAGTTGGCAATTAAGACCATTGAGCTGATGAAAACAAAGCCCGATGACCAGCAGGCAGCGATGGCGCTGATGGCAGAAATTAAGAAAAACTACTTTACCGATGACTCCGCGCCTCAGGAGTGGAGAGCCTACTGGGTAGATATGCAGAAGACCTTGGCGCAAATTGCGCTCATTGAATCGGATGAGGAATTTAATGCTGCGATGATGGAGCGGCTAGAGCAGTTAGAGGAGAAGCATCCCCTTGCTAGCAAATTAGAAGAATGTTTTTTAAACTATTGTTCTATACAGACGGTGGAATTAGGTGAAGATGTCCCCGACGATGATTTGGGGCACAAGCAAATGCAGGCGCGTCTTTCCCCCATTTTTAAAGCGAAGTGGGCGGAGGAAATGAAGAAATAAGTTCTCGCGAAAGAAAAAACAAGAAGGGCATCTCCATGCAGGAGATGCCCTTATAATTTGTTGTGCTGTTATCTAGCTTATGGCTTGATAATAGAAGCAAGAACAACTGTGCCGTTGTAAGGAGTGCTGATGTTCTCAGGAAGTGTTACTTCGCGGAGACGCAGGGATTCCTTCATGCCAACTGGTGTGATGTCAGCCTTGATGCAGCAAGGGATGTTCTTTACCGCGCACTTGACGG
>CAZRZE010000154.1:0-3661 GCA_964604535.1 uncultured Akkermansia sp.
CCTCAACACCATCGTATCGGGTGCCTTTGCTCACATTGATAACCACCACCGTGGCCTCAATGCACAGCAGGCTGGCGACCTCATTTCCATGAGCAAGAAGGTGCGCAGCATCTTCCCTGACATGAGAGCCATGCTGGAAACAGGCAACTACAGCAATGTAGAAGCCCTCATCGCCCAAGCCGGCGACCTCTCCGATGAGTTCGGCGACTGCATCAGCCGTCACCTTGCCCAGCGCACAGATGACATCGGCAACATGCGTAGTGGTATCCTCTACCTCAACCTCCTGAATGAAACGCGCTCTATGGTGCGTAAGTCATTCTCCCTCATCAAGGAGCAAAAGGAGTTCATCAAGAACTACTAAGGCTTCCTCCCCCACACACACCCTCCTACCAGAGATGCTACCATGGTACATAGCTCTGCTGCTGATTCTGGTAGGAATCATTCTTCCCTTTCTCTTTCTGCGTCGCTCGACGCAGAAAGAGAAGGACAGAATCACCTACTTTGAAATTGAATGCGAGCAACTACGGCATCATCACCGCCGTATTGAGCAGCAAATGGAGCAAGAACAAGCCCTCATGCTGCACGCTGTAGGTGTTCCCTACATGCTCATGCGCCCCTCGGGGAGAGTCGTAGCAGCCAATGCGGAGGCTAGAAAGCTCTTCCGACTGCCAGAGCAACTCACCGCCAATCTTTTTGAACACATTGATAACATCCCCATAGCGCAAGAGCTAGGAGAAATCATCAGCAAAACCAAGCAGCTAGACGATGGCGACATGCAGACCCACACGCTACACCTGCAAGTGGAAGGAAATAACCTCACCTACCGCCTCTTTGTCACCCCACTGCACAACTATCATGGAGAACAGTTCATCGGGCTGGTCTGCCGCGACATCAGCGAAGAGCATCGCACCATGATTATACGCCGCGACTTCATCGCCAATGCCTCGCATGAATTACGCACCCCCTTGACTATTATACGCGGTTACTTAGAAAACCTCATTGATGACCCAGATATGGCAGAAGACAAGGCCATGAGAGAACGTGCATTGGGTCTCATGAAAAAGCACTCTGACCGTATCACGCGCCTTGTGGAAGACATGCTCACCATTTCTCGCCTAGAACGCGCGGACAAGGGCTACCTACGCATGGCAGACTTTGACCTAGCCGATGTCATCCATGATGTCTGTCAACGTTTAGAAAGCTACCGTCGTAATCTACAGAATGACATAGCTATCCACATAAGAGATGAGTACCATCCCTTTATCATGCACGGTGATCGTTTTTATTGGGAGCAAGTGCTCTTTAACCTCATCGAAAATGCCCTCAAGAACAACCCAGATGGTCAGGTGTTGGTGAGCGTCAGCGCAGAGCTCACAGAAGAAGGAGATGCCCGCATCTGCATAGAAGACAACGGACGCGGCATCAAGGCAGAAAGCCTCCCCTATATCTTCAACCGTTTTTTCCGTGCCGATAGCACTGGCACTATCAAGGGAACTGGGCTGGGGCTATCAATTGTCAAGAATGCCATCGAGGCTCACCACGGCAGCATCAGCGCTGAAAGTGAAGAAGGTGTCTGCACCCGCTTTACCATCACTGCGCCTCTCAACCCCTTCAACTAACTACGCAACTGCGCCTCAAAGCTGCGTAACTGTATTGCCTCAAAAAGGTGGTTGTCCTGCAAGGCTTCACTGCCCTCTATGTCAGCAATGGTACGCGCAACGCGCAAAATGCGGTCAAAGGCACGAGCAGAAAGTCCAAATTGCTCACAGGCATGGAGAAGCAGGCTTTTTTGAGACTCGGTGAGAGGGCATATTTCGCGTAGCTTTTTGCTACTCAGTCGAGCATTACAAGGAGCTCCGCTTTGGTCAAGGCGTGACAACTGCCGCTCTCTTGCGCGGACAACACGCTGACGCATGCTGGCACTGGGTTCGCCATCGCGGCGCGCCAACAGAACGGAGGGTGGCAGGGGGGGAACCTCTATCACAATGTCAAAGAGATCGAGGAGAGGGCCAGAGATTTTTTTGCGGTAGCGTTTCACATCCGCTGGACTGCAACGGCAGGCATGGCGAGGATCACCAAGGTAGCCACAGGGGCAAGGGTTCATCGCTGCTAGCAGCATGAAGTCGCAGGGAAAATCCATTGTTCCCGAGGCGCGGGATATGGTCACCGATTTGCTTTCCAAGGGCTGTCGCAGTGTTTCTAGCACACGGCGGTGGAATTCTGGCAACTCATCAAGGAAGAGAACACCATGGTGAGCCAGCGAAACCTCCCCAGGGCTAATCTGGTTACCCCCACCCATCAGTCCAGCATCCGATATAGTATGGTGAGGCGCACGGTAGGGGCGCGCGTTGAGGAGCTTTTCGGGTGGCAATGTGCCACAAACAGAATGTATCTTGCTAGCCTCTAACTGCTCTTCCTCTGTCATAGGGGGCAAGATGCTAGGAAGGCGGCTAGCTAACATGCTCTTACCACTACCGGGGCTGCCACAGAAAAGAATATTGTGCCCACCAGCTGCTGCAATCTCTAGCGCGCGTCGCGCGTAGTGTTGTCCCTTCACCTCATCAAAATCAAGAGCGTAGCTTACGACCTGTTTTTGCGAATCATCAGAAAAGAAGGGCAGCAGTTTTTCTCGATAAAGCAAGGTATCCCATGCCTCCAACAGGGTGGAAACAGGGTAAATCGTAATCCCAGAGACTAGTGCCGCTTCTGCTGCATTTTCCGCAGAGAGCATCACAAAGTCCCTGCCCGCAGCCTTGGCTGCAATAACAAGGGGAAGCACGCCACGCACACCGCGCACTGCTCCATCCAAGGCCAGCTCACCGATGATGCACCATTTGTCCAAGCCAGTGGGAATGCTGCGTCTGTAGGGCAGCGGGATGTCAGCCATATTTTGCAAAACAGCCATCTCTATACCCAAGGCAATGGCGAGATCAAAGCCTGGCCCCTGCTTGCGCACGTCTGCTGGCGCAAGATTGACTGTGACCACCATGCTGGCGGGGCGCAAAAAATCGCTATTGGCAATAGCTGCGCTGACGCGCTGCACGCTTTCTTTGATGGCAGCATCAGGTAGACCTACAATGGAGATGCGCCCATTGTCATCGACTTGAAAGGCATCCACCTCCACATCTACCTCATATCCGTCTATGCCCTGCAAGGCAGAGCTGTGTAAACGTGTAATCATTCTGCGTCAGCTATTGTTCAATTTTGCTACGAAAATAAGCGATGGCCTTATCCAGCCCCTCGTGCAAGGGGATGAGGGGGGCCCAGTTGAGCTTTTCTTTGGCTAGGCTGATATCGGGCTTGCGCTGTGTGGGGTCATCCTGTGGCAAATCTCTGTAGACCAGTTGACTACCTGTATTAGGAATCTTTGCTAGCACCTGCTGCGCCAACTCCAGTATGGTGAACTCCCCAGGGTTGCCCAGATTAACTGGTCCCAGAAAATCAGCGGGGCTTTCCATCATGGCAATCATCCCATTGAGAAGGTCATCCACGTATTGAAAAGAGCGTGTCTGCTGCCCTTCCCCATATATGGTAATGTCCTCACCTCGTAGGGCTTGGCAGATGAAATTGGACACAACGCGACCGTCAGCGGGGTTCATGAGTGGGCCGTAGGTATTAAAAATACGAACCACCTTGATATCCACTCCCTCATGGCGATGGT
>CAZRZE010000155.1:0-3585 GCA_964604535.1 uncultured Akkermansia sp.
AAAGAAGCCACACTGCCCCTTGATTTGACCATCAAAGGATTTGCAAAATGAGCGGTGAAGACAATAACACCGCCTCTGAAATCCCCCTCTTTGAAGAGCGCGTTGCTGCGGGCTTTCCCTCACCAGTAGCGGGGGAGCTCAGCCAATCCCTCAACCTCATGGATCTTTGCGTGAAGCATCCACAGGCCACCTTCTTCCTACGTGCCCGAGGCGAGAGCATGATAGGCGCGGGCATAGATGACGGTGACATCCTCGTTGTTGACCGCGCCTTGCAGGTGCGACAGGGTGATATCGTCATAGCCTCCGTTCACGGAGAGTTCACTGTAAAGCGATTTGTGAAGGAGGGAGAGCGCGTCCTCCTCATGCCAGAAAATCCCGCCTTCGTGCCCATAGAAATCACGCCAGACTTAGGCGCAGAGTTCTTTGGCGTCGTGTCCAGCGTGGTAAAATTGCTGAGGTGACTTGCTCAGATAAGCTGCTTTTTACGGCGTCGGTGCAAGAGTAGGGCAGAGAGGGCGAATAGGCTGAGTGTGGCAGAGCTGGGCTCTGGGACGTTCAGAGAAATACCAGCAATGTCGTAGCCTAGTGCCTCTAGCAGGTAGAGCTCATTTTCGTGAAATTGTCTCTGCGTTTCGTAGTTGGTGGTCAAATAACCCATCACATAGCGCAGCTCCTCTGATTCAAGAGGGTGTGCAAGGCTAGAGCCCGCGTCAAAGGGATTAGGGTTAAAGATTGGGATAATACGATCACCTGCCTCAATGTTAATGAGAGCCCCAGGTTGGTAATCAAGCACATCATTCATGTTGACGCTCAGTAGGGCATCCCACGCTGTTTCGAAATAAATAGGATCGCCATCGGGGGAGCGCATATCAAGCCATGTTACTCCGTCATATGTGACGCGTCGGTGCTGCAGTGTCGTTGTGGTTCCGCCTTCTACATTTTGGAACTTTGTGCCAGTCATGCCCATGCCATGAGTGATTTCATGCAGGAGCACAGTTTCAAAATCAAAGTTGTAAACGCCAATATCCTCGGCTGCGCCGTAGTGGTAACTATAGGTTTTATCCGATGATGCATTGAGGACGCTAAAATCAGTGAAGTCTATAGTCATATCATAGGCTGCGGAAGTATTAGCGGCATAGCCTTGGAGTTTTGCCTGCGCATTGGCGATGTGGTTATACTGTAGACCGTAGCTGGTCTCGTAAGGTGTGTAGTTGCTGAGTGTAAAAGTATTATTAGTAAAATTGGGCTTTCCTGTAATTTCTACATTTGAATTGAATGTGGTGCTCGCTGTGCCCAAAGACCCTGTGTTGGTGAACTCGATATGCACATTAATTCGCTCTGAGGGCGTGTGATTTCCCAGCAGATCCTGCCAGTAGTCGATAACATTGCCCACAGACTGGTTGAAGGCTTCCCTAGTTGTGCCAGACGACGCGTCCACGCTGGCATAATCAATATCAATATTGAAAAAATCGTTGAAAATGCCTCCCTCATCAGTCTGCCAGTTGGCGGCAAAGAGATTGGTGCTAGATAGTAAAATGCAGAGTGTAAAAGTTCTAACTTTCATAGTGAATGATTAGAACTATTCTACTAATTTGACCTATTAATGTCAAATAGATAGTTTCCGTATGATACAAATTTTTTAGCGTGGTTCTTGCTGTGTGATGCAGTGTATCGCACCGCCTTCTATGACAAGGCGGCGGGCATCCATTCCCATGACCTCAAATGAAGAACCAAAGGCCTCTCGGAGGATGCCCAAAGCTCTGTCGTCATTTTTGGCTTGCTCAAAGATGGGCACGATGACGCGTCCATTGACGATGAGAAAATTCGCATAGCTGGCGGGTAGTTGCTCCAATCGCCAATCTGTAGCCACCAGTGGTTCGGGCATGGGCAGGGGGATAACTTCTACACGAGAGCCATTGGGGCGGCGCAGGTCTTGCAATCTTTCCCAATTTTCGGCTAATGCGCGGTAGTGGGGGGATTTGCTGTCAGTCTCAACAATAGCGACAACTGAGCCCGCGTTGACAAAGCGCACCATGTCATCTATGTGACCATCGGTGTCATCGCCTTCTATGCCCTCGCCCAGCCAGAAGGTGTGCGTGGTGCCCAGTAGGCGAGAGAGCTCTGCTTCTATGTCCTTTTTGCTCTTTGTTGGGTTGCGATTGGGGTTGAGGAGGACAGACTCTGTAGTGATGAGTAGCCCCTCGCCATTGCCTTCTATAGCACCGCCTTCTAGGATGAGGGAGGAGCGTAGGCTGGGCAGTCCACGTGCCTCTGCCATGCGTTGAGGGATTTCATTATCCAGATTCCATGGGGCAAACTTACCACCCCATGCGTTGAACTCCCAGTCCGCTATCTGGCGACCGCCTTCTTCTTTTTGAACAAAAATGCCACCATGGTCACGGCACCAAACGTCATTGGTGGGGTGGTCAAAGAGTTGGTAGGCATCGGGGGATACGTTGGCTTCTTTTAGGAAGCGTGCTATGCCTGTGTGCATGGCTGCGGATGCATTGATGCAGACCTGCGCCTTGGGGGCGATGAGGGAGCAGAGCAGTGCGTAGTCGCGATGCAGCGCATCCAGCCCGCCCTGCCATAGGTCTTGGCGGTGAGGCCATGACAACCACACGGCAGTCTGCTCTTCCCATTCTGCTGGCCAACGTAGTCCTTGAAAGTATGTATGATTCATGGGCGTGCTGCGTAAAAAAAGTGTTCCTTATCACGTAGGTCAAAGTCTTCCATCAAGAAGAGGGTGTCGAGTACTTCATCAAAAGGGGGGAACTCATCAAAATCATCAGGCGAGTCTTCTTTCTGTTTTCCCAGTACGCCTGCTTCCAAGAGATTGGAAATGAGTTTTCCCAAATCGCTAGAGCTCTTGAGCCCCCAGTGACTCAACACATTGGTGGCTAGCGGACCGTATTCTAGGTCAGCGAGCCTGCAGTAGCTGAGGTGTAGTTGAAAGGCACTGACATGTTCGCCTTCTTCGCATTGTTCGACAGCCGCATTCATGGCGCGGTCAAAGAAGAAGTAAGCGTCCTTGTGGTATTCAGGGTGCTGTGCCGTGATGGCGTTGATTGCCTCTGCGAGGTTTTTGTACATGGGGGAATTGTTGTTTAGGAACTTGTGCTAAATTTCTGTGAGATAGCTTCTATGGCTTCTAGTAGAGAGGTCTCTAGGGCTGGATGCCCCACTGCGGCAAGGCAGCCGTCCAGCTGCGCGACGTTTCTCGCGCCAATGAGGACGCTAGTCACCTCTGGGCGGTTGAGCAGCCAGCGTATGGCTAGTTGCAGCAATGGGATGCCTGCTTCTTCTGCCAGTGCCTGTAGGGCGGCTATGTGCGCCTTGTTTTGTTGCACATGATCACTGTTGAGGAAGACGCTGTCCGCGCGTGCTGCGCGCGATTGCTCTGGCATTTGCTCTTGTTGCAGGTATTTTCCTGTCAACTGACCCTGCGCAAGGGGGGAGAATACGATGCTGCCTATGTTTTCCTCCTTGAGGGTGGGCAGGGTTTCTGCTTCGCAGGCGCGATCCAGCATGTTGTAGCGGAACTGGTGGATGAGGCAGGGGACTTTCTCTTCTCGAAGCAGGGCG
>CAZRZE010000156.1:0-3514 GCA_964604535.1 uncultured Akkermansia sp.
TAGCATTAATCACAGCTGTGGGACCACCGGATTGACCGATGACACATGCACCTTTGAGTTCGTTCATATTGTGAAATGAGGAATGATTTATTGTTCCTGCTATTCGTGTAAGAAGCACCCTACACGAGCGGGTGCTCCATTCTAGCGGAGGGCTATCCCCTTGGCAAGAGAAATAAGCCTCCACTCACACATTTTTTGCAAAATACTCCCCCACAAGTAATCTAGAATGATAAAGGATGATTCTTTCTATATATTTTTTTAACAAAGAGTATTCAGTAACTCATTTACCCGCCAAAACCTTATTCATCACAGGTAGAAATCTTTGTAATAAATAATATATGCATGTCCCAGTAAGAGCTATCAGAATGGGAGCACAATAAAATGCCACCAAGCTATCAATATTAAATTTGTCAAACAACCAGTAAAAAATAGAAATACCACCCAAGAGAGGCAACCCATGCCAACAATAAATAAACATAGAGCTTTGAGCTAATATAGGGTAAGTTTTTAGATACCCCATTTTGCTTAATCTGTATACTATTAACAAAGTAAGAATTGAATTAGCTAAAACAGAAAAGGTAGTCCCTTTAAAGGTCGCTCCATCGAAAACTATAGCACTACTGTACACTAGTAAAGCAAATGCCAATATGGCAATATGCACGGTATAACGCTCTATTCTATCCAGTAGCCCACAGCCCTTTTGACTCAACACGACGCCAAGGAAAAAAAAGTATATACCACCTATATCAAATCCAATGAAAGGAAACCAAGTTGCTGTAATAAAACAAAAACTCAAGACAAGAAAACTCAAAACGGGTACATATTTTGCCAAGAAGTAGATAATTGGGCTAAGGATAATCAAAATGTATAAATCGCGCAAAAACCACAGAAATACCATTTGTGGGAATATTAAATAAGTCTCTGTACCAAACCAGCCTTGCCTGCATATTATATGGCTTGACTCACTACTATAAAATATTCCTTTATAATAGTCAATATTGGTCAATGCATGCCACCATTCTGAATAATGCTCCTGTTTATAAAAAGATAGTATAATATAATATAAAATCGCCCACGAAAAGAAAGGAATAACTATTGTATAAAAACGCGTCTTGAGTTTATTGAAATATAATCGACGGGAAATACTTTTTACATTATTATAAATAAAAAGTCCTGAAAAAAAGAAAAATAAAGGAACTGCAATAGGTGCAAACCAAGATTCAATAAGTAGTTTTACATATAAAGATAGGGTACCAAGATTCAGATCATTAAGTGATAAATCTGTTAATTTACCTATACCAGATGCATTTTCTGGCAGATGAATATAAATGACTAAAACAGCTAAAGGAAAACGCAAAAAATCAATCGCTTTACTTAAATGGATATTATTATTCACAAGAAAGCTTAGCATGATGTATTTTAAACCTCAATCCTTTTTATACACTTTATGCGTGTAAACAGAAAACCTCTTACGATTTAATTAGTTAAATCGTAAGAGATTACATATATGCATAACATACTCTTTACATCTCTAGCACGCGGTAGCCCTGCTTGAGGTAGGCGGCGAGGGGCTTGCCCATGTACTTGACATCTATGCCAAGGGAACGCAGTTTTGCTGTTGTTCCATACATATCGGAGCAGGCGAGGCAGGAATAGAACTTCACCCCAGCGGCTTGCATGGCCTTCACCTTGGCCTGAATAGCCTCGTTTTCAGCAATGAGCTTGTTGGAAGGACCCCAGACAATGATGTCCACCTCGTCAAACCAGCCCGCACGCTTGGAAGCAAAGGGGAACATGGCAACAAAACGCTCTGAAAGCATAGGATCATCACTGGTCCAAAGGACAGCCAACTTGTTACTGTTGGCCATATTGACCAGTTGAAGGGCTTGTAGAACATCCATGGGCTTCACACGCTGGCGGTAGTCAGGGTTGACATAGGCAAAGCGGATGATGCCGCCCTTGTCAATAACGTAGCAGGCAGGGATAGGAAGTTGGTTCTTCTTGTTACCATTGTACTTGCTGAGACCAAACTTTGATTCATAACGCTGTGCTGTAGCCGCATCAAGGGTGAACACGAGCTTGTACTGCTGTGCAACCTTGTTGTCTATGTCTGAAAGGACGGGGAAGGTCACAGCGTTCTTCTCCTTAGTGCTCATACTGTGGTCGGGCAGCTCGGGAGTCATGGCAACCAGTTGAGCCCCCTGCCCCTTGATGGCTGGCAGCACATCGCTAAGAGCCTTGAGAGCCACATTGCAATAAGGGCACCAACCGCCTCTATACCATGTTAGCACCACGGGACCTTCTTTGAGCATCTCGCTGAGAGTGACCTTTTTGCCCGAGGCATCTGTCAGGGTGAAATCAGGGGCTTTGTCCCCCACACGCAGACCAAACTCCCCCTGCTGCGCCTTCGCAGAAAGACCAATCAGTGCTGCGCCAGCTGCGCAGAACATCAATAATTTACTTAATAGCTTTTTCATTGTATTTAATTAGTTTTAGTTAAAGTAATGTTATACTTTAAATATAACATAAAAACAAATTAAATACGTGACATGACTATCTAACTATTGGAGCTTTTCCTGTATACTCTTGCTCTTCACAGTGCGACTGGTGACAACACTAACACCGACAATGATGAGGGCTATGGCCACCAGCTTGAACATAGAAAAGCTTTCCAAGCCGAGATATATCCCTAAGGCAAGGGCTACTACAGGCTGCACATAATTGTAAATCACCACAACGGAGGGCGGCAGGTACTTTTGCGCAGGAACAAGGAGCAGATAGGCGATGAAGGTGCCGCAGAACACCACATAGCAGAGGGAGAGTGCGCAGCTCATGTCAAAGCTCCCCCAGTCCGCTGCCAGCATACTGGGTGCGACAAAGGGAGAAGCGAGCAAAGCCGCTATCAAGAAAAGCCAGCGCAGTAGAATCACTGGGTGGTACTTCTTGAACATGGGCACAAAGAAAACAAAGTAACAGGTGGCAAAACACTGCGACATGAGGCAGAGGGCATCCCCCACCATACTGCCCCCTCCTACGCCCACCGCCGAGGCGAGCACCAGACTAGTCACCCCCGCAAAGGCAATGAGCACCCCAGTAGCACGTCGCCAACCTATAGTCTCCTTGAAGAGGAGACGAGCTATAATCAGCGCCGTGATGGGTGTCATGGATGCTGCCAGCGTCGCATGCGAAGGCGCAGTATACTGCAAGCCTATAATAATGGGGTACTGGTTGAGCACCATCCCACACATTGCCATCAGGAAAAAGGAAAGGTAGTCGCTGCGGTCAACCTTTTGCTTGGGCAAAAAGAGGCTCAGCAACCAAAAGAGGGCAGCAGCCCCCGCGAGGCGAGAGGTCGTCACCACCACACCCGTTACCTCCGTATTTTCCAAAACATACTTGATGGCCGGACTCATGAGTCCAAAAAGAATGGCCGCCAAGAGGGCGCAGAAGTGGGCGTAGCGTGACATATAGGTAGAACAAAAGGCGCAGGTGCTCAGACCTGCGCCTTTTGTGT
>CAZRZE010000157.1:0-3439 GCA_964604535.1 uncultured Akkermansia sp.
GAGCTGCACTTGGCTGGGGCTGCTCGTGCTGTAGAGGGTGAGCGCACCGCCTAATCTGCCATTGCGTACAATGAGTTGACCATAATCCCCTATAGTGGTAACGTAGGCATTGAGTTGATTGAAATTGAAGCTGGGGTCAAGCGTCGCGTTGCGCAGGTCGGCACGCTCAATTTGCTGGGCAGTAATGCCAGTATTTGAGAAATTGCTTCCTTGTAAATTGAAACCCTTCATGTCGAGCTCATCACCGGCAACTTGTAAGGATACGCCAGAGAAGTTGATGCCTGAGAGGTCATTCTTCTTGTAACTGGCGGTGCTGCGAACTTGATTTATGTTGATGCTTTGATCATGTGTGCCAGAGTGAGAGAAGTTGGCTCCATTGATGGAGGCTTCATCAAAGTTAACCCCACCAAGGTAGGCATCAGCAAAGTTGGCCCTCGATAGGTTAGCTCCTTCAAAAGTAGCGTGTTTTAGGTAAAGAGTACTAAAATTTGCCCCTTGGGCATTGGCCTCTTTAAAATTGGCGTGTCGTAAGTCCTCATTCACAACTTCATTGCCAGTAATGATTTCTTTTTCATAGTTTAAGCCCGTGATATTAGAGCTCAGAATGTAGCTCAAGCCATCCTCTGAGAGGCTAAGCGAGTAATCTGATTGGTAGAGTTGAAGACCATTGAAATCGAGCAGATTGCGAAAGACCTCTATGGCAATGATAGAACTTGCATCCTCCCAGCTCATAAGAGTATAGCTGAAGCTTAGATTGGAGGTGTTTACACTAATACGCTCTGTTTGAAATGTGCTAAGTGAGTTGATGATGAGTTTGCTATTCTTGTCGATATCCATATGGAGAGTGTCGACGTCCAGCATGCCTGCTAACGTAACTGAACCCTCGATGTGAAGCGTGCCGTTACCTGAAACGTCAGCGCGGAGAGTGTTAGAAGATCCATTATTCGAGTGAAGGGTAAGATTACCACTGAGCGTGACGTGTGTAGAGTCTCTAATATAATCTACACCCGAGATGACATGACCGTTCTCTTTAATATCAAGCACGCAGTTTTCTAGCCAAGCATGACCTTCAGGAATTTCTCCTGAGCCCGCAAAACTTCCCAACACAAGTGTGCCCGCATGCACATTAATGGTTTGAAATTCCACCCTGTTGTTAAAGCTGACGGTGGAGAATGTAGAGTTGTTGGAGGTAAGGAGGTTGTCGGTTCCTTCCATCGTCTGACCGATGTTGATAATTCCAGGGCCTGAACCAGAGATGGCATCATTGAGTACGATGCTGTAGCCTTCAAAAGCATTAAAGTATATCGTACTTATATTGTAGATAGCTTGATAATTTTTTGTGGTTCCGCTATCTATTGTTACGTAGTTGCCCGAGATGAGGATGTCGCTTTCATCAGCGAGAAACTGAATTTGACCGCCATTATAAATTGCCCCTCCGCGGGCATCGGTGGATTTTGAGGATGCCAAGGCAAAGTTATTGATAAAATTACTCCGTAGAGCCTTAATGTTTCCTGCATTGTAAATTGCCCCTCCGCTGGCTGTGGCGCTCTCGGAGCCTGAGGCTGAAGCATAGTTGTTGATGAAGTCGCCTGTGAGGCTATCGAACGAAGATTTGTTGTAGGTTGCCCCTCCGTAGGCTGTAGCGCTCTCGGAGTCTGAGACTGAAGCATAGTTGTTGATGAAGTCGCCTGTGATGCTGCCGACCGAAGCGTTGGTGTTGTAGATTACCCCTCCGTAGGCTGTAGCGTCCTCGGAGTCTGAGGCTGAAGCATAGTTGTTGATGAAGTCGCCTGTGATGCTGCCGATCGAAGAGAAGGCGTTGTAGATTGTCCCTCCGTAGGCTGCAGCTCTCTCGGTGGCTGAGGTTGAAGCATAGTTGGCGATGAAGTCGCCTGTGATGCTGTCGATCGAAGAGCCGTTGTGGATTGCCCCTGAGAAGGCTGTAGCGCTAGACGAAGAGGCTGAAGAAATGTTGGCAATGAAATGCCCTGTGATACTGATGGTTACATCTACATAATGACTAAGTGCCCCACCCGAGCTTATTGCTGAAATGCTGTCTGAGTCTCCTATTTCAATGTCTTCGTCGAGAAGTCCCACGAAATTACGCTTGACATCATCAGAAGTAGATGGAATGCGCGTAAGTGAGCCTTCGTCGGCAAGTACATCGGCACTTGAATCATATGTATCTGTTTCAACAAGCGTAAGCTGCTCTGTGGTGGCATTCTTCTCCCAGTTGAAGGAAGCAAAGTCGCCTAGTTGCTTTATGTTCAAATCATAAAGCACTGGCGTGAGAGTAAGATTAGTTGGATCCCAAAGGAATTTACTAATCGTAAAGACGTTCGGTAACGCTGTTTCTGTTAGCTCATAGGCAGATTCGAGCGTTGATTGACTGGGGCTTTGATTAAAGAGCTCTGTCAAAGTCGGGACTTCAAGCTCGGGTTTTGCTGTTGCTACCCCCTTAGCCCAAGTAGTGGGTAAGGTATAGCTTGCAAATGATAGAATTGCAGCAATGAGTGCTGCGCGTAATTTGTGGTAAATTTTCATGAGAGTTTAATAAATGACTTTTTACAAGTTATCATAAAGCGAAGAAGATTGCAATATTTTTTTTAAAAAATCGCTTGACTTTATAAATCGCCTGTGTCAACATCCTGCCCAGATGATTCCCCAAAATCCAGATTTCAATGTTATACACACCAACCAAGCATGGCGTTGGCGTGGATTGACTGGCTCAGGGAAAACATCATGAGGCAGGATAGGATTGTTGTATCAATCTAAGACTGCCTTGCACAAAACAAGCATAAGCTGATTTTTCCCTAAGAGGATAGATCAGCTTTTTTTATTTTCACACACTTAACTTTCCAAAATAATCAACAAATGAAAACACTAGATAATAAACCACGTCCAGGCTACTTCGGAAAATTCGGAGGCCGCTATGTTGCAGAAATCCTCCTTCCTCCCCTTTTGGAGCTGGAGGAAGCTATTGAGCGCATCATGCCCACAGAGGAATACCAACGCCAGTACCAAGACCTATTAGTCAATTTCTGCGGCAGAGAAACACCCCTCTTCCACTGTGAAAACCTTTCACGTGAGTTAGGCTTTGACCTGTACCTAAAGCGCGAAGACCTCCTCCACACAGGAGCACACAAAATCAACAACACACTCGGTCAGGGGCTTCTTGCCAAAATGATGGGCAAAAAGCGACTCATTGCCGAAACAGGCGCAGGTCAGCACGGTGTCGCCACAGCCACCGTTGCTGCGAAGTTTGGTATGGAATGCGTCATCTTCATGGGCGCAAAGGATGTTGCACGCCAAGCCCCCAATGTGCAGCGCATGCGCCTACTGGGTGCAGAAGTTATCCCCGTAAGTTATGGAACAGGCACTCTGAAAGCCGCCATCAACCAAGCCCTGCGCTACTGGATTACCTGCCAGCACGACACGC
>CAZRZE010000158.1:0-3408 GCA_964604535.1 uncultured Akkermansia sp.
AGCTGGATGAGAACAACCAAGTCATGGCCTTCACGCGCGGTGATTTGCTCTTTGTCTTCAATTGGAGCGGCACACGTGCCCTCCCCGACTATCAGCTACCCGCTCCCCATGCTGGCAAATGGCGCGTCATCCTCGACTCTGACGAAGAACGCTTTGGTGGTCTCGGTCGCCAGAACCTCATGCTACGTCACTTTACCCAAGGAGTTGATCCCCAGCTCTCCCTCTACCTGCTGCCACATAGCTGCATGGTACTCACACGAGAACAAATATAACAATACATCAAAAATATGAATAACAATCTCCCCGAAGGCGAAACCCTCGTGATGAAAACACGAGAGCATTGGATATGCTTCAAGTACACCATCCTCCTCGTCCTCCTCGAAATCCTAGCGTGGCTCTTCTTGTACAACTACTGGTATATAGGGGCAAGCTTGGGCGTACTCGCCTTTGTCTTCTTCATCTACAGCTGGATACAATACAGATTCACCGAGTACATCATCACCACAAAGCGAGTTATCCTGCAAACAGGCGTTCTGCATCGTGAGTCATTGGAGCTCATGATGCACAAGTGCGAAAGCATACAGGTCGCCCAAAGCCTCCTCGGACGCATCCTAGGCTATGGCACGATTACAGTGACCACGGGTGAAGTCACCAATGTGTACAAGCAGGTGAGCCGTCCCTTGGAATTCCGTGACGCTATTAGCGAGCACGCGCAGAGCTAAAATTAAGGCGACTCTTGCTCCTTCTTCTTCGGAGAAGGGGCTGCTGCAGCTGGATTCTCCACCTGTGGGGCAACTAACAACAGCTCTTCAAAAAGACTACGCGGGTGCGTGCTGCGACTCGTGATAAGACTCCACGCGTTATCATGGATAAAGGGGTAACCACGCTCATCACGTAGTCTGCCATCAAAGAGCAGATTCACATCCGCTCCCTCTTGCTTTCCCCAGCGACCACCCATTTGATGAGCAAAATCGCGGTTGGACTGCGAATGTTGCACATGGGCATTTCCCCACCATGCCACTGTCTTGGGTCGCTTGCGTGATGCCACTCTATCTACAGGGTCGAGGGTAAGAAGGTAGATTTTCCCATAATCAGGGGAAAGAAGATTAGCCACCTGTACCGCTGCCGCCGCACCGAGGCTATGCCCCATCAACGCAATGGGTGCTTTGGGATTAACCTTGCGAAAGGCATCTATATCCCTAGCGATACGCGCTGGGGCTTTCTGGTACTCTATTTGCTTGCTGTAATGCCAATGATAGTAGGCACGCGGTACTTCTCCCCATTGAGGCAGTGCGGGCAAATTAATCCCCACACGGTGGAAGTAGCCACCTAGCTCATCCGCGTAACCACCTATAAAAACGCAAGCGGCTGGCGCGGGCTGAGCAGCAAGGGGTACTTGAGGGATATACTTTGCCTGACTGACAAATGCCCTCAAATGCTCGATGAGGTTGGGCTCTTCTTCTGCTTGGGAGGGCATTGCGCCTCCCAAGAGCAGAAGAGAAAATGCACAGATAGCTATTTTTTGCATGACTGAGGGGGGCCAGAGCACTCCAAACGTGGCGCAGGCGCAAGCTTAATAATACGACGCACGGGATAGCTAGATCCTTCATTTTTTACGTACTCATGTACGTGGGTAAGTTGCACCAAGGTCAGGGGCTTCATCTTCTTAATCTCTTCAACAATTTCAATTGCTTGACCTTCCTCCACATGCTCTAGGGCAATGTGAATCTTAGTGCCCGCTTCGGGCTTGGGGTCACCGTACTCACCTTTTTTCTCATAGGAAAGGGGGTGGAGCACCTCAAAACAGGCGGTCAATCCACCATGATTACACTTATCGGGGCACAGGGCAGTGCGATGCATGCAGGGGATGTCCTTAACCCACACGAGACGTGCGATGACTTCCGTGCGTGCTAGTTCTTCGACAACCTTTGCCTGCGGAGCTGCCACCAACGCGGGCACAGCACAAAGCATCATTGCTAAAAAGCTTTTCATAACAAGGGATATTCTAGCAGAAGCTCTCACCTAATCAACAAAAAATCACCACCCTACTCTATTTATGACAAAACTGCAAGGCGACCTCAAAGGCTCTTCGCATGCTGGCATCACTAGCTATACCCTTGCCGGCTAAGGAAAAAGCCGTCCCGTGGTCAGGACTCACGCGCAGGCGTGGCAGACCTAGGGTGATGTTCACGGCAGAGTCAAAATCCAACAATTTTAGAGGAATAAGAGCTTGATCATGGTAGGGCGCGACAATGGCATCATAACGACCTGCCGCTGCATCCCTGTAAACCACGTCGGGCACACAGGGACCCTCAAAATGCACCTCGGGGCAAAGTTGCGCCAACTGGCGCAGGGCAGGCACAATAATGCGCGCTTCCTCATCACCAAAAGCCCCAGCTTCTCCATTGTGAGGATTGAGCCCCGCTAGCGCAATGCGAGGCTTTGACTGAGGTAAAAAACCTGCGAGCAGCTGACCCACGCTCACGATGCCCTCCACAGTCAACAGATGCGGCACATCTTGCAAGGCAACATGCGTGGTCACCAAGGCAACGGTGAGATGCGGGCCGCTCAGGCACATGGCGTAATCATCCCCTACCCCTAGGCGGTCGGCGAAAAACTCTGTCTGCCCTGGGTAGGTAAAGCCCAGCTCATGTAGGCTCTCTTTGCAAATAGGCCCAGTGACAAGGGCGTCTATGTCGCCCTGCTTTAGCGCGCTTGCGCCCAGTTCTAAGTGCTGCCACGCGGCCTCGGCACTTTCTCGGCTAGGCTGTCCCAGCTCTACAGCTATAGCTTCTCCGATGAGGCAGTACTCCACACCCTCCGTAGGCGTGATAGAGCGGAGGGCGGAGGCGATGATTTCTGGTCCAATACCTGCCTGATCTCCCAGTGTGTACCCTATACGAATCATTTTTTGCTTCACTATTCAGTAGTAAGACTGGCGGGTCTGTAAGAACGATTTGTGTTGATATGCAGAGGCTTCTCATCACGACGCTCAAAAACGAGATTATCATTAACAAGATAGTGATAGGTCACAGAACCAGCCAACAAAGCCAGTACCGCAAAGAGTGTCAATATACCAAAACATCCAGATCCCATGCCCATATGCTAAATCATCATGCCCCATCAGTCAAGAAAAAAGCCAGTGAGTCTAAAGACTCACTGGCTTATTAAAAAAAGTAAGAACTCTAATTACTTAGCAGCATTTACAATTGCAGCAAAGGAATCAGCCTTCAAAGCAGCACCACCTACGAGGGCACCATCAATGTCGGGCTGGGACATGAGTTCTACAGCGTTGCCTGGATTGACAGAACCACCGTATTGGATGCGAACTGCGTCAGCAGCTGTTTGACCGAACTCTGCAGCAACTACGCCACGGTTGAATTCATGAGCGGACTGCGCGTCAGCGGA
>CAZRZE010000159.1:0-3400 GCA_964604535.1 uncultured Akkermansia sp.
GGAATAGCAGGAAGTATCCAAAAGAAGCAAAAAAGTATAGAGAAAAGGTCACCCATCAAAATAGATTGCGGCAGACCTCTCATAGGGAAATGACACACAATCATGGGTATCAGTCCGATGAGAGAGAAAAAAATACATTGAAGCAGATGCGCTTTTTTAGAAATAGTGACCTTCCCGCGCAGCTGGGAACCCTGAATTTCTAACTGCGTTTTCGTATTTTTTGTGGTATATGATTTTGCTTTCATGCCCCCCCCTACGCGTCTAGTAGAACACGCAGCTGGAACTGCGCTAACTCTTCCGCGAAAAGCATGGGCGTAATTGTCTCCCAGTTGGCGAGGTAACGCATGCGGCGCAGTATGTCTAGTAGAGCCTCTGCGTGGGGTGATTTCTTTTCCAAGAGGGGCTCTATTTTCATCACGGCATCATGTAGGTAGATGCGGCTGGTACTGCGCTTTCTCTGCCCCGCTATGGCGGGATTGTCCATGCGGAAGTCATGATCCATCAGGTAGCAGCGTTCCAAAGAAAATGGCTCTGTCGCCACCCCCTCAATATCCATGAAAATGCAGATATGGCAGAGGTTGAGCAAGAACTCACTAATACGCGAAGGCGTGAGGTAGCTGCCTGTCGCAATCATTTTGTCCAGAGGCTCACCCTGAATTTTCTCATAAATCAGGTGCCATGTATCATTGTGGAAGAGCAGCTCCAAGGACAGTCCAATAAACTTGAAACTATGGCGGGACTTAGCGCGTGCTGACTCCAAAAAGAAGGCAACCTTTGCGTCATCGCCCAGCACCTCGTGGCGCAGGGATTCCACATAGACGTTACGTCTTATATCCTTTTGTTGCGCGAGATAGAGAATCTTATCAGGCGTTTTTTTCAGAATGGAGCTCAGAAAATACTGCTCTCCCAACATGGCTGGAAGGACAAGGGGTAAGCCTTTGCTTTCTTTTTCGTCACTCATAGCGCAATTCTTCTAAAATCCTGATTCAATAAGCTTGATAGCCGCAGGGTCTCCCTGCTTGGCAAGCTGGCTCATGAGGCTACGCCCCTTTTCTACATCCTTTCGCAGACCGTAACCATAGCGGTACATCAACGCTAGGTTATAACGCGCCCAAACGCGACCTGCTGCGGCCTCTGTGTGCAGGAGGTCAAGTATCTCCTTGCCCTCGTCTTCACTATAGCCTAGCTCATTAAGAGCGGTCTTAAACTCATAGCCGTAACGCACTAGTGCAGGCGCGTAGCCCAGCTGAGCTGCCATGAGGTAGGCATTGGCTGACTTGTCAATATCCTGTTCTGTGCCTATGCCAGATTCATAGCACTCTGCCAGATTAAAAAAGGCTCGGGCATCGCCATTGTTAGCACTGGCGGCCGCGATGAAGGCATTGAATGCCTGCTTGCCCTGCGAGTGCTTGCGGTGGACGGTGCCTTTGAGCAGGCTTGCATCCGACTCTGAAAGATTCTTGTCCAGCGCGGAGAGTTCTCCCAAGGCGGGATCCACAAGCACTTCTGGTTTTGCAGGCTCTGCGGGTTTTCCTGTATCTGTCCCCTCACCTGCGGCGATGTCCACGGGCTTGGGTGCTTCTTTAAGCCCATTGCGGATGAGGAACTCTTCAGCTTCCTTCATACCCTCCCACTTGGGGATGTCTCGCCATATGGCGGCATCTGCCCCATCGTTGGTGTAGGATCCTCGGGTAGAGCCCATTGCGGTCATCTCCATGTCTTCCACCTGCGCGGGGGTAATCATGTAGCCCACGTAGATGCTGTCTGCTTTTTTGTCGTAGCGTAGCGTGATGGTGATTTCCCTGTCACCCGAAGCATAGCTATGCACGGGATAGATTTTGCCTGTGTAGACCTCTTCATTGGGCGTGAAGTTAGGCGTATTAAGCGACCTATCCTCCAAAAAGTACTTGCTCTTTACAGCATCAACCACGTAGAGGTAGTAGGACTTGAGTGGCCCTTGGAACTGGTCGAGAGTGAATGGCTCTGAGCCCTCGTAATAAACAGACAACAGCTCCTTACCACGCGTATCAAAGTTAAAACTCACCGTCCAATCCTGATAGGCTAGCCTTTCCGTTGTCTTGTGAGAACGCTGCAACTTGCTGGCACCAGCTGCACCAGCAATGGGCACCAAGCTGGGTATGTCATTGAGCTTCTTTTTAACATCGGACAGGGAGTCGCTGAACTCAATATCACCCACAACGCTTGCCCACAGTGGGGTCAAGCAAAGAATGCTGCTTAGAAGGAGGTGTTTCATATAAAAATTCTTTTAATACCAAGTTAAACCAGTTGCGGCACGGACGCGTGCCATGGTGAGAGCGGCTGTTTCTCTCGCCTTCGCTGCACCGTCGCGTAGCACCTGCTCCACATAGCCAGTGTCGGCTTCCAGCTGCTCCCTGCGCTCTCTTGCAGGACGGAAAAACTCCCAATAAGCCTCAAAGAGCTCCTTCTTAAATTGACCGTAGCCTATGCCACCAGCCTGAAAGTCGCGCACCATGCGATCATGCCCCTCTGCACCGGCGAAGAGCTTGTAGAGCTGCAAGAGTATAGAGCCCTCTGTTGGTTTGGGGTCTTCGAGGGGGGTTGCGTCCGTGATGATTTTTTTGTTGATGAGCTTGCGCATCGCCTTTTCTTCACCAAAGATAGGCAGGGTGTTGCCGTAGCTCTTGCTCATTTTCTGACCATCGAGACCGGGCACTACCGCCGTCACCTCATTGATGAGTGGCTCTGGCAGCTTGAGAATGTCTGCGCCAAACTGCTCATTAACCTTGATAGCCAGATCACGTGTCACCTCCAAATGCTGCTTTTGATCCTTTCCAACAGGGACAGCATCCGCATCATAAAGCAGAATATCCGCAGCCATCAAAGCAGGGTAAGCAAAAAGCGCGTGAGAGGGCGAAAAACCCTTAGTTACCTTGTCCTTATAAGAATGGCAACGCTCCAAAAGCCCCATGGGGCACAGTGTACTGAGAACCCACGCCAGCTCATTCACCTCTGGAACAGCAGACTGCACCCAGAGCAGCGACTTTTCGGGATCTAGCCCACAGGCCAGCAAATCCAGCGCGAGTTGCTGCGTGTTATCACGCAGACCTTGCGCACTCTCCATCGTCGTCATCGCATGGTAATTAGCAACAAAGTAATAGCCCTCACCTTTTTCTTGCAGCTCAACCGCTGGTTGAATTGCACCAAAGTAATTGCCAATGTGGAGTTGCCCGCTGGGTTGTAAGCCTGTTAAAAAACGCATAATATTGTATAAAGAATGAGAATTGCTGTTTTCATTATAGAACAAAACATACAATCTGGCAAGCATTCCTTCTGCCAGCAACAAAAAAACCTAGGTGTATGAACCTAGGTCTTTTTGAAACGGGTGGGGTGGGATTCGAACCCACGGAAAGCTTACACC
>CAZRZE010000160.1:0-3314 GCA_964604535.1 uncultured Akkermansia sp.
ATGAGGCTGCCCTCCTAGAGGCGGCAGCCTATGACTCGGGGGTGTCGCATTATTGTGATAGCTGCCCCGCGGGCGATCGCTACGTGCGCTTGCTTTGTGGGACAGAGGGGGCAGAGTTTGAAGAACTCATAGCCGCCCTACATCAGCGAGGCTTTATTGGGGTCAATGTCACCATCCCCTTCAAACGACGCGCCTATGATCTAGCAGACATCAAGGACATGTCAGCACAGCAGGCGCAGGCTGCAAATACCTTGATCTTCACGCCGGAGGGAGTTATTGCTTACAATACGGATAGCACAGGCTTCCTCCTTGCCCTGCAAGAAGTCACGCCTGTGCTGGGGAAAAATATCATCCTTCTCGGTGCATGCGGTGGGGCAGGTTCTGCCATGGCATGGCGTTGTGCTGAAGAAAACTTTACAAGCATCACCCTAGTCAACCGTCCACGCCCCGAGCTGCCAGAGCTAGCAGCCGCTATCAAGGCACAATCTCCCCATGCCTGCATCAATTACTGCCATTTTGGCAGCCCAGAGCTAGAATCCGCTGTGGAGCAGGCAGACATCATCGTCAATGCCACCGCACTAGGTCTGCATGAGGATGACCCTCTGCCCTTACCAGTGGAGTGGCTGCAATCGAATCATATTTTTTACGACATCATCACGCATGAGACTCCTCTCGCGCGTGCTGCACGCCAAGCAGGCGCGCAGGTCAGCACAGGGGAGAGCATGCTGCTATGGCAGGGCGCTTATGCCTTTCACCTCTGGTTCGGAGGAAAGCAGGGTGGGGTCTACGATGGGTTGAAGCTTCCCCATGTGCCCACCATGCGAAAAGCCCTCATCTAACATGCTTTTACGCATATCTGTGCTTGACAAAGCATAACTGCTGCTATAAGCTCACAGCATCATGCCAGTAGACATCAAAGCACTCATTAACTCTCGCGCGGTAGAAGTAGAAGCACACCTTGATAGACTTCTGCCCACGGTAGAACAATCCCCTAGCACATTGCACGAAGCCATGCGTTACAGTATTTTTGCTGGTGGAAAGCGCATACGCCCTCTGCTTTGCCTTGAGGCTGCCAGTGCCTGCGGAGCGGATGCATCTATTGCCTTGAATGCGGCCTGCGCTCTGGAGACTTTGCATACTTATACCCTCATCCATGATGACCTGCCTAGCATGGATAATGATGACCTGCGTCGCGGTCGCCCTACCAGTCACAAGGTCTATGGTGAGGGGATTGCTATCTTGGCAGGTGACGCGCTGCTCACAGAGGCATTTGCCATGTTGGCGCGCAGTGCTCCCAATGCACGCTATCACGTGGGTGACTATGTGCGCGAGTTTGCTTTCCAGACAGGTAGCCAATGCCTCGTCGGTGGTCAGGTGCTTGACCTACAAGGTGAGGGGCGTGAACTGAGTATTGAAGAATTACGAGCCATTCACAATGGCAAAACAACGGCTCTCATTCTTGCCTCGGTGCGCTTGGGGGCGATGATTGCTGGTTGTAGTGAAGAAGAATATGAAGCCCTGAGCTGCTACGGTCGTTCTCTGGGGCTGGCTTTCCAAATTATTGATGATATACTGGATATCACCTCTACCCCAGAAATGATGGGCAAGAGCATAGGCAAGGACGCACAGGTGCAAAAGGCAACTTACCCCGCACTGGTGGGTATGGAGGCCGCGAGAGCTGAGGCGCAACGACTCACTGCGGAGGGGCGTGCCGCGTTGGAGATTTTTGCAGAGGATAAGCGAGAAAATCTTCTTGCTATCAATGACTACCTCCTCAATCGCGAGTATTAAGCCTTTTAGCGCATGAGCACCCTGCAAATTCTCTCTCTCTCGGGCTTGGTTCTGTACTTTGCCGTGCTGCTCTTCGCTGTTGCACGCGAAAAGAAGAACACGAACACGCTAGACTACTTTTTTGCGGGACGCTCGCTGCCCTTTTGGGCGCTGTCTATTACCTTCATCGCTTCTTGGTGGGGGGCGGGTTCTGCTATTGAAACGGCAAACTACGCCTACGCGGACGGCTTGGGGGCATTTTGGTACTATGGGGTGCCTGTGCTTCTTTCTTCCTTTCTGTTGATTTTGGGCGCAAAGACCATACGCCGTGTGGGTCACCTGACACAGGGGCGTATGATGGAGGCGCGTTACTCTCCTGCGGTGGCAAAGATGCTAGCCGTCATGGTGCTTATTTTTATGACCTTCACGGCTGCTTCCCAGATGGTCGGCGTAGGGCTTTTTTTTGGTGAATACCTCGGGATGAGCTATGAGTGGGCTGTGCTGGTCGGGACTGGTATTGTGCTAATATACTCCGTATTTGGAGGCTTTAGAGGGGTGGTTCTCACGGACATTATCCAGTTTGTTTTGCTGCTGATTTCTGCCATACTGGTCTTTGTAATTGCCTATTCCAAGTCAGGTGGCTGGGAGGGCATAGCCATGGCTGCCGAAAGGGCGGGGAAGGGGGATTACCTCAGTTTTTCCGCTGGGGCGGAAAAGTATTTTGTCTACGTCATCACCTTTGGTCTAGCGTGGTCAGTGCAGGCTAATGTCTGGCAGCGTATTTCTGCCGCGAGGAATCACCAAGATGCCCAAAAGATGGCAAAAATGAGCTTTTTAGCCTACATACCCCTCTACCTCATTGTGGTACTCACAGGGATGGCAGGCATTGCTCTTTATGACCAGCTGCCCGAAGGCGGTATTGTTACAGCCATTGTCATGGACCACATGGCACCATGGATGGGTGCATTGGTCTTCATCGGTATTTCTGCCGCCATCATGTCAACGATGGATTCTCTTATCAATACAGCTGCCATGACATGGAGTCTGGATATACGCCATTCTCAGCAGCAGGATGAGGGTAAGAAGTTGCGCCACTCCCAGTATGCCACCTTGGCGGTGACTGTGGTGGGATTGATTGTTGCTCTACAAATACGCTCCATTCTTGATATCAGTTGGCTGGCCGCGGATGTGATTTCTACGGGTGTTGTTGTGCCTCTCGTCCTCGGATTCATCTGGAAGGGTGGGACAAAGCAGGGCGCTCTCTGGGCGATGATTTCTGGTATAGTCTACTGCTTCTACAATCTCGTGCGCTACCTGATGCGTGACTATGGCGGTGATTTGCCCGCCTTTTGGGAATTACAGAGTGCCCAGCAGGTGATTTATGGTATTATCCTCTCCCTCTTTGTTTATCTGGGGGTTTCTTTCGCAACCCATCCACCACAGAAGGCAAAATAGTTTTTTGCTTGTGGATGTATAGCTATTGTGCTAGCATGAGGTATGGATAATAAGCTGTGCCGATACCTTTTGCTTATCTTGTTGTTAGG
>CAZRZE010000161.1:0-3309 GCA_964604535.1 uncultured Akkermansia sp.
GCGACAAACGCTTCTCCCTGCGCCCCATTGGCGATATCTTTAGGGACATAGAAGAGGCGGGGCATCTCTACGGGCATTATAACATACGCTCTGTCTTCCTTATTGACGGCAATGTCCTTGTGGTCAAGACCTCCACCCTCCTACGCATCATAGAAAAAATACGCGAATGCATCCCCAGCTGCCGCCGCGTTGCCATGTATGCTGCCTTTAATGACCTACGCCGCAAGAGCGTGGAGGACCTACGCGCCCTGCGTGAGGCAGGATTAGACATTGTCTACGCAGGACTGGAATCAGGCGATCCCGACATCTTGCAGCGCGTTAAAAAGCACCTCACACCGGAGCAGGCAATAGAAGGTATGTCACACGCAAAGGAAGCAGGTCTCCCCGTACACAGCTCCCTCATTTTTGGCTTGGGAGGCAGGGAAAAATCCCAGCAGCATATAGAAGCCACCGCCGCCCTGCTGCAAAAACTGCGTCCCGAGGAAATCTCCACCCTCAGCCTCAGCGTCCAGCCTGACAGCGTCTTGGAGCGAGAGCTAGAAGAAGGCTTATTCACCCAAGCCAGCCCTCTACAGCTGCTCCAAGAGGAAAAATACCTCCTAGAGCACATAGACTTCCCCACCCTCTATTGGGGTGACCATGGCAACAACATCGTTTCCAAGCGCGGCTACCTGCCCCAAAAGCAGGCAGAGTTCATCGCCCTACTAGACGATGCCATCGCCCACCACCCCATCAGCAAGTCCGACAGCTACCACCCCGCCCCATGGTGAGGGTACAGTGAGAAGTATCATGATTCTGTTATAATCCAGTAAATGAACTTCGTACTTGCGCTTATAGGCTATTTGCGTTAGTATCTAGCGTAACAATGCAAAAGAGCACCCTGCAACAGTGGATAGAATCTGCCGATATTACTCATGCCCCAAAGCGTGAGTTGCCTCAACATGCTGCCCAACTGGCTACGCTCTTTTTGACAGAATCGCAAAAGAATCTCAAGACCAAGCATAAACAGCTCAGGGAGTGGCTTTGCACGCTCTCCAAGCAGGAGGAGCTGCAACGCTTTTTCCTTGCCTTCTGCCGTTGGTCAGCATCGGGTGACGAGCAGGAGAAGAAGGCGCTTTTAGAACAATTTGCCCTCAATCGCGATGCCATCTTGGACAGCCTCACCTCCATGCAGGCTCTGCGCTTGCGTCTTGGAAAGTTCCTTGGTCTCAATAATTTTGCCTCGTTGACTCATATTCTCAATCAGGCAATGAGCTCGCTCTTCCAATCTGACACGCCCGCCTCCTTTGAGCGCCTTTATGTCAAGCGTCGCAAGCAAAAGTTGGCCGCATCCGTGCGACTGCTGCACCCAGAGACATTGGGGAACAGCTCCGTGCAGAATTATATCAAGCGCATCTGCACTCTCATCCCCCTGTTGCCATCAGGCTGTCTGGAGCTTGATGTACGCCGCCTGCTGCCCCAGTATGATTGCTATCATTGGCAAGAATCTGTCGCGAGGCTCAAGCAAAACCTCCTTCCCATCCTCCAAGCCAACGCGCAACGCCCCGACGCCCTGCGCATCATGCTATGCTCTATTGATAATGATAGAGTCATGATTGCCGCTCAACTCTGTAGCCTACTAAAATCCGAAAGCGGCTGGGAGGCACTGGATCTCGGTCTGGAGATTTCTGCCTGTCATGAGTCCTCAGCCGAGGTGCTAGACCTGCTTAAAATCTGGGCAAAGGAAAAATCCCAGCATAAACTTTGCCTACGCCTTCTCAAAGGCGAACAGATACCCAATCAACAAAAACATGCGGAACAGCAGGGCAGAGGAGAACGCCTCAGCTCCACCAGATTAGAGACAGATGTGCGCCTGCGCTCCCTCATGCAAAGCATGGTGGACTGCCCTCAATTGAAGCTCGAGCTAGCCACCCATCATCTACTGGATATAGCCTATGGCTGTGTGCTCTGGGCACATGGGAAGCAAGCTAAAGGCAGCTACCCTCGCCTCGTTTTCTACGCAGGACTGGGCACACCCCTGGCAAAGGCTTTGACAGCCATGGGCATGGATTGCTCTCTAAGCAGCTTTCACCACAGCCTAGAACAGGCAGAACTCACCGAGGAGTACTGGACAGACATCCTCTACAGCCTCAAAGAGCCCTATGCCGCCCTCACCCTTTCCCCCTCTGCAAAGCATGATGAGGGTGCATGGCAAAGCATGGTGCAGCACTTTAACACCTCTTGGAACAAGACGGAAAAAGTGCTCCATGACATCGCCTTGGAGCAGGACGCGGAGCAACACAGCTTCCGCCTCCCCGTACAGCGCCCCGCTGTAGCAGCAGAGCTGCAAGCCGCCTTGCAGAAGGAAAAGAAAAGCCCCCTCACCCGCTACCCTGCCACCGTCATGGGCAAGGAGGTGGAATCCCAGTTTAGCGTACGATCCCGTGTGCCTTGGGATTACCAGCAGGTGGACTATACCGTTGAAGGGCTTAACTATGAGCAAATCAACCAAGTCATTGAGCAGATGAAGAGCAACACCCAAAAGGTGGAAAAAAATCTTTCCACCCGCCTCAAAGCCTTGGAGAAAATTGCGATTAGCCTCTCCTCCCAACGCAGCAGCTATGCTGCCGCGCTCGTTCGCGATGCGGGTTACCGCCTCTGTGATGCCGATGCGGAGATAGGAGAAGCCATCATCCTCTGCCAGACCTTGGTACAAACCCTCCGTGACCCCAGCTGGATGGAAGGACTGCAACTGGAATCAGGCGGACTTGCCGTCGTCAATACCGGCACGAAAAGACCCCTTATAGAAGGCATTGAAGGTCTGTGCACCGCCTACGTACTAGGCTATGCCAGCATCTACAAACCAGCAAACACCACGCGCCGCATCGCAGAACTACTCTACGGATTACTCCTCTCTGCGGGCATCAAAAAAGACAACATCACCATTGTTCAATGCCTTGACAATCAGGTAGCCGCCCAACTATTCAGCGATGAGGCAGTCGATGCCTTCTTCCACTATGCCCCCCTCACCATCATAGAAGAAGCGCAGCCAGATGGGTCAAAACTCTCCCTGCTCTTGCAGCAGCAGCCCGCTATTAACAGCCTGTATGCACGAGAGGATGCGGACATGCAGCAGATGCTACGCGCCCTCACGCAATCCTTTGCCCTGCGCTCCGCGCAGCTAGAGCAGAGCCCACTCGTCCTACTACTCCATGCCTCTCTTTACGATAAGGCTGAAGTACTAGCACAGATTAAAGATAGCATTTCCTCTCTGCAACTCGGCACAGAATTTGCCCCCCGCAGCGAAGCACTCTCACTGGAAAAATGGAC
>CAZRZE010000162.1:0-3120 GCA_964604535.1 uncultured Akkermansia sp.
GCGAGCTCGACCGCTACCTCCCCTTCCTCATGACCACAACCATCATGATGGCAGCCGTGAAGCGCGGTGTGGGTCGTGAAAGCGCACATGAAATCATCAAGGAGCACGCTGTTGCTGTCTCCAATGACCTGCGCACAGGACGCATTGCCATCAATGACCTTCTTGACCGCCTTGGCGCGGATGACCGCCTCCAGCTTTCCCGCGAGGAAATACAGAGTATCTATGATGCCAACGCAGGCGACACAGGCATGGCTGTCCAGCAGGTAGCCGCCTTTGCAACAAAGGTAGATGCCTACTGCGCGCCCTACCAAGACGCAATCAATTATTGCCCTGGTGCTATTCTCTAAAGAGTGTAGCACCTCCCTCTCCTTTCTCTGAAAAACATCCCCCTCTCTCCACGCGATGATTAGCAAGCAAGAACAACTTCTCTACGAGAATGAGAACTACAAGCTCACCACTCATCGTGTGAAGCAAGGGGGTGATGAGGCTACCCTCATCCACGAAGAGCTCCTCCACATCACCCGCCCCAGTCATGAGGTCGTAGGTGTGACGGAGGAAAACTTTACCACCATCAACCCCGTACCACAGGGGCTACCCAACTACAGAGGTAGCATACCCGTGCTAGGTGCCATGTACAAGCTGGCCGTACAGGAGATGCAAAGCGTGCTCAATGAGCGAGGAGAATTCACCGCTGGGGCTAGCTGGGACGGGGTATGGACACGAGACACCGCCTACGCCATACTTCTAGGCGCGCCCCTCGTCATGCCTGATGCCTGCCGACGCAGCCTAGAATCACGCGTGAAAGATGGCATCATCCTGCAAGACACAGGCACAGGCGGTGGTTGGCCCATCTCCACCGACCGCGTTGTTTGGATACTTGCCGCGTGGACATATTTTAACGCCACACAGGACAAAGACTGGGTTGAATCCCAGCTCGATGTCATGAAAAACACCCTCGCGCAAGATGATCTCATCCTGCGCAAGGAGAAGGGGCAAAATGGGCAACAGGGACTCTTCCCCGGTGAAAGCTCCTTCCTCGACTGGAGAGAGCAAAACTACCCCGACTGGATGAATCCAGCGGATATTGGGGCCAGCTTCGCCTTTGGCACCAACCTCCTTCACGCTGCTGCGCGTCGTGCGCTTGCGTCCATGCTGAGATCCCTTGGTAGGAAAGAGGAAGCAAAGAGCTACAAAGAAGACGCAAAAGAGCTCATCTCCATCATCCAGCAGCAATTCTGGGACACCGCTACGCGACAGTTTGGCATGCTGCGCTGCCACGATGGCGTGTTGGATAGCCGCCCCGATGCTCTAGCCACCGCGCTGGGAGTGCTCTTTGGGCTAGCTGGAGAGCATGGGCAAGAAGCACTCAACAAGCTGCCTCGCAGCCCCTTTGGTACACCAGTCTTTGCACCCTGCAAATCATCGCAGCCTGACAGCTACCACAATCGCAGCATATGGCCCTTTGTAGAAGCCTTCGTCCTACTCGCCCATGCAGAGCTACAGGACGCGGCAGGGATGGAGCAATCCATGGCCAGCCTCTTGAGAGCCGCCATGCTCTTTGCCAGCAACAAAGAAAACCTCCACGCCTTCACAGGTGAGGCAGATGACACCATACAGAGCTCTGACGCGCAATGTTGGAGCAGCTCTGGCATGCTGGGCATGTTCTACCATGGACTCTTTGGCATACGCTTTGACGGAGACAACCTCGTCTTCACACCCTGCGTGCCACGTGCCTATGCAGGCAGTCACTGGATTATGGGATTGCGCATAGGAAAACTCACCTTGGACATCCATATCAACGGCTACGGGTCAGAAATATGCAGTGCCCTCATCAACGGAAAAATGTCAGCCCCCATCATCCCCCTCTCGGGAGAAGGGCGACTCATCGTGGAGTTGGAACTCCAACCCAGCTATTCCGAAGAAGAAGAAAGTGCTGCCCAGTACCCAGCTTTCCAAGAAGACCTTCCAGAACCCACATGGGACGACCCCAGCCCAGAACAACTGTGCTGGTTACCCGTAGAAGAGGCCACTGCCTACCGTATTTTTTGTAATGGTCGCGCCGTAGCGCAAACCGCCAGCTGCACACACCCCATCAGTGCGACTGGCAACCACGCCGTCTATCGCATCCAAGCCCTCAACGCCCACACCTACTCCTACCCCAACGCCCCCTACCACGTCATAGCCGAAGGCTGCCATCACATCATCCCCGTACAACGTATAGGAGAACATGGTGAGCACCAAGTAGAAAGAGGGCAAGCATGGTTGGATGAGCATATACACACCAAACAACTCTTCTTTGCCCCAACGCAACTCAGCGCAGGGCAGTACAAGCTACGCGTCGTCTACAGCAACGCTGCTCAATCATTGAGAGATGGTGATGGCTGTGCGATACGCGCCCTTTACTGTGGAGAAGAGCATCGCGGCTTCATCGCCTTACCGCAGCAAGGAGAGCAAGGGGAATGGGAGAACTTTTATCTCACCGCCTCTTATCCTCTTAGCATAGAAGAAGACGGTAGCTATGAGCTCTCCCTGCGTTACACCGAGGACTGTCACAAAGGTGACGCGAGCAGTCAATGCTTTGTCCGAGAGCTAGAGCTCATCAAAGAAAACGCATAATGAGGCAAGCGACTAAAGCGACAATTATCTACCGTAGCTAACGCAAAGCGCAAGAGGTCTTTGCGAATTATGAGAACATCCCATAATGTTATTATTTAAGAATCAAGTTTAATTGCGAGAGACGCCGTGGGCAGTCTCTCGCAATTGATTGATTAAGAATTTAGCCTTTATAGTTTGTTTTTCTGCGTCGGTAAGTCAATAAGCCAGCAAGTGCTAGCAAGCTTAATGTGGCTGTGCTGGGCTCTGGTATCACAGAGAAGGCGATGCCTCCATCAGTATTAAGAGCTCCTGAGACCGCAAAATACTGGCCGTTGACGTAGAGATGAATATTTCTATTAAAATTATATTCATTTCCAAAAATGAAATTGCTATCGTAGTTATGGAAACTATCAACAGATAAGCCGTCGCTATCTCTGGTAGCAGATGCGTCCTTAAAGAGTAGGCTAACGGATTTGCCTTCATTTATGTATTGTTGCAAGAGTGGGTCGGGCGCCATACTCACAT
>CAZRZE010000163.1:0-3089 GCA_964604535.1 uncultured Akkermansia sp.
ACAATAGAAAAAAGACCGAGGCGACGATGCACATCGGTCTTCCTTTCTATAAAAAGGTATATGATGGGGGATTTTTACTTAACGCCCTTCTTGCTGAGGCGAGTTCCCGCTGTTGTGCCCTGACGAGCCTTGAACTTGGGGTTGCTCTTGCAGATGACGTAGAGTGTGCCTTTGCGCTTCACGATTTGGCAGTCTGCGTGACGGCGCTTCATGGAGGCGAGTGAGGAAAGTACTTTCATGTGATGATATGGGGTTTATGTGTGATTGAAAATGGAACTTGGACGCGCATTATACTCTGACATCTCAAATTGTAAAGACAAATTTTACAATTTTAGTCATTTTTGTTACTTTTCATAGGGGCGAAGCTTACCATAGAAGCCATTATGAAGAGCGCGGAAGAGTTGATAAACGCGTGAGGGGTTCAGTTCTCGCGCCTTGAGCATAGCGCAGAGGGAGAAAAGAATATACACACCACAAGCTGCTAGGCGGCGCAGGTAATTCTTTGGGTAGCGCAGGCGTTGCAGCCATGCCCAATTGCGGTTTTTATAATAAACACGCGAGACTTGCAAACCTGGCTCATAAAAGAAGGAACGGTGACCAATTTTGTACTCCAGCAGCTTGTAGCGGGAGGTGGGATGCTCTAGCTTGCTCTCTCGCAGGGTGATGAATTTGAAACCAGCATGGCGGAGCTTCCAAGGATATTCCTCATCTTCTCCGCGTATGAAAAGAGCCTCTGTTGGCACTCCTACCATTTCCCATGCTTGGCGTGGGTAGAGAGCCCCCAGCCAACCGCCTCGGCTGATGATGCGGTCTGTATCGGGCAGCTCTGCCCTGTGGGCAATATGACGCCAGTGTTCCTCATCCGCCGCGCGGGCGGTGAGTGGCCAACTGAGCTCATCTTCCTTTGCGGGGTCGATGACCATGCTCATGCGTATGGTCTTTGCATCCACATCGGCAGCCATGAGATGCGCCAAGGTATCGGGACGCGCCCAAGAATCGTCATCAAGCACCCAGACAAAATCCGCACCCAGCTTCACAAAGGCCTCATCGAGACCGCGGGCGCAGCCGCCGGCATTGCCGAGATTACTCTCACACTGCAGGACGCTGACTTTGCCTTCTTCAAAAAGCTCTTGCGCTAAAGCGCGCGCAGCCTCTATCCCCTCGTCTTCCGCAGAAGCATTATTGATAATAAGGATGTGCTCTGGAGCCCTAGTCTGCGCCGCCAAACGACGCAAACACGTTAGCGTGTTTTGCGGGTTTGCAAAATGAGTGAATATGGCACAGACTGATGACATGTGTAGGAGTAAGCTATAATAGCCGAGACGGAGTCATAGGGCAAGCTTATTCTCCCGCACGCTCTTTGTCGCGCTGTGTGGTGCGCTTGCGCTCTGTGGTGTTGAGGATGCGCTTGCGCATACGTACAGCCTTGGGCGTAATTTCAACAAGTTCATCAGCCTCAATGTATTCTATAGCACGCTCGATACTAAAAACGCGAGGAGGAGTCAGCTGAATGGAGTCATTTTTAGAAGCTGCACGGTGGTTTGTCAGTTGTTTTTCTTTGGTCGGATTGACCATAATATCCATGGGTTTTGGATTTTCACCGACTATCATGCCCTCATAGACCTCATCATTAGGACCGATGAAGAGGCTACCGCGCTCTTCAATGCTTTGAAGGGCGTAGGGACGTGCCTTGCCGTTTTCTAGTGAAACTAGGGTGCTATTCTGACGTGTAACAATCTCACCAGCATAGGGAGCATACTCCTTGAATAGATGGGAGAAAATACCATGTCCGCTGGTGAGGTTGACTAGCTCAAACTCAAAGCCGATGAGACCACGCGTGGGAATGCTCGCCTCAATGAGGGTACGTCCTGTGTCATTAGCCTCCATATGCTCCAAAATACCTCGACGGTTGCCCAGAATGCGCACAGCACCGTTAGCATGCTCTTCTGGTACTTCGATGAAGAGACGCTCAAAGGGCTCGCAACGCACGCCATCTATGAGTTTGTCAATCACGCGGGGGCGGGAGACCAGCATTTCATAATTTTCGCGGCGCATCTGCTCCACAAGAATCGCTATCTGCATCGTGCCACGAGCGGAGACGCAGAAAACACCTGCGCGGTCACTGTCCTCCACCTTGATAGAAATATTAGTACGCATCTCGCGCATCAGGCGGTCACGGATAACGCGGCTGGTGACATTCTTGCCTTCCTTACCACCCAGAGGACCATCATTGATGCTGATTTCCATCTGCACAGTGGGGGGCTCAATGTCAACGAAGGGCAAGGGCTCTACCTCGGGATCTGCACTGAGGGTCTCTCCAATGTCCACATCTTCAAAGCCAGAGAGACCGATGATATTACCAGCCACACCTACTAGAGAGTCCGTTGTCTGAAGACCACTGTATTCAAAAAGCTTTGTCACCTTGGCCTGCACGCGGCGACCATCATGGCGCAGCAGGTGGAGGCTGTCGCCCTTTTTCACCTGACCGCTTGTGATGCGCCCAATGGCAACACGTCCCACGTAGTCATCCCAGTCAATATTGGAGATAAGCATGAGGAAGTCCTTCTCAGGATCAGCGTCCTTTGGTGCGGGGATGCGCTTGATAATATGGAAAAGCAAGGGCGTGCAGTCAACGGGAGGCTCTCCCTCCAGACTGTTCATAAAGTAACCATCACGTGCAGAGCCATACACAAAGGGAGCTTCAAACTGCTCCTCTGTCGCGTCAAGCTCTAGGAGAAGCTCTAGCACCTGTTCCTTCACCTTAGCGGCATCGGCATGGGGGCGGTCAATCTTGTTGATTACCACAATAGGAAGCAAGCCCTCTTGCAAGGCCTTGCGCAGCACAAAGCGCGTCTGCGCCTGCGGGCCTTCGTAGGCATCCACAACGAGGATAACACCATCCACCATCTTCATCACGCGCTCCACCTCTGCGCCAAAGTCGGCGTGACCTGGGGTATCTACAATGTTAATTGTGTGATCATTCCAGTGAATAGAGGTATTTTTCGCCTTGATGGTAATACCCTTTTCCCTTTCTAAATCCATGGAGTCCATGGCGCGCTCTTGCACCTCCTGATTGTCACTATAAGTGA
>CAZRZE010000164.1:0-3002 GCA_964604535.1 uncultured Akkermansia sp.
GTCTCCAAGTCGCTGCTGACGACCTCCTCTCCACAGGCAAGACCCTCTTTGGCAAGATCTAAGAGAGCCTCCCTATAAGAGTTAATTACGAAACAGCCTCTCCCTTTTGAGGAGAGGCTGTTTCTGCGTTTTATACTTGCAGTGAAATTGCTCACACCCTCCCTTGTGAGGACTGCTCGCAATTCACAAAGCGATATTAATATCACCCACGAAACCCTTTGCTGTTATTCTCCGAGGAATTTGTCCAGCAAGTCATCCCTCTTCTTTGTCCACTGCTTGTGGGCTTTGGGGTCATCTTCGTGAATTTTGCTCATGACGTAGCAGCCCTGACTTTGGAAGTAAGGATTGTCTATGGCCAGTAATTCCTCGGCGATTTGCTCTGCCTTGCTCACATTTTTCTTGCAGCCCGTGCCCATGATGTAGCTCAGAGCCAGCCCGACATGTCCTTCGCTTATGCTGGGCGCGCCTTCTGCTTTGCTGGCTTGGTAGCTTTTTTTGAAGTTGGAAAAGGCGGTTTTGGGCTTCTTTAGCAAATTCCAATTGCCTAATTCTGCATAGCCCCATGCCTGATCTTGCTTGTCCTTTGATTTGATGAGCTGATTGACATAGTGGAGGTATTTTTTCTCATCACCGATAGGGATGTCCCAGTAGGCCAATACCTTGAAATTGGGCTGCGCTTGCATGATTCTGGGCTTGTAGTAATCAACAAGTCGGAGTATGCTCCCCGTGTCTCCTTTTTCTGCTGCCTGTTCAAGGAGATTGATGCCCAACTTCTTTCTATTTGAGGCCTCAAGAGCGTTTCTATCTGGTTGAAGACTGCTGACGTAGTAGTAAAAGCCCAAGGTTCCCAAGGCATCCACATCACCCGCCATGGCCTTGGGCAAGAGCACATCTTCATTCTCTTCCATGTAGTCAACTTTGGATTGCAGAGTTGAAGGGAGCTTATTATCTTGCTGAAAAAGGGAACAGGAACTCAGAGCCAGTAAGAAAAATGATAAATAGATGCGCGTTTTCATGTAGTGATGATATAGCATTTTTGCTCACCCTTTGCAAACGCTATTTTCTGGAATACTCATGCGTAGATAAAGCTTGCCTTGGGGGGCGGGATGGGGTAAGCTTTTTGTGATTATGTGGAAAGGCAGATTTTCTCAAGCAACGGCTGATTTAGTGCTTCAATATGGTGAGTCGGTATCCTACGACTGGAAGCTCTATCCCTATGATATAGCAGGTTCTATTGCGCATGCTCGCGCCCAACTCAAGGCGGGTTTGCTCAATGAAGAAGAGTTCCAAGCCATTGAGACAGGCTTGCTCGCTATACGTGCGGACATAGAAGCAGGTAATTTCTCATGGGATATAGCCCTAGAGGACGTACACATGAATATTGAAAGCGAGCTCACACGTCGCATAGGCGCACCCGGTGCAAAGTTGCACACAGCGCGCTCCCGCAACGATCAAGTTGCCACAGACACACGCCTCTATTGCCGAGCAGAGATTGACAGCACGCAGCTCTTGCTTGCCGATTTGCAACGCGCACTGGTGGGCAAGGCAGAAGAATACGCCACCGTTCTCATACCCGGTTACACTCACCTACAGCGCGCACAGCCCGTATCCGTAGCGCATCACCTGCTCGCCTATGTGGAGATGTTCTCCCGTGATGCAGAGCGTCTCTGGGATTGCCGCCGCCGCCTGAATATCTCCCCCCTTGGCTCTGGCGCAATTGCTGGCTCAACCATCAACCTAGACCGCGAGGCTATCGCTGCAGAGCTGGGCTTTGACGCGGTAACACAGAATTCCATGGATGCCATAGCTGACCGCGACTACATCATGGAAAGCCTTTTCTGCTTGGCAACCATAGGCACACACCTTTCCCGCCTCAGCGAAGACCTCGTCCTGTGGAGCAGCGCAGAGTTTGCCTTCTGCACCCTATCTGATGCACACACAACAGGCTCTAGCCTCATGCCTCAGAAGAAGAATCCCGATGTGAGCGAAATCACGCGTGGCAAATCAGGTCGACTCTATGGCAACCTCGTTTCCCTCATGGTCGCTGTGAAGGGACTACCCCTGACCTACAACCGCGACTTGCAAGAAGACAAAGAACCCCTCTTTGACTCCTTTGAAACCATATCCTTGGCACTGCGCGTCAATGCCGAGATGATAGCCGCCATGCGCATCAACGAAGAAGGCTGCGCAGCGGCCGTCTCCGACCCCCTGCTGCTAGCAACAGATCTTGCAGACTACCTCGTCCGCCGTGGTGTGCCCTTCCGCCATGCGCATGAGTTGGTGGGACAGGCCGTAGCCTTGGCCGTGGGAAGCAAAACCCCCTTGCACCAGCTGACAGTAGAGCAGTACCAAAACATATCCACCGAGTACGGTGATGATGTGCATGAGGTATTCTCCCTGCAACGTGCCTTTGAGCTACGTAGCAACGCGGGCTCTCCCGCATTAGCAAATACCGCCAAGCGCATCGCCTACTGGACAGAGCGTCTCAGCTAAGGGCATATCGCGCGGAGGATAAAGCCATGAATACGGCAGTCTCGACGCGCAAAATAAGTGATCCTAGACTGACTGGTGCATAACCAGCAGCTAGGATTTCTGCGTATGAGTATGATGAGCCTGCCTACTAGCACGGTCGCTCATATCAAATTTCACACAAAGCATGATACTATTTCCCGTGATTTCCCCCGTTCGTAGGTTTAGGCGCTTTGTTAATTTCGTTCCATAACTTTTGTAATTCGTTCAAGTTATTTTGTGATAGCCTTCCTGCGTTTTGCTGCCTAAAATTGCCTATTCGTTCTACAAACGATTTGTCGATGGTTTTGCAGAGTTCTTTGTAATTGTGATGCTCTTTTTTTAGTATGCTAATTGCTTCGCTTAATTCGTTAGATGTTGGCACTTCTTGAATGTGTTCGGTATTCCCTTTGTGCGCATCACTTGACGCAGAGGCTGCTTCGTCCAATTTCATCATCACTATCAAATAGCTCAAAGCAATCGTAGCGATGGTG
>CAZRZE010000165.1:0-2907 GCA_964604535.1 uncultured Akkermansia sp.
CCTGAGAAAGCCATGTTTCTATCTGCTTGCGTATTTTTTTGCCATCGGGCAGCAGGGCATGCCAGAGTTGGTCTTCCATCGCACTAACATCAATGAAGCACTGGCGCTTTGGAACCCATAAACCGATGACGCTTTCGCCATCCTCATCTGCAAAGTATTGTAATCTCATGATAAAATTGTGTTTTCTTACATATTTTCCCAACCCTCGTAGGTATCGGGTATGTTTTTGATATTTTGGGGAACTTTTTGTTGTGTAGGTGGTTGAACAGTAGGGGTTGTGGGTGCTGCTGTATGACCACGATGATCCGTTGTGGGACCAGCAGGAACCTGCTCATCTATATCGGCTGAGAAGCTTGCTTCGGGAAGGGTGGGGAGAAGGTCAGTATTGAGGGCATCGGCACTGTCTCCATCAGCTGGCACTTGCTGCGCAATGTCTGGGGCTTCTTCGCCTATGGCTTGGTAGATATAAACGGGGTCGCCCACCTGCAACTGTCCTGCGCGGATGTCAGCGGCAATAAGTGGGGTGATATTGTTGCTAACCGTCTGGGGGGAAACAACGAGATTACCCACACGCGCATCGCTGCCATTGGGTGGGCGCGAGATGAGGGTTGTTCCTGCAGAGGGTTTCGCCTTGACGATACGTATGAGGGCAAACTTGGCATCGGGGTAGATTTTGTACACAGAGCCAATATAAAACACCTTTTCAGTGTCTTTTTTGTCCGGCACCGAGGCAGCATCTTTGTCCTCATCACCACCACTGAAGAGTTGGCAGGAGGAGAGTGCTAGGGCGCATCCACAGAGGAATAGGCAGTGCTTCATGACCATGATTGTAGCATAGTCTATCAGAGCGGGGCAAGCAGATTTTCTTGTCAGTAGCTCAGGGCTGTGATATGCTGTGCTCAGCCATGAAATTCACCGATAAAGTACGCGCACGTGTCCAATTGACTCAATCCGCCCTCTGTGTTGGCATAGATCCTCGCCCACAGAGAGAAAATATCGCAGAGCTGCGCGACTTCTTGCGCCGTCTCATTGATGAAACCGCCCCCTACGCCGCCGCCTACAAGCCCAATATTGCTTACTTTGAGGCCATGGGTTTACCAGGTCTGGAGTTGTTGGAGCAGTTGCTCACCTTCTGCCCGGCAGAAATACCAGTTATCCTTGATGCAAAGAGAGGCGACATAGGCGAGACGCAAAAATACTACGCGCAGGCTTACTTTGAGCACATGAACGTGGATGCCGTCACCCTCAACCCCTTTATGGGCTATGACATCTTGGAGCCCTTCCTCCATCACACAGATAAGGCAGTCTACCTGCTGGCAGTCACCAGCAACGCAGGAGCAGCTGACATAGAGCAGCAAATCCTTGCTGACGGACGCGCTGTTTACCAACTTGTGGGTGATATGGTGGCACGCTCTCATGCAGAAAACAGTGCAACAGAGGTGGGCATGGTCGTCGGTTTGACCAATGCTAGCGATCGCATCCTCACTGATTTGCCCTCGGCACCTCTTCTCATACCCGGTCTTGGGGCGCAGGGTGGGGAGCTCGTCTCCCTCAAGGCACGTCATGATGCCTCTCCCGTCTTGATCAACGTATCACGCGGCATCATGTACCAAAACCCCGAAAAGAGCTTTGCCGAAAAAGCCGCTTACTATGCAGCCGAAATTGGTCGTGCCATTAGTAAGTAAGGAAAAAATCACTTCCCCTTGTCCGTCAGGACAAGTCGTACCAAGATAAAATTAAGAGGTACGACAAAGAAAAAGACTGGCAAGGGGACAAGATCCGCAGGATTTTGCAAAAGCGGCAGCAGCTGCAAGAGGGCGTTAGGTAGAACAGCCTCATTGAGGCTTACCAGCCAATCCCCCACCTTCATCCAAAGGAAGAGATTGAATAGCAAATACTGCAAACCAAGATTAATCGCGTGGGCACCTACAAAGCCTGCGCTTTTTTTTGCGCTGCCTTGTGTCTTGAATGTCCAGCGCGTGCTGGCTATATAGTTTGCCACAAAGGAAAGCGCATAGCCAATCCCATAACTGAGATTGAGATAGAATTGCTGCTCCTCATTGAGAGAAAAGAGCGCATTGATAGCCTGATAGATACCTATATGCAGCAAGGTCGCCCCGACACCCACTACAAAAAAACGCAAAAACTGCTGACGCGTGGACATAGAGGAGGAGGCGAGGGGTGCGCTGCAAGGCTTAGGGTGCGAAGTAGAACTTCAGCAGCTCTATCTGGTCTTCTTTTGACACCAGATAACCATCCTTGGGGTCTAACCAATGGAAAGAGTGGATGGACTTGCGGGAAGAGCCGAAGGGGTCACTTTCCTTAGCTGCACGCAGGCGGGGGCTCAGTTCTGGAGCAATAGCCGCGATAATCTCTTCTGTACTCAGCGGTGGCATAGAAGCAATGAAGCTAGAAATACCGAGTGGGATGCATTTTTCTACGTCCGCAAGCAACATCTGGTGGAAGTAGAATTGATGCAACTCCTGCGGCGCAAAGGGCAACTTTGTCTTGCCCTTGGGTGGGTTCACACAGGCATGGAGTAGAGGAGAAAAGTTCTCATCAGCCATAGCCAGAGCAGGTATATGCACATTGAGCACACGACCAAACTGGCGATTGAGCGCGGTGTAGAGATTGATGCGATTTTGCACATAGGGGTCATCGCTAGACTCCAAGATAGGGCTATTTTCGTCCGCCTGATCGGAGAGCATATCACAGGTTGTCAGAAAGACTGTCATCTCTGGCTTAATATCAGCAAGGCGATTGATGAGGTAGTCACAGGCCTGTGTGTCTTCTTCAATTTGCTCACGGGAATAGACCGTACCCTTGGCAATAGCAGGGTCGAGGAAAACAAGCTGTTGAAAGCTTCTCCCAAAAAGTAGGGCGAAGTTATCGCGATTGATCAGGTAA
>CAZRZE010000166.1:0-2872 GCA_964604535.1 uncultured Akkermansia sp.
GGAGGCAGATTTGCTGCGCTATTTCCTGATGCACCAGAGTCGTGTGATTTCTCAGGAGGAATTGTTGCGCCGTCTTTGGGGCAGTTCTGCACGCGCCAATGAAACACGCGCGGTTGCGGTGACACTGACGCGTTTGAAGGAAAAATTGCCTCCCGAGGCTGCTACCTATATCAAAAATATTCGCGGTCGGGGCTATATTTGGCAACATCCCGATGAGCCTGCTATTCTCTAATTTTCTTATTCTTTGATCTCATTTTTTTTCATGAACAAGCGTTTTTATCTCATTGCAGGTTCTTTGGTCTTACTCTGTTTGCTGGCTGCTGCTTGGCTGGCGCGGGAGGCATCTATGTTGGAGCAGCGTCTTACGCATATTGACCAGGAGTCACAGGCGAAGCGTCTGCTGGAGCTGTCTATCCCACGCCTAGAGGGACGATTGCATGCGCTCTTGGAGGAGGAGAGTGCGAAGACTGGGGATGCTATGCCCAGCTTTATCCACCCTCACTACAAGTCGCCACACGGGGAGAGGGCTGATTTTAACAAGGGCTTTTTCTTGCTGAGTCCTGCGGGCTTCTTTGTGTCTCCCGAGGCGCGTGGCTTTGGCGCAGCCTTGGAGGAAAAGGCGGCTCTCATGGATACCATGCGCCGCAAAGCGACTAATCCTGAGGCTCCTTATTTTGACCCTCTCAACCCCGGTTCTTTTGACTCACGAAAGGAAAAGGGGGTCATGGCGGTGAGTATCATCGAAAATACGGATTTTTCCAAGCCCATCAAGGCGACAGGAGAACCTAGTGATTACTTTGCTTGGTACGCGGATGAGGAGATTATTTATATGCGCCGTATTCCCACGACACATGGCTATGCTGCGCAGGGTTTTGTGATTGATAGGGATAAGCTCGCGGCTCATCTGCTGCCTCTGGTTGAGCCTCGTCTCAAGGAGGCGCAACTTGCCCTGACTCCCCGTTTGAAGGTGGGAAATCTCGCACCACTGCCGCTTAATCTTTTACCCGGTGGGCATGTAGATCTGCCCGACACGGCGGAGCGCAAGGAGGCTTTGCGCGGCACTTTGTTGTCTGCTTGGGCTGTTTGTCTGGGGACGGCCTTGCTGATTGCGGTGCTGCTGTGGCTTTATGCCCGCTTTGAGAGAAAGCGCAGTGACTTTGTATCCGCTGTAACGCATGAGCTGCGCACACCGCTGACTAGCTTTAGCCTTTATACGGAGATGCTTGCCACGCAATCGGCGTCTCTCAGTGAGGAGACCAAGGAAAAATACTATGCTAAGATGCATCGCGAGAGTCAGCGACTCAACCACTTGGTGGAAAATGTGCTTTCCTTTGCGCGTCTCAGCCGAGGCAAGGTACGCGGTAGGCAGGATGTGGGGCTCTGTGGTGAGATGCTGCCAAAGCTATTTGAGAAGATAGCGCAACCTCTTCGTGAGGCGGGCTTTGAGGTCGGATTCACGCTGGACAAACGCTGCCACCATGTGCAGCTTTGCACAGATATTCTAACGCTAGAGCAGATATTAACCAATCTAGCTGACAATGCTATCAAGTACGCGTCTTCTCCTCAGGCTCATATTCAGTTGCATGTGCTACAGAGGCACAAGCATATTGATATACGCTTTAGAGACAAGGGACCCGGTATAGCGCAGTCAATGAGAAGGCATATTTTCGCGCCCTTCCACCGCTCCGCCGATGCGGAGAAGGGCAAGAAGTCGGGTATAGGCCTAGGGCTGGCTCTCTCTCGTGATTTGGCGCGCTCTATAGGCGGTGATTTGCAATTGGAGAGCAGTGAAGGTGGCTGCACCTTCCTGCTAAGTCTGCCTATTGGTTAATGACTAGGTGGCGGGGTCAAGTTCTGGAAGGGCTTGATGCTGACGCGGGATTCTTTTGCCTCGCGTAGCCATTCTTCTGTGCCCTGTCTGTCTTGTAGTTCAAGCAGTTTGACGAGGTGTTGCAGGTCTTCGAGGCAGTATTGAATGGTCTCTCTTACAGCAACGTCGTTTTCCCAGAGTATGCCAGCCCACATGTTTGCAGGGCCTCCGCTCACGCGGCTGGTGTCGCGAAAGCCTGTGGCGGCAAGGCGCTGGAGGTTTTCTAGGGGCACGCCTCCCATGTCGGCTGTTCTCGCGCAGAGGGCAGCGAGGATGTGGGGGACGTGGGAGACTCTCGCCACGCTGCGATCATGGTCTTTTGCACCTATGCGGTAGGGGCACATGCCTATGCTGTGCCAAAAGTGCTCTAGGGCGGCGACGGCTTCTTCGTCTACTTGGTGCTCATTGGTCAGGGCAAGTGTTGCTCCTTGTATGAGGCTGGCTTGGGCATACTCCAAGCCCTGCTGCTCTGAGCCTGCCATGGGGTGAGAGCCTATGAATTGGTAGCCGCGCTCGTGCAGCAGGGCTCCTGTTGTGCGGTGGACATAGTGCTTTACAGAGCCTATGTCGGTGACAATGACGTCCTTGGAAAGGCTGGGAAGCATCTGTCGCGTCAAGTCCTCAAAAGCTCCAATGGTGGTGGCGAGGATGACTAGCTGCGCGCCCGCGACTGCCTCTTGGACATTCATGGTGGTGTGCTCTGTGATGCCTAGTTCTTTGGCGAGGAGGAGGGGTTGCTCTCTTCTCGCCCAGAGACGTAGTGTACACTGAGGCAGATGTTCTCGTACGGCAAGGGCAATAGAGCCACCGAGGAGTCCGGGACCGAGAATGGCTATGTTATTGAGGGGACGCGGGGTCATGGTGTCAAACTGTCTTAGGGGACAACAAAGCGGATGTCAGTATTGGGCACGCGCATGATGGTACCAGAGGCAGGGATGTTGCCAGCCTTGTCTGCGATGCGTATGGTCAGACTGGGGTCAATAGGGTGGTAGACGTGCGTGG
>CAZRZE010000167.1:0-2808 GCA_964604535.1 uncultured Akkermansia sp.
CCCTCCAACGCGCTGGCGTGCAAGTAGTCTACGGAGTCAAGGGCTACAAGACCCATGCCAAGGTACTCCTCATCGTCAGACGAGAGGGCGGCAGTCTGCGTCGCTACTGCCACTTTGGCACAGGCAACTACAACGAAAGCACCGCACGCTTTTACACAGACCTCTCACTGCTCACCTGCAACGACAAGTTGGGAGCAGATGCCTCGCAATTTTTCAACTCTGTCACGGGACTCACCCAACTCACCCGCTTCCGCGCCCTGTACCCCTCGCCTATTATGATGAAGCAACGCCTCATCGAGCTCATCGAGGCAGAGACAGCGCGTGCCAAACTAGGAGAAAAAGCGCAAATCAAGGCAAAAATGAACTCCCTCAATGACGTAGAAATCATGGCAGCCCTTGACAAAGCCGATGAGGCGGGAGTTGATATACAACTCAACATACGTGGCATCTGCTGCTGGGTACCTAGCGAACGTGCTGGGCAAAAAAACACCCGCATTGTCAGCATACTTGACCGCTACTTAGAGCATGGGAGAATTCTCTGCTTCCATAACGCGGGGCAGCCCCTCACCTACATCGCAAGTGCGGACTGGATGAGCCGTAACCTCAATAGTAGAGTGGAGCTGATGATACCACTAGTCGATCCTGACATAGCGCATCGCGTCAGAGGCATCTTGGATAGCTGCTTGCAGGACAACATGCAAGCCTTCGAGCAGAACGCGGATGGGAGCTACACAGCCCTAGAGCCAGAAGAAGGTCAGGGAGGCTATAGAATGCAAGAACAACTGCAAACCGACGCGGAGGAAAGAGCCCTCATCAACGAGCGCAGGCGCAGCCAAACGTTGGAGCCCCATCTACCAGCGAGCCCACGACCAGCAAGTGAGATATAGCAACAGCGTCCTTCCTGAGCGAGAGCGCGCAGGTTCACCGCTCTGCTAAGTCTCGCATCAGCTCTTCTCGGCCTGCGGGTAGGTTCTCAAAATGCCTCTTCAATGCCCCATGCGCAGAATGTCCCTCAGCATAGAGTCCATGCAGGCTCGCTAGCCTCTTTTCAAAATGTGTCAGGATGCCTAATCTCAATTCATTATCCTGCATGTAGTCCAATGCCCCAGATATCAACTTGTGCCACTCCGCCTGCGCATGATGCTCCTCCACCGTGTGCAACAGGAGTCGTGTCATGTAACTAGCAAGTCTTAGTTTCAAGAGGTTTTGCCTCAAGGAAAGCCTCGGTCTCAATAGCTGTGTTGCGCTCAGTGTGTACAGGTCGCCTCGCTTCGGCAACTTGCAGTGATACTCTCCTTCATAAAAGAGGTCTAGCTGACCATAAAAATCACTTCCAGCCTTTCTTGCTTGCCGCGCAGCAGCTCTGATGATACCATGCCTCGCTGTGCAGATGACGGCTATGACTCCGTACTCTCCCAATGGGTAGAGTTTGAGCACTGTGCCTTGGTCTGATATCATGTAGCCTATGCCTAGAGGAGTATTACTTTTGCGAGATGCCTAGGTATTTTTCGCTGATGCCAGATAGTCCAAAGGCCTGATTGTATGATCGCAAGAGGGGGTAGTGGATAAAAACACGGTTGGCAGAGTCAAATTCTGCCTTTGCGCCATTTTTATTATCAGCGATGATGTACAAGGTGCCTTGTACCATGTAGTACAGGGGGGTGTCGTCCATGGGGCGTGTGAAGCTGACGAGCTTGCGGGCTTCGTCCATCTTGTCTTGCATGATGTAGCAGAGGAATTGACGGTAGATGAGTACGTGGCGTAGGTCGGTATTTTTCCAGTCTCCTATGAGAGCAAAGATGCTATTGATCATGTCAATGCATTCCTGATACTGCCCTTGCGCCAAGTAGATGGAGGAGAGGTTGAGCATGGCTACCTCGTCTTTGGGGTTGTGGGCGTGGGCTTTTTTAGCTAGTTCCAAGGCGGCAGTATAGTTTTTCTGCTCGATGTAACATCCTACCTGTAGGTTCCAGACGTTGGGGTTTTCGTCGAAGAGCAGTTCACAGTTGTTCAGCAGGGTGAGGCATTTTACCCAGTTGCCTGTGCGGTAGGCTTCTTTTGCCAGTGAGAAGAGACCAACATATTCAACTCTCTTCTCGTTGGGGAGATTGGAGAGGTTGATAACCCATTTGGGGAGGTCTTTGATGTCGTCTATGGCCTGATCTTGCTCTCTGTGTGAGTCGCTTTGGGCGAGTACGCTGGGGCAAAGGAGGATGCTGAGGGCTGCAATGAGTGTCTTTTTCATGCGAAAAGGGGGTGATTGAGTATGCGTTCTGTGATGCTCGGAGGTGTGAGTCCATGCTTTTCTCGCAGGATATTGAGTGTACCGTGCTCGACAAAGTTGTCTGGCCAGGCGACTATTTCCTGCGGGATGTTTGTGTTGTTTTGCAAGAGAAGTTCTGCTACCGCCGATCCAAAGCCGCCCATGCAGGTGTGGTCTTCTAGGGTGACGAGGAGGCGGGCGTTTTTGGCGTAGCGCAGTATGCACTCGCCGTCGAGGGGTTTGATAAATCGTGCGTTAATGTGCGCGACGGAGTGTCCCGCGGCTTCGAGGCTGCTGCGTACTTGGCTGGCAACGGAGTTCATGTTGCCCAGTGCCAGTAGGATGATGTCGCTGCCCTCGGCAAGGATTTCTGCCTTTCCTATGGGAAGGGGGGCTGGCTGGCTGGGTAGGGGCACACCTTCGCCTTCTCCACGCGGATAGCGTATGGAGGAGGGTTTGTCTTCTATGCTGTTCATGGTGGCCAGCATGTGGCAGAGTTCTGCCTCATCCTTGGGCTGCATCATGATGAGGTCTGGGATGCAGCG
>CAZRZE010000168.1:0-2801 GCA_964604535.1 uncultured Akkermansia sp.
TCCTCATGGCGACCATTGGTTCGGTAAAAAGTGGCAAATCCACCCTCACCAACTGCCTAAGTCGTCGCAACCTTTGCGCCACGCAGCTAGGCATAGAAACAACACGCCTCCCCCTCATCATCCTCGCAAGCAGCGATGGAACAGAGCGCATGGAGCTCTACAGCCCCAAGGCCACCTATGAATTGAGCGAAAAGGAGCTTTTTTCCCACGTTGTTGACCACCTACGTGGTGTGGCTTCGGATGATTTTGAACGAAAAATCAATCTGGATCGCCGTGCCCTCAACGCGGAAAATCTCTCTGCATGGGCAGAAGGACGCACACAGGCGCGTTGTGCCAGCATCTACCTAGTCGAGCCCGAGGCTGCCCTGCTCAAAGAAGGCGTTGCCATCATTGACATGCCTGGTATGGACGGTCTGCAATCCAACTGGCAGGATGAGCATCTGCATTCGTGGATGAACCAGAATGCCGATTACTTCCTCCTTGTCCAAAGCAGCTTTGCTGCCATCACACCAGACACACGCCTTTACCTCAAGGAGGCGATGCAGCAGTCCCCTCGCCCCATACGTGTCGTTCAAAACCGCATTGAAGCCCAATTTTGGAAGGGTGAAGAAGGGCAGAGCGCACAGCAACTGGAGCAGCAGAAAAACACCCAAAAAATCCTCAGCGAGATGCTGGAAAAAATTATCCCCAGCAGCAGCCTTAATGCTGGACACAGCTGGTGGAACATAGAGCAGAAAAAGCGCGGTGAATCAATCACTCTTGCTGACAAAGATCAGTTAAAGCCCCTAGAAGAGGATATTCTCAACGACCTGTCCGACGGGGCAGCCATTCTGGAAAGCAATTCCCTAGACCACTTGCACAAGAGGCTAGAAAGCACAGACACCCAACTCAAGGAAAGCAGACAGCAGGCGGAAGACCACCTTTCCCACATCCATGAGTTGGAAAACAGCATCAAAAAGCTCATGGATCGCTCCGAGCTACGCGATGCCATAGAAAATAAAAACCTGCATGAGGGTCGCATGCGCTGCAAATACTTAGCTGATGAAGCCAAGGAGCGTCTCTTCCAACGCCTAGACCAGATACTTGATATCACCATCACGGGCTATCTGCCAGAAGATTGGCCGAAGCGTGCCTACAGCGGTGAAGAGCTCAACCACGTGAGGCAAAAGATAGAAGCCGACCTAGGAGAGCTGCTCAGCGAGCAGGAGACTGATGTTCTCTCCCCAGACAAGTACTGCGAGCTCACCAACCTAGAGCTGGAAAAAATCTCCTCCTGCGCAGATATTCTCCAACGCCGAGAGAAAGAGGCCTTGGAGCAGGACTTCCAAAAAGCCATTCTTGATGCGTGGAAAAACACCCCGCTCAACGGCACCCCTGTAGCGCTCTCTGAATTGGTAGAAAATAGATTTTTTGGCATGATGACCTGCCGTTATGATTACAATGAGCTCGCCCCACGTTGGCGCAGCGAAGCCCGCGACATCATCGCCCAACGCTTTAGCAGATGGTGCAGCATCGTCGGAGAAAATCTCGACTCCTTCATCAACAAGCGTATGGACGCCCTAGAACAATGTCTTGGTCTGGAATGGTCACACTATCAAAAATCGGAGCAAATTGGACGCACGAAAGCCCAATCCCTGCACGATATTGAGGTCATTGACGCACTGCGCGAGAAGCTAGTACCCATACTTCATTTGGCAAGACAGCTTGTTGCCACCAAGTAATGTTTGATACATCGACAGCTTTCTGATACTATTTGCCCGTGAATATTGATAGCAACACCACGCAGCAGCAGCTTGTCCATCTAACAGAAGCCGCAATGAAGCGCAGGCTCACCCGCGCCCTTCCCTTTAATAAAGAAGGCATTCGCGGCATGTTGCTCTTCATCCTCTTTCCCGCGATGGTCTTGGGCTTTCGCATAGGGCTCTTGTTTACAGCAGCGGTTGCTGGTGTGATGGCATCTTTTCTCTTCTTCGGCAAAGAAGGCGTAGCAACATCCATGGTGCAGTACTACCTCATACTCGGCGGGGTAGTCAGTGTGGGTATTGCCGTTATGGTCTTTCTCAAGGAAAAAAAGCGCATCAAGGAGCTTCGCAGCTATGCGAAGCCTGACAGCGCCTTGGGATTACGCGTAGGCTACGCCACCCCAGTTCATCAAACGATGAAACTCAAGGCGCAGAATGATGCCTCCTACCTCGCCAGCTTTGATCTTTCCCTTGATAGCAAGGGTGTTTATGCCTTCCTTATCGAATTGAGTGACTACGGCTGGGCAACAAAGGTAGTCACCAGCAAGGGACAGGAAGCCTGTCTCTTTTCTTGGGGCGAAGGTCAAAAGCCCTCTCAGGCTATCTGTCTCTTCCGCCTCGCAGCTGGCGTGCACCGCTTGCAAATGCGCATTAGTCAGAAAAAGAAGTCTGCTGACAAAAAGCTGCCTGTTGTGAAAATCACGCAAATCAACCAGCGCAAGAGTGCCTAATATGTGACACTTTGTCACCTTTGCTGCGACACTTTGTCACCAAACTGTGACATTTTGTCGCATATAATAGGGTCACTAAATCACTAAGTCATTGAATATAAATAAAACCACTATCTGGCATGATATTTGCACAGTAGTGGGTAAGAGCGCAACTGCTCTCACATTTTTATAAACAAACAACCAAATAGAAAAAAATAATACAATATGGCTAAAATACTCGGTATAGACTTAGGAACGACCAACTCCTGCATGTCCGTCATGGAAGGTGGTCAAGCAACTGTTTTGGAAAACAGCGAAGGCGCACGCACAACGCCCTCCGTCGTAGCTT
>CAZRZE010000169.1:0-2768 GCA_964604535.1 uncultured Akkermansia sp.
TGCTGGTGCGGCGTTGGAATTGGTCGGCACGTATGCCAGAAAATGATTTGCCAGAGCCGCCTGTGGGTAGGGTGTGGCTAGGGCCAGCGAGGAAGTCACCACAGGCAACAGTGGAGAAATTGCCCACATAGATTGCACCCGCGCTGTGTATGCCGTCGAGGATGTCGCTTTCTATATCTTCCTCCACAAAGAGCGAAAGGTGCTCTGGAGCAAAATCGTTGACGATGCGAACCGCTTCTTGAATATCCTCTACCAGAATGACATGCGTATTCTTGTCCAGCACCTCTTGCAGGTAGCTGCTGCGGCTGAGGGTGGCAGCTTGCTTGCTGATTTCCTCCTCTACTTGGGTGATGAGCTCTTCGCTATTGCTGACAAAGCTAATGACACTGTCGCCACCATGCTCTGCCTGCGCCAAGAGATCCGCTGCGATGAAGTCGGGGTGAGCAGAGCCATCTGCCAGCACCATAATCTCACTAGGACCGGGCAGCAAATCAATAGCCACCGCACCCACTAGCTGACGCTTTGCTTCGACAACATAGCGGTTGCCCGGGCCAAAAATCTTTTCTACAGGAGCGATGCTCTCCGTGCCCAGTGCGAGGGCTGCAATGGATTGAGCGCCGCCCACTCGGTAAATCTCTGTAGCACCTGCCTCAACAAGGGCAACAATGACAGCAGGGTTCACCTTGCCATCTGCTCCACAGGGGGTCATGGCCACAATCTCTGGTACGCCAGCGGCTAGGGCAAAGCCACCTGTCATCAGGGCAGTGGAGACCAGAGGCGCCTTGCCACCAGGGATGTAGATACCCACACGGCGGTAGGGGGTAAAGCGTTCTCCCACCTCGCAGCCTTGAGCGTTGATGGCACTCCAATCCTTGCGAAGGCTGTTTTTGGAAAAATAGGCGATGTTATGAAGGGTGGCAGCAATAGCCTCCTTGACTGGCTGAGGGACAGCAGAGCGGGCTTCTTGTATTTCCTCTGGAGTCAGGCGCAGGGCATCGGGGCTCAGACTTACCTGATCAAACTGCTCAGCATAGGCGCAGAGGGCGGCATCTCCTTCATGTTGCACACGGTGGATAATATCTCTGACGGCGTTTTCCACCCCTTGCTCGGGCAGGTAGCGGCGGTTCATGGAGCAAAGCACATCGGAGTAATCTACATCACTGGGGCGACTAATTTTCATCAGAGGGAGTGTATCAATTCCTCTGCTGGATGTCAATATTAGTGAATGTCGACACCCTGCGCACGCGGTGCGAAGGCTGCCGATGAGTTCTTTTTCCGTGCAACTAGCCCCCTCAGGGCACAATACCATTGACATCTGATACATTATTAGCTATGCTAACACTTAGCAATAGCACCGCACACACATGAATAAAGTCGCGCTCATTTCAGGCATTACGGGTCAAGACGGATCGTTTTTGGCAGAGTTTCTTCTCTCAAAAGGTTATGAAGTACACGGCATTATCCGCCGTTCTTCTTCCTTCAATACAGAGCGTATAGAGCACCTCTACCTTGATGAATGGGTACGCGATATGAAAAAGAGCCGCCTCATCAATCTCCACTACGGAGACATGACGGACTCTAGCTCCCTCATCCGCATTATTCAATCTGTGCAGCCTGATGAGATTTATAACCTCGCAGCCCAAAGCCATGTCAAGGTCTCCTTTGACGTACCCGAATACACCGCAGAATGTGATGCTGTGGGTACTCTGCGCATGCTGGAAGCAGTGCGCATCCTCGGTATGCAGGACAAGTGCCGCATATACCAAGCCTCCACCTCAGAGCTCTTTGGCCTGGTGCAGGAAGTACCTCAGCGCGAGACGACACCCTTCTACCCCCGCTCCCCCTATGGTGTGGCAAAGCAGTACGGATTCTGGATTACAAAGAATTACAGAGAGTCCTACGGCATGTTTGCAGTCAATGGCATACTTTTCAACCACGAAAGCGAACGCCGTGGCGAAAACTTCGTCACTCGCAAAATCACCCTAGCCGCTAGCCGCATTGCTGCTGGTCTACAGGACAAGCTCTACATGGGCAATCTGGACGCCCTGCGCGACTGGGGCTATGCCAAGGACTATGTGGAGTGCATGTGGCTGATGCTGCAACATGATACCCCCGAGGACTTTGTGATTGCTACTGGTGAGATGCACACCGTGCGCGAGTTCTGCACACTAGCCTTCTCCCATGCAGGTATAGAGCTGGATTGGCAAGGTGAAGGCGTCAACGAAAAAGGCATTGACAAGGCGAGCGGCAAGATTCTTGTCGAGGTGGACGAAAAGTTCTTCCGCCCTGCGGAGGTGGAACAGTTGCTTGGCGACCCCACCAAGGCTCGCACCGTGCTGGGATGGAACCCCACCAGCACTTCATTCCCAGAGCTTGTGCGCATCATGATGGAGCACGACATGGCCAATGTGAAAAAAGTCTGCGAAGAACGCAATAAGCACGCCTAAATCACCAGCATGCATGGAAAAGAATAGCAAAATCTACATAGCAGGTCACAGCGGACTTGTCGGCTCTGCTATATGGCGCAACCTTGAGGCACGCGGCTTCACCCAGCTCATTGGGCGCAGGCATGCGGAGCTAGACCTCATGGATGGTGCGGCGGTCAAGGCATTTTTTGATGCAGAGCAGCCAGAGTATGTGATACTTGCGGCCGCTCATGTCGGTGGTATTGTGGCAAACAACACCTACCGTGCTGACTTCATCTACAACAACCTGCAAATCCAGCAAAATGTCATAGGTGAGAGCTACCGCCACGGGGTCAAAAAGCT
>CAZRZE010000170.1:0-2762 GCA_964604535.1 uncultured Akkermansia sp.
CCTGCTAGCGACAGAAATCACCCCCATATGGGCAACCCGAGTTGCCCTACCTGGTGAGCCCGGCACCCTCTACATCGTCAGCAAGCAGGGACGCACCCACCCCTTTGAAATCGAAAAATACCCCGTTGCAAAAAATGCCTCCTTGGAACTGGAAAACTTCCGCAACGTCACCCCTTATAACAATCCGCGCCAAGAGCCACTGTTGGTCCTCCCCATCATTGTCACCCCCAGCAGCTCCGGAGAGGTCACAATTGAGAACATATCCCTGACCAACAGCAAAACAGGAGAAAAAATCAGCCTCCCTGTCCCCCCGCTGCGCGTCCTCCCCTTCTCCTCCATCAAGTGGTACGAAAGCCCCATCCCCTATGGTGCTCTGTGGTACTTTGAAAAAGATGATCCCTATGTCAATGAGTCCGTCACGGTCAATTTGAAGATTTTGCTCCCCCGAGGCGTAAACTTGGAGGGCATCCCACCCATCCAAGCAGAAGGACTGCTCAGCACCCCCTTCAACCTCTTATTGCGTGGCGATATGTCGCAGTTCCAACAGAGCGCCATCAGCCGCGCTGTGGTCAAATCTCGCGACAACTTCTGGCAGGCCTATGACCTCAGCAGCCTCGTCACCCCGACGCGCTCTGGAAAAAGCAGCGCGTCAGGCAAGATAGGTGTAGCCTGGTCACGCTCTCCACTGACCATACAGCGCGAAGAGCTGCCCATCCCCGCCCTCAGCCTCAATGCCTTCCCCCTGCCCTTGGGCGCACCAGCCGACTTTGAAAATGAAGTAGGCGACTACAACATCACCGCCACCAGCGACGCAAAATACCTCGCCATCAATGAACCCATTGATGTTACCATACGCATCAGCGGCACAGGCAATCTGCAATCTGTCCCCTGTCCCCAACTAGCCAGCCCCGATGACTGGAAGGTGCTGCCCGCCAAAATGGATTTAGAAACAGATGTCAGCGGTCGAGTCACCGCCGTCATCTACAACCAGATGATACGCCCCATACGCGAAGTAAGCGCTATCCCCTCCTTTGCGATGAGCTACTTCAGCCCCAACAAGCAGGAGTATGCCAGCACCCAAAGCAGCCCCATCCCCCTGCCTTGGAAGCAAAATGAGGAAACAGGCTCTGGTCTTGTGACTGCCCACGGTGATGTGCCTCCTGCTGGCACTGTGCCTGTTGCAGAGATGGTGGACATCTACGGCTTTTTGCCAGCCGAGATTGATGGTCAACTCAGTTTCAAATCCCTTCCCACGTGGAGTTATTACTTCTTCTTCGCCCCCTGCGTCCTCATCCTGTTCTACCTGCTTATATGCTGGATGATTAAAAAACGCGCAGCAAGTGCCGACTCCCGCGCCACGGAAAAGGAACTACGCCACCTCGCGGGCTTACAAAACAATCTCGACTTCTTGCGCCAAACAGCCGCCTTTATCGAAAGCCACATCCCACGTGAAAAGCAAGACGACATCCTGCGTCAGAACATACAACGACGTGACGAAGAGACCTTCCGCCCCGATGCCAAGCCTGAGATCAGCGCAGCAGAGAAAAAGGACATACTCAGCCACATTGCTCGCGTGCTGAAGCAAATAGGCAAAAGCAGCCTCCTGCTCCTCCTCGCCCTCCTTCTTCTGCCCCAGCTGAAAGCCAACACGGCAAGCGACTATGATGAGAAGGCAGAAGAGCTTTACAAAAAGGGCGAATACTCCGCCTCCGTAACAGAGCTCAAAAAGGGAATAGAGCTTCTCGACAAAGAGCCCGAAGCTGTAGGCAGCAGCAGCAAAGCACGTCTCTACTACCACCTAGGCAATAGCTACTACAGGCTAGGTCAAGCGGGACAGGCTGCGCATGCTTATGCACTTTCACTGAAGGAAAATCCCTCCCTTGTGGAGTCGCAGTTTAATCTCGCCTTCATCCAGAGGAAGGAAGGAGCTCTCCTTGCGGACATGAAGACGCAGGACGACATCTTCACCTTCTTCTCCGCGCAGAGCCTTTTCTTGCTCAGCATGATTGCCGCAGCAACCCTTCTCACCTGTATTGCCTTGTTGCTCCTCATCAAGAGACGTCCTCAATACAGCATCAAGACCATACTCATCGTGAGCACTGTCTTGACCCTCGCTTGCTCTGCCAACTGGATTTATTACTTCACAAAGGATGTACCCCACGCCAGCATGCTAGAGCCCAATGAAATAGGCTACATCATCAAGGCGACCAACGCACGCAGTGCCGCAGACGAGGAAGGCAGCTCCCTCATCCGCCTACCAGCCTCCACCCCTGTGCGTGTCATCGCAAAACGCCCCACATGGAGCTATGTAGAATGCGAAAACGGCGTACGCGGCTGGGTAGAAAACAAAGACTACCTCACCCTCGCGGAAGAATCTTAATAGTCTAATATTCTGTAAATTGATACGATAAGGGCAAGGTTATTATCCCCTGCCCTTATATTTCTATTTCCCTATTTTAAATAACTTGTTATTTAATGACAAAATGTTATTATAAGTATTCAAGCTAATAATCACCTCTCAAGCTAATATGAACCGCCTAGCTACTACATTATGAAAACTCGTCTGCCTTCATTTCTTCGCCGAGTCCTTCTCGCTGCAATAACAGTAATACCTAGTTATACGATTCTCATATCATCCTCATCCTATGCAGAATTGGATAAAGTAGAAGAAAGACTCTGGCCTGTTTATACTATAGGTTGGGAACCACATCCCAATGATGGTTATTGGGGGGAGATTCATGACAAGCTCTTTTCTGACTTTA
>CAZRZE010000171.1:0-2758 GCA_964604535.1 uncultured Akkermansia sp.
TCACGATATGGATATGCTTTGCTCTCCTGCTGAGTCTAGGTGCGGTAATGGTCTCGAGTACGAGTACGGTTGTCCCCGGTGAGTCTTCTTTTCACCACTTGCGCAATCACTGTCTGTATAGTCTATTGGGGCTGGTTTTAGCCTTCATTCTAGCGCATATTGAATACAGAACATGGCGTCGCTTTGTCCCTCTGATTTGGACGGGCTGCGTCATCTTGCTTATTCTTTGCTTTGTACCAGGTGTGGGCAAAACCCTCAACGGGGAATCGCGCTGGATACACATTATTTATACCTTTCAACCCAGTGAGCTGGCAAAAATCAGCCTCATGCTCTGCCTCGCTCACTGGTATACCATACATAAAGAGAAACGCAAGAGCATAGTCATTGGCTTTTTGCTTCCAGGGCTTATTTTTGGTATTCCGCTGATGCTCATTTTCTTTGAAAAGGATATGGGTACTGCCGCCGCCTTGGGCTTGGCGGGATTCTGCCTCATGTTTGCGGCGGGAACGCGCTGGTGGATACTGGTTCTTTCCCTCTTGCTGGGGGGCTTGCTCATGTACCACTTTACCACGGACAACGCCAACCGTATGGCACGTATTGAGGCGTGGGAAGATCCCGAAGCCTACCGCGAAGGTGCAGGTGCGCAGCAGTATGTTTCCCAAGTTGCCTTTGATAAGGGTGACACAACAGGCGTGGGTCTAGGGGAGAGTGATGAAAAATACGGCAGACTTCCCTACGCACACACCGACTTCATTTTTGCCATCATTGGGGAAGAGCTCGGCATAGTAGGCACGGGGGCAGTCCTCTCGCTTTTTACCATCATGGCGGCAGCTGGTATATGCCTTTCTGTACAGACGCAAGAGCGTTTTGGGCAACTGCTCAGTCTGGGGCTCATCTGTACCATCTTTTTACCTGCCATGCTCAATATGATGGTGGTTACCTCCCTCTTGCCCAACTCGGGTCTGCCTCTGCCTTTCATCAGCTATGGGGGGACGAATCTGATTTTCACCATAGCGGCCATAGGTCTGCTCACCAGCATACAGAGGCACAGTCCCAGCATCACCCTCAACTACTGGCCACGCCGCCGTCACTCCCGAGATTTTAACCCATGAGTTCATTGAATATTCTTATAGCCTGTGGAGGCACAGGTGGTCACCTTTTCCCCGGTATTGCTGTAGCCCAAGAATTGCGGCAGCGCGGGCACAATCCCATCCTGCTCATCTCCCAAAAGAAAGTAGACAGGGAAGCTATCGCCAAGTACACCGACATGGAGTACATCACCACCCCAGCCATAGCAAAGCCCCCCTTGTTCTCCCTGCGCACGCCTAGCTTCATCCTGCAACTATTTAAATCCTACATGCAGAGCAGGCACGTGCTCCAGCAAAAGAACATAGATGTCGTGCTGGGCATGGGTGGATTCACCTCCCTGCCACCTATTTTGGCAGGGCATTGGACCGGTATACCCTGCTACATCCATGACTCCAACGCCCTCCCTGGGAAGGCGAATAGACTCACCGCACGTTGGTGCAAGCAAGTGCTCATCGGGCTATCCGATGCGGCGCGCTATTTCCCCAAAAATGAGTGCATACTTACAGGCACTCCCTGTCGCGAAGAGCTGCGCACGCAGCAACTCCCCAGCAGGGAGGACGCACGCAAACAGCTAGGTTTACCAGAGAATAAGCCCCTTATCCTCGTCCTAGGAGGCTCACAGGGTGCACGACGACTCAACGAAATCATCCTCGGAGCAGCGGCCAAAGACAGCCAATGCCACTACCTCATCATTGCGGGGCAGGACAACGAAGAGAGCGTCCGCTCTGCCGCCAGCCCCAATGTCAGTGTCATGGGCTTTTGCGCCCAGATGGCAGAGGCCTACGCAGCCTGTGATGGCGTGATTAGCCGCGCAGGTGCATCCACCCTGACAGAAATATCCCTCATCGGACGCGCGGCCTTGCTCATCCCCTACCCAGCGGCGGCTGATGATCACCAAAGTTACAACGCGAGAGCATTCAGCAGCCAAGGAGCAGCCTTGCTCTGCGCAGAAAGCGAGCTGAGCCCCGAGAAGATTCTGGACTTTATAGCCAATAAGGTCTTAGTTACTAGCAAGCGTCAGGCTATGGAACAGGCTATGTGCCAGCTAGCCCATCCCGATGCCCCTAGCCGCATTGCGGACACCATTACGCAATGAGCAGATGAGCATCAGCCTACATATTAGCATCGAAAAGCAGCAGCTACGCCTCCTGCGAGGAGGGGAAGAAATCTGGCTAGCCAGTATCTCCAGCGGAGCAGCTGGTGTGGGCTGTGAAAAGGACTCGGGAAAGACCCCTTTGGGGCGTTTTCGCGTTGCCAGCAGACATGGAGAGGGGGCTGCGCCTCATACTATTTTTCGTGCCCGCCTGCCTGTGGGCATCTACCCGCAGGATTTGCGCGAGGGGGAGAAAGATGCCATCCTCACGCGCATTCTTACCTTGGATGGGTTGGAAGAACATAACGCCAATACACTAGAGCGTTATATCTACATACACGGCACGGTTGCGGTGGAGCGCTTGGGGACGCCCTGTTCCATGGGCTGTATACGCCTCAGCCCTGAGGATATGCTCTACCTTTATGAGCATTGCCTATTGGGGACAGAGGTCTGTATAGAGTGCTAGCTCTGCTTATTTTCCAACCAGCCTGTAGAATAGTTGCTGCACTGACAGTAAAATGGGCTTTCTCACCAGATGCAGGGGAAGTGTTGTTTCTCTCATGAGTTTACCACTGG
>CAZRZE010000172.1:0-2641 GCA_964604535.1 uncultured Akkermansia sp.
CTCCACAGTCAAGAAAAATTCTAATTTCAAATGTTAGAAATTTTCAATAATTTTTAGTTCATAGAGCTTATCCTTTTGTTTCCAGTTGTCAGTGGCATCATTGTTTTGCACAGCACCAGGGGTGCTTCTTCCGTCTTCTATCTGTTTTAGGAGGAGGAGAAGCAGCTCCTGCGCCTTTTTAGGATGTTGGGCGATGAGGTTATTTTTTTCTTGTGGGTCATCGCCAAGGTGGTAGAGCTGCATGGGGGGCAGCTTTTTGAGCAACTCCTTCTGCTGCGGTCTGGGCGCACTCCAACCACCAGAAGAGGGAGAGGCCAGCAGCTTCCAATCCCCCTGACGTATGGCAAACTGACCGTCAATGGAGTGATGAATGGTCGCTTCGCGCAGAGCTTCCTTCCTATCAGGATTACGGAAAAGGGGAAGCAAGCTCACGCTGTCTTCGCCCTCATTATCCTTGAGTTTTTGCTCGGTAAGATCAGCAAAAGTGCGAAAAAAATCATTGAGACTTATCGTCTGTCGACAGATACCTTTTTTCACCCCGCTGGGCCATTGCACAATGCAGGGCACGCGGTGACCGCCTTCAAAAAGATCGGCCTTGTAGCCCCTAAAATCACCACTGGCATAATGCCCCTTTGCCTCCATCACCGTTGCGCCAGTTGTAGGGCAGCAACCATTATCAGCGGTGAAAATTACAATGGTATTTTCCCTCATCCCCAATTCCTCCAAGGTCTGCAAGATGCGTCCCACTTCTGAGTCCATCATCATCACAAAATCGCCGTAAAGATTGAGCCCTGATTTTCCCCTCCACTTCTCAGATGGGACCACTGGTACATGTGGCGATGCGTAGGCTAGGTAGAGGAAAAAGGGCTGCTCTGAGCCCTTTTGGCTTTTCAAATACTCCAAGGCTTTGTCTGTGAAGCGAGGCATGACCTCGACATGTTTAAAATCTGCAGCAATTGGACCATCCACCCACCAAGAGGGCTTGGAGGTGCGTGCTGGCGAGGCTGGGTAGTATCATGCGAAGCTGAGATCACGATGCGCGATGAGTTGGGTTTGTATTGATATTTCGTGCTCACGAGAATTTGCAAGTATGCAATTTGATAAAAAACAAGCCTCGCTCTTGTGGTGGGGAGCGAGGCTTGGATGAGTTGTGATTGAGAGCGTTTTTTAGAAGCTGAGTCTGTAACCGACGCTGGCGTTGCCGTTTTGCTGACCATCGCGTAGTTCGGCGGAGGCATCGATGAAGATAGCCCCGCTATCGCCTAGGGGCATGCTTGCACCTACACCAAACTCGACACTAACGGGACCTGCTTCTGCGCCTTCGATGGTGGCACGGCTGCCCGTAAGGTTAGAGAAGCTAACATCTGCCTCTTGGGCGCGGTCGCCTGCGTCAACTTTGAAGAGGGCGCGTGCGCCAACTTGCAGACCGAAGTCCAGCGTGCTTTCAATGCGTGCACCTATGCCAAAGGTGGCAATGGTGTTGCTTTGTTCTCCCACGCGCAGGGCGGCATCGCTGCCTGTCTCGGTGTAGCCGTCAAGGTAGCTGTGGACGAGTGTGGCGTTGAAGATAGGGGTGAGCGTGCTGTTCTCGCCCAGCTTGATGTCGTAGCCCAGCTCATACATGATGCCGAAGCTGTAGCCATCTGTATCTCCCGAGGTGGAGTAGCTGCCGCCTGCGTGACTGACGTGACGGTCGAGGCTAGCATCCATCAGGCCCCAGCTCATGATGGCGCGGTGCTGCCACTTGCCGCTTTGGTGCTGGGCAGCGAGGCTGAGGTAGTAGCTGTCTAGCTCTCCCTCTGCTGCATCTACACTGCTGGCGTTGAGGTCGCCATAGAGCGCGGTGAGGGCAAAGCCGAGGCTGGTGCTTTCGGCTACACCCCAGTCTGCGCCTAGTGAGCCGCCCCAGTTGTTGATGTTGTGACCTGCGGCTGTGCCGTCACTGTCTAGCTCATTGCGCCCTGCTTCAGCTGATATCCAGAAATTGCTTTCTCCTGCGGTCATGAAGCCACCCGCGCGGTTGCGCATGCGCATGAGCTGCCCTTCGATGTTGGCAAGCGAGGCAGAGCCTAGGCTAGTGACACCTGCACCTGCTACCGCGGCGAGGAGGCGGTTGCTTTCGGCAGTAGCGCCGCCCTTGTCCTTAAATATGTCGTCTAAGCTGTCAATCACGTCGCCTAAGTCGGGGCTGGGATTGCCGCCTTGCTGGATAACCTCATCAAGTAACTCACTCCCTGCTCCGCCGTTGCCACTGCCACTCATTTGTGTGTAGCTGTCGGGGGCGGGGTTGATGTTGGTAATTGCGTAGCTGGTGTCGCCTAAGCTGAGGTAGAAGCCTGAGTCTTCCAAGCTGCTGCCGTTGACAAACAGCATGGCCTCCAGCTCCTCTTCGCTGAGTATGCTCGCATCGGCATGCCATGTGATGAAGTCCCAAGTCCTATCAGAGGCGGTGGGGCTGCCCAGCTCAAGATTGATGCTGGCATTGCTGCCGCTTTCGGCTAGCAGGCTGCCAGTCATGGTGACGATGAGGCTTTGCCCTTCTTGCAGTGTGAGTGAATCTCCCGCACCGAGGGTGAGCGCATCGCTGAGCTGCACTTGGCTGGGGCTGCTCGTGCTGTAGAGGGTGAGCGCACCGCCTAAT
>CAZRZE010000173.1:0-2634 GCA_964604535.1 uncultured Akkermansia sp.
GGGTAGGGTCAGAGTGGGGGCAATTGGGTGGTAGACGTGCGTGGGCTTACCGGGGACAGGCTTGACGGTGAGAACGGGGTTCTCATCGACTGGCGCTGGCTTCGGCTGTGTTGGTTGAGTGGGTGGGGTGGGGGGCTTTGGCGCGGCGGCGGTTGTGCTGCCACTGGGCTCCTTGTCCTTCTCCTTGTTGCTGAGTGTGTTGTCTGCGAGGTCTATTTTCTCAGGCATCGGTGTAGGTTTCTTTATCTGAGCTGTCGCAGGTTTGGGTGCAGGTTTTGGAGCCGGATTTGTTGTAGGAGGCTTGGGGACATTGTGTGCCAGCTGTGATGGTGTTGAGGGGGCAGGGTGCGAGAATGTCTGGGTAGGTGGTGGGCTGATTGGTGAAACTGGATTGGGGCGCGGCGTGTGATCGGGGGCGTCTGTGACGACGGGGGAGCTGAGGTCAGTGACGATGTCATTGAAGTTCTTGCATGAGGCAAGCGCAAGAAAGCTCAGCAGGGAAAATGTATGGATAAGGGTGCTTTTTTTCATGACTCTACAGGATATTGTGTTGATCTCTAGTTTAATGACTTTGTATTTCCTTGTCAATAGTCAAAATTGTTGTTATAAAGTCGGCATGATACGTCGTTTTATAAGCTTTTTGCTCACTCTGCTCTGTAGTGCAATGACCATAGCAGGTGCTGCTATTCTATATGTTTATGGGGCTCAGGCTATCAAATACTTAATGCAGGGAGGTCCTGCTATATTAGGGGCTCTGGCCATGCTTTGTTTTGCCCTGATGGGGCTCATCTTTATGGGGGTATTTGGCTACATGTGTTCGCGAGTGCTCACGGTGAAAATGTGTGTCATCCAGACGCTCATTGCTATTTCTCTAGCTGCTTGGGGATTTTACCTCAATGACAAACAAACTGCGGAAGATCATTATTTATGGCCTAACGAGCCAGTGGAGCTACAAGAGGGCAAGAGCGTCACGCTGACTAATCTGTCAGATGAGAAGCAGGCAACCCTACTCTTTAAGGATAGTAAGGGAGAGCACAAGGAGGAGATGACGTACCAATCCCACACCTTCTATCAAGGGATATATATTGCCTATAGCGGTCAATTCTCCATGTATAAAGATCTCGATAGCAAGCGCACAAGTGGGATCATAATCGTCGCCTCCCCACAACCTGGTCGCGTTTTATTGGGTGGTGGTGTTATAGGGGCACTGGGCTCCTTGCTCTATATGCTTTACCTGCTCATATTCCGCTGCAGGGGGTGCAAAGATAAAAGTGTAGACGCGCAGCCCCAAGAAGGGTTATAATCAGACATGCCCACGATTTCTTTATCTCTGGATAGTCGTAGTTACGATATTGTTGTCGAAAACAACCTCTTGTCGCGTGTTGGTTCTTTGCTAGCACAATACAATATAGAGGGACGCATTGCGCTGGTGACAGATTCTACGGTGGAGGGATTTTATGCCTTCGCGGTAGAGCAGAGTTTACTCGCTGCGGGCTATGACTGCACGCGTCATGTCTTCCCAGCTGGGGAGCAGTCCAAAAATCTCGCTACTGTAGAGGCTTTGGCAGAGAGCATGGTGCAACAGGGTCATGATAGAGGCAGTGTTATCCTTGCCCTAGGGGGTGGAGTAGTTGGTGATATGGCGGGCTTTCTTGCGGCGATCTATTACCGAGGCATTCCCTTTGTTCAAGTGCCCACAACTGTGATGGCGCAGGTGGATAGCTCTGTAGGGGGCAAGACCGCGGTGGATATTGCCGCTGGGAAGAATCTGATAGGCGCGTTCCATCAACCACGTCTTGTGTTGGTTGACCCGCTGAGCTTAGACTCTCTACCCGCCCGCGTGATTCGTGAGGGGATGGCTGAAATGGTCAAGCATGCCGCCCTGCGTCAGCCCGATATGATACCCTCCCTCCAGCAGATGGGGCGTGAGATAGAGTTGGGCTTTTCACTGAACACACGTGCGGCCTTGGCGCAAATCCTCGCTGACAACATCGCTATCAAGGCTCGTATTGTGGAGGCAGATGAGGAGGAGAGGCTAGGAATACGTGCCCTGCTCAACCTAGGACACACTATTGGTCACGGCATAGAAGCATCCTTGCCCTACGGAGAGATGCTGCATGGGGAGGCGATTTCTTATGGACTGCGTGCCGCTCTTTATCTTTCTCGACGTCATGTAGGATTGGATGCGGAGGCCGAGAAGAGTATTCTTCAGCTTTTAAAAGACATAGGTTTACCTCTTGTTCTGGATGCTTCGGCAGATGTGGATCTTATTCTCAAAAAGACAGCAACGGATAAGAAATTCTCCGCTGGTGCGGTGCGCTTTGTCTTGCTCCATGCACTGGGTGATGCACGTGTTTGCACAACTTTATGCGCAGAAGATCTCCGAGATGCAATTATGTCCTTGAAGGAGGATTTCTAGTATGCTAGAGTAAAGTGGTATGACAGATCCACGTATTACACAATTAGCAAAAAATCTTATCAACTATTCATGCACTCTCAAAGCAGGTGAACGCATCCTCATCGAGGTGACAGATGCTCCTGATGAGATTGTTATCGAGCTCGTACGCGCTGCACGCGCCGTTGGTGCTTATCCCCATGTGCGTGTGAACCACTCCCGCGTCACGCGTGAGATGT
>CAZRZE010000174.1:0-2630 GCA_964604535.1 uncultured Akkermansia sp.
CTTCCAGCTCTCTGTGCAGGGTCTGAGTGCCGCAGATAAAGCGCACGGAGGCCATACCGTAGCCCCAGCGATCGATGGCTTCTTGGGCTGTTTTTTGGAGTTCTGGGCTGTTGGCCAATCCGAGGTAGTTGTTGGCGCACATGTTGATGACCTCTTGACCGCCTTCCAACTTCACCTCAGAAAACTGGGGCGTGTCGATGAAGCGTTCATTTTTGAAGAGACCATTGGCTTGAAGGGCATCAAGGTTAGAGATGATGCGTTGCTTAAATTCAGGGTTGTACATAAATGTGATGGGGGTGAGGGGGAAAGAGTCTGTATGACAATGGCTATGCTATACTTCTTAGCTGCATCTGTCAATGCGATTGTTTTATTGCATTTTCTGCCTTAATGCGCACATAGCTTTTACCTGCTAAGTGCTCCTTGCGCAGTCGGCGGCGTAGTTTTTTCATGGGCACAAGGGCAAGCAGAGGACGCAGAAGGACTCGTTTGATTTTCTCTCCAAAGGGGTAGCGCAGTCGATAGGGCTTCAGGACGGACAAGCAGTCCTTCTCCCTACCTGTTGTCGTTGGGTTGCCCTGCTTGTCCAGCTTCATGGTAAAGAGGTGGTAGCGCGTGATGCAGGGATGGGGGTGGGAGATTTTTTTCTTCCCCAATGGCATACTCTCATCATGCTCTACAATGAGCATGTCCACCGATTTGCCCAGTCTTTTACAAATGCGTTCGTGCCAGTATATCAGAGTCTCATCGCTGGTCTTCGAGTAGTGCGAAAAGTAAACCAGCAAGGATTTATCCGCGGCTTGCAGCGTCTCGTAAAATCGCGTAATGCGCCTATTGTACTTTTCCTGCACGCCTGCTAATTGCTCCTCCAAGGGAATACGAGCTCGAAAATCGTGGTAGTAGTAAAAATCCGTTTTGAGGTGGTGGTAATAATCGCAGTGAGAATCGTTGCTTATAGTATCATCCTTAGGAAGAAGGACGAGTTGCTCCTTGTCCAAAAAGCCTGTAAAATCATCTACAATGAGCTGTGCGCGTGTCTCAAAGCTCGCATGTGTGAGCCAGTCAAAAGGGCCAGAACTGCTTCTCAGGTAGCACTTTGTCAGATAGATGGCGCAGGAACAATCCGTGCCCAAGGAGTAAATGATATCGTATACTTTCTTCATGCACTTGCTGCTTAATCGGGGTTAAAGAAGTCTATGGCATCGCTTTGTTTGCGTGTGCTCTTATCGCGCTTCCACCAGTCGTAGGATTTGGCGAGATGACCAAGGTCTAGTGCCTGATAACCAGAGCGATGGAGGTCGTAGCAAAGCACCTTAGCGCAAGGACCCAAAATAGCGACAATGAGGCGATTCTTGTCCAGCTTGAGCGCATTTTCAAGGATGCTATCATAATGCCCAAAGGCGTGCAGGGCGGGCGCATGCTGGTATTCCACACTCTGCGCGTTGTCGAATAAATTGTGCTCCATATTCTGGAAGACACTCTCTCCACAGATGATGGTGAGGGGTCTATTGTCCCATATTTGACGCATGCGGGCAAAGTAGCTAGCAAGGTCATAGTTCTCGTAGTAGCAATGGGCTAGTGTGACTTCGGCGGCGTAGTACTGCTTCCCCTTGCAGAGGTAGTCTTCTATGAGAGCGCGGAAGCTTTGACTGTACTTGAGCCAGAAAACCTTATTATCACGCGTCACGTTCTTCTTGCTAGAATAACAGACATAGGGAATGGCAACAAAGAGGGAAGAAATCTGGCTGGTCAGTACCTCTATGAGACGTTCTCGCAGGGCATCGGAGTAATCCTGAAAAGGAATACCATGTCCCGAGATGAGGCGTAGCTCTCCATCGCCAAAGCGAACAATGGAAGCCTGCTCCTCGATAAGTGCGGTGATGGTGTCATCACAATCCTTGACCTCGGGCAACTGTAAATCTTGGAAGAGGTAGTGCAGCTCACAACTCAGACTATCAAGAAAACCGTCTTGGGCGAGAAGATGCTTTCCAAAATCGGATAACTCCACCTTGGAGAGCAACTTGATATTTCTAATGAGTCGGCGCAGCCCCATATGATTGATTCTATGTTACTAGGTTCTGCTCAAATACCATGCGTACATGCGTTGCACGCCCTCGGCTATTTCTACCTCGTGCTGCCAGCCTAGGGCATGCAGCTTGCTCACGTCGGTGAGCTTTCGCATCGTGCCGTCTGGCTTGCTCGTATCAAAGCTGATTTCACCACGGTAGCCCACAGTCTCTTGGATGAGTTTTGCCAATCCCGCAATGCTGATTTCCTTGCCCGTGCCTATGTTGATATGCGTGTTGCGCTGCTCTGCGCCTTCTGGGCACATCTGGGCAAAGTCAACATGCTCCAAGATATAAATGCTAGCGGCTGCCATGTCCTCGCTCCAGAGGAACTCTCTTAGCGGCTTACCTGTACCCCAAAGCTGCACGCCGCTGCTGGTGACACCATAGCTGGCTAGGCTGCTCTCTATGCACTCCTTGCTGCTCTGGTCATTAACATCTCCAATGGGAAGCAGGCGCAGGTCATTCAGTATAGCATCCCAGTCCTGTTCCATGAGGCACTTTGCAAGGTGTATCTTGCGCACCATGGCGGGTAAGACGTGGCTCTTTACGAGGTCAAAGTTGTCG
>CAZRZE010000175.1:0-2510 GCA_964604535.1 uncultured Akkermansia sp.
TGCTCAATATCTGCCACGCTTCTGATTCCCCAGAAAACGCAGAAATCGAAATCAAGCGATTCTTCCGCGACGAAGAAGTTTTCGATAATGTAGACTAAACGGTAGACAATGCTGTAAAGATACGTTCTCAGTATTAGGCAGGCAACAAGGCTTGCAAAAAATAATAGAAAGGCAAATATCTTATGAAAGCATTATCAATCGTTTTATCAGTAGCAGTTTTAGCTCTGTCCTCGGTTTCCGCTCAAGCAGCCGTAATCGTCAAAGGCAAACCAGCTGTAGTAGCTCACCATCACCCCAAGAAGGTCGTCGTAGTACCAGCCAAGCCAAAGCCTCAGCCCAAAAAGGTTGTGGTAGTGCATCCTCCCAAACCCAAGCCTCATAAAGGTCATGGTCACCATCACGATGGACGCCACTAAAAAGCTACATCTAACTGAATTTTTAAGGGAATCTCCTACACAGGAGATTCCCTTTTTACAGTCTTGTCTAGACATCTACAATAAGCTGTGCTAGCATGCTGCGACATGAACAACTCCTTCGATGCCGCACGCGTGCGCGTCCTTGTCAGCGACATAGACGGCACACTTATACCAGAAGCAGCCCCCCAAGTTGATCCAGAGTACTTTGAGCTCATCATTGCACTGCGCAAGGCAGGCTACCGCGTGATTCTTGCCAGCGGCAGACAGAAAGAAAGCATAGAAATGCTCTTTCACCCCATTCTGGAGCATGTTGACATTGTGAGCAGCGGTGGTCTTTGCATCACCACGGACGCGGGCACAGAAATGCTCAACTCCATCCCTCGCGACTGGGTGGAAGAAATAGAGCGCGACATAGAAGCACTAGAAGGAGTGGAGGCAATGATCAGCAGCTCCGACATCACCTTTGCACAGAATCCTGATGGTGAGATGTGCTGCTTCCTACGCGATGCCTACGGCGTACGCCTCAGCTACCTCGATGGCGTGGGGCAGCTGCCTGATATAGCCATTGGAAAAATCTCCCTCTACGCAGGCACAAAAATCTCTGAAAGAGCGTCACAATTTACCACCAAGTGGCAAGACCGTCTCAATATCACCCAAGCTGGTGAGTTCTGGATAGACTGCGTCATGCCCGAAATCAGCAAGGCTCACGCCATTCAAAAGCTATTGGACAGTTACGGACTCAGCAAAGAGCAACTCTTTGCCAGTGGTGACCAGATGAACGACATGGCCATGCTGCGTCTCGCAGGTCAATCCCTCGCTGTCTCTAATGCGCATCCAGAGCTCAAAGAAATAGCGACATTCAGCGCTGACAACAGCGACTTCAAAGCCGTAGCACGTGTTTGGCGCAGCTTGCTTTAAAAACTGCACAGCGCCCTTCCCCGCAAAAAAAAAGAAGCCTCTCATTAAATGGAGGCTTCTTTTTTTGGGTAAATGATGTAATGGATTAAGCTTCGTCGCCCATGTTATCTGGGTAGATGAGGGCTGCGGCTGGTCGCTCGATTGCTACTACCTTGAGGCTTACTGCCGCCTTGCCTGTGTCGATGACGAGGCGTAGCGTGTCATTAACCATGAGGCCTGTGAGCTTCACACCTTGGCGAGAGCTGTAGGAAACCACGCGGTTTTCTGGATCGGAGTCCCAAGCACCGAGGATGGTGTATTCCACCTTTGCCCCCTTGCCTGTTTCCAGTACAACACGTGTACCCATACCAGTGACATTAAGATCTACATCGCTGAAGTCTGTCTGTCTCGCCTGTGCGAGAGAGCGGGAAAGCTCTTCGGAGCGGCGCATCAGAAGAGCGCGTGTTGCCTTGGCATCTTGGTAGCCACCATTTTCGCGCAAGTCACCTTCGGCACGCGTGACTTCGAGGTCATGCTTGTTCTTGGGTATGCGGACATTGATGATTTCATCAAACTCTGCCTTGCGTTGTGCATAAGAGCGTGGTGATACAAAGTTGCTTGCCTTTTCCTTGGTCTTCGTACGGCTGAGAACAACCTTTTGCAGACCGGGGTGAACCTTCATCATGTTTGCCAAGAGAAGATTACGGTCAAGATCAGCAAGAACAGATGAGTCGTAAAGCGCCTTTGCAAAAGGACGAGACTCGGGCTCTGAAATACCTGTAATGAGGTCAGGCGCAAGATTCTTGTCATCAATCAGGAGGTTACGAAGACGCAGTGCGCGGTTAGGACCACCTTCTGCACTGTCACGCTCAATAGCATTAAGAACAGCTGAACCCAAGGCAACCTTGTTATTGTCAAATACTTCCTTGGTCAGTCCATTACGCTCACGGCATAGCCAGATGAGCACTTCGGGGCTGAGACTCTGTCGGAAGATACCATTGATAATATCAGCAAAGAGTTGCTCTTTCTCACCCTTCGCGATGATGAAGTCAGCGACAGGTGCGATGGTTTTTGCACCACCAAAGAGGAAGATGTTTGTTGCGTAGGCCATCCAGCCTTCACCAAGTGCAGCGGGAAGGGCCTCATAAACGAGGCACTGACGCTGTGTAGGCAGTTCTCCTATGTAGCGCACGATTT
>CAZRZE010000176.1:0-2475 GCA_964604535.1 uncultured Akkermansia sp.
AGGACGAAGGCGCGTCCATCGCTTTCGCAAAGGTAGCGGTATATCCACGCACTGAGGGCTTGGTGGTAGTCGGCTTCTTCGGAGTAGGGTGGGGGTGGGGGCATGCATCGGGAGACGATGATGCGCATCTGTTTGTCAAAGTCAAAGGGGCTGCCTATCTGGAGGCATCGGGCGTTTTCTGCGCCTATGCGACCCAGGTAGTAGTCCATGCGTTGTTGCCCTGCGCTAAGTGTGGCACTGGTGAGAATGATGGCACGGTCGGCTTCAAAGAATTTTTCTCTCAGGACGTCTGCTACGTCGATGAGAGCAGCGCGTAGGTGGGTATTTTTGCCTTCTTCGCCGCTGCTTTCTGCCCAGTAGACGTAGTCTGCGGTGGGTAGTTTTACCATGGCGCTGACGGCCTCTCTATAGGCCGCGAGGCGTCCTGCGATGTCGAGAAGTTCTGCGCGTGAGATGTCGTTTTCTTGGACTTCTGCGCAGGTGTTGATTTCCTGTTCTAGGTTGTGCAGGCAGGGGCTGAGGATGTCTTCTGTCCAGTTGGGTCGGCGCAGGCGTACGGTGCCATGGTGTTGTTCTAGCTGGCAGTCAAGTCTCGCGTTGGCAAAAAATTGTTCGCAGGCGTCTTGTGCTTCTTCGATGAGTTGAAGCATGATGTTGGTGACGTGGTGGCGAAGGGTTCCTTTTTTGCTGCGCGGGTTGTAAAAGCGTATGAGGTCGTAGCGCAGTTCTCTTTCGGATAGTGATATGCCGAGCTGGTTGGCGGCGACGGATTCTATGGTGTGGGCCTCATCTAGGATGAGAAAGTCACGCGGGTATAGAAAGCCAGTGTCTATTCCCTCATCGCTTTCGACGGCTATTTCGTCGTTGAGGGCAAGTAGTCCGAAGAGGAGCGTGTGGTTGAGGACGACGAGTTGTGCTTCTTGTACGCGTATTTTTGCGGCTTGGTAGGGGCATTGGGGGCCACAGAGGCGCGGGGTGCAGATGTGGTTTTCGCTACAGACTTGTGCCCAGACTTTGTAGCTAATGTTGAGTTCGCTGGGGAGTTCACTCAGTGAGCCTTCTCCGCAATCGCGCGACCACGCCCAGAGGTCATGCAGTTGGCGGGTCTCGTCTTGGTTGAAGAGGTCGCGCGCCTGTTCCATAGCTCTTTTGAGTCTGGTAAAGCAGATGTAGTTGCCGCGGCCTTTGAGGAGAGCGGTTTTTAGTTCGATATCGAGTGCCTGTGAGGCTGTGGGGATATCTTTGTGAAAGAGTTGCTCCTGCAGGTTGATGGTGTGGGTCGAGATGATGGCTTTTCTCTGATGCTCCTGAATGAAGCGCAAGGAGGGCAGGAGGTAGGCGAGGGATTTTCCGACGCCTGTGCCTGCCTCGACAAGGAGGGGGCTTTCTTCTAATAGGCTCTCGGCGACAGCAACAGCCATTTGCTGTTGCTCTGCTCGGTATTCAAATCCGCTGGCTTTGGAGAGGACGCCGTCCTCGGAGAAGTCGTGATGGATTTGCAGGGAGAGGTCGCCGTCAGTTCCACCCATTATGGTAGGCGGCGTTCGGTTGTCTGGGGCAGGGGGATGCGCGCTGGTAGATCAGTGAAGCATTCGCGCAGTGTTTTAACGCCTGTCTTGGCATCGATGAAGTACCATGTGTTGGCCTCTATGCCCATTTCTTGGCGTTTTGCGGAGTTGCTTTCGTCTCGCACGGCATAGATGAAGCTGCGCTGCTCCATCCTGATCATTGTTCCATCGGGGGAGGGGATGCGCAGGATGAGGAGGGTGGGCAGGATGACGAGGCGGCACTTGTCCTTGCCCTCTTGTAGCTTGTCAGCTGCACGAGAGGCGTTGGTGTCAGTGAGTACGCCTTGGATGATGTTGCTGGGTGGGGAGACGATGTATTCTGCAAAGGGTTCTGCGACGTTGAATCGCTCTATTACGACGCCGTGTTTTTTGAGCTCATTACCCTGTTTGATATAAATGTCGCGTAGGGCGCGTACGTTGGCGGCTTCGCGTGCCTGCTTTTCCTTGGCTGTTTCAGAGATTTGCCCCAGCATGCGTTGGTTGTTGATGCGCTTGCCTTCTTCTGTGCGTAGGGCGAGTTTATTTGCATAGTGTTGCTTGATAGGTGGGTACATACGATCAACTACCCAGCTCATGTCGCAATTTTTGACGGCGCCGGAGAGTTCTCTTGCAGACGCAACAGCTGTTCGTGCTTCTTGGCTAATCTGTTGCGCAGAGATAAGTGTGCTTGTGAGGCATAATCCTGCGAGTAGTTGGTAAAACTTCATAGGATTAAGATAACAAAAAAAGAGGCTAAATCAAGCTAAAAGGAGTCTGTATGGCTGAAAAAAGAGAGAAAATTGTGAAAAATTAGAATTTGTTGTTGACATGAGAATGGCGAGACGCTAATATTGCTCTGCTTCTATGTCTCCACGTGAGACGCAAGCGAGTCGCGCTTCTGTAGCTCAGAGGTAGAGCGCATCCTTGG
>CAZRZE010000177.1:0-2339 GCA_964604535.1 uncultured Akkermansia sp.
TTATCGCGCACTTTGCCAGCATTCATTGTGCTCTTGCTGGGCACGGTAGTAGCCTTCTTCACTGTTCCCTATGAGTTGGAGCAGATGCGCTGGGAAATCCCAGGCATGCCAGAGAGCTACCCCATAGAGCAGCTAATGCGCCCCATACTGCTCACGCTGCTTTGCTACATACCCTTTTTAGGAGCTGTGCTCTACGCCTTTTTGGGTACCATGGACCGCTACATGACGCGGCACTTTGTGATGCACTTTTTGCTCTGCACGGGCATCCTGCTTTCCATCTACCTGCTGGCGGACTTTACGGATAACATGGAGAGGTTTCGAGAGCGCTTTGATAATCCTCTGCTGCAATGTGTCGTTTTTTATTCCACGCAGCTGCCCATGTTCCTCTACCAAATACTGCCCTACACATTGCTCATGGGGGCACTGTGGAGTCTGAGTAGATGGTCAAGCACCTGTGAAATCACTGGCATGCTGCAATCGGGACGCTCCCTCATGAGGGTTTGCGCTCCCATTTTTGTTTATGGCTCGCTCATCGCGCTGGTGTATGGCATCTGTGGCTTCCACTGGGCACCCAATGGCGCACTTTATCGAGAGCTCATTCTCAAGCAACAAAAAGGCAGTGCAGCGCAACCTGTCGTGTTCAGACATGAGCGCAGCTCGCGCATCTGGTACATCAAAGAGGCTGCCACCATGCAAAACCCTGGTGAGCCCATGAAGCAGGTAGAAATCAAGCAATTCTCCCCCACAAAGGCAGGCAAGCTGCTCTACCAACTTCGTGCTGACTCCGCCGTGTGGGACAAGGCAAGTGCACAGTGGACATTCACCAATGCCTACCTACGCAACCACGACATAGGAGACGCACGCCCACAGGACGATACCTTTTACCCAAGCTACACTCAGCCCTTTGAGGAAAAACCCTACCAGATTATCAGCCCCAGCCAACGCCGAGGCAATGAGTCCATGAGCACATCTGCGCTCTACGACATCATCAACTCTGGAGCGGGCTCTCGCGAAGACAGAGCGAAAAAGCGCACAGAGTGGCATGTACGCATCGCGCGTATTTTCACCTGCATCATCCTACTCTTCTTGGCCGTACCCAGTGCCGTCACCTTCCAGAGGCGCGGCACGATGAAGGGCATAGCCTTCGCCATACTACTTGCAGCCCTCATGCTCTTTCTTTATCGCGTCTTTCCCTCACTGGGAGAGGCAGGGATCATCCAAGCATGGATTAGCGCATGGATACCCAACTTCTTCTACATCTGCATCTGCATCTGGTTGTACCATAAAAACCTCAGTCACGGTAGCTTCCGCGACAAAATACGCAAAATCTTTCGCCTTAAAAAAACATTATGAGCACCCCCAGCCTATCACAAATCCGCGGCATTATCTTTGACTTTGACGGCGTCCTCGTCGACACAGAGTGGGCCATTTACCAATCATGGGTTAGGCTCTACGAAAGAGAAGGACAAAGCATCCCTATCCCCACTTACGCCCCTTGCTTGGGTGCAGGTTACACCCATTGGGATCCCGCAAAGCACCTAGAAACCCTCACGGGAAAAAGCTATGACTGGGACAAGGAAACCGCCAAGAGGCAGGCAGAACTTGAGGCAGAGTTGGAGCAAAGCGGTCTCATGCAGGGGGCGGCTGAGCTATTCAACTACTGCGCAGAGAAAGGCATAATCCTTACCGTTGCCTCTTCATCTTCTAGAAGATGGGTAGCAGGTTGGTTAGAAAAGCTGGGTATTACAAGTTACTTTGCAGATATTTTTACACGTACTGATGGCTATCCAGTCAAACCTGACCCTGCGCTTTTTTTGGCTGCTCAACAGAGCATGGACTTGGCGGCAGAGCAGTGCTTAATCATTGAGGACTCGGAGAATGGCACACGTGCAGCAAGGCGTGCAGGCATAGCCTGTGCAGCAATAGCTAATCGCATGACCTGCCACACGGATTTGTCGCGAGCAGAATGGCAGTTTAATAGCCTTACAGAGCTGCTAGTGAAGCTCCAAGAGCAGCAGGGATAGAGCAGTCGCCCAGCGCGACTAATCCCTCTCTTTGCAAATTGCGCTAATAGATGATTTTGAGATGCTGATCGCAGTAATCTTGACCTAACCTGTACTTTGAGATATTCTTAACGGGGTACGGATAACGCATGTTTATGAATCGAATTAAGCCAGATTACGCAGAATCTTTTTTAAGTTACGATAATTTAACTGCACTGCTACAAAAAAAGGGACTTACTGGTTCACCTCAATCTATAAAGCAAAAATTAAAAGATGTAGGCTATAAAAGACTGAGTGCATATTGTTTTCCTTTTATCGACGAGCACACACAAAAAA
>CAZRZE010000178.1:0-2310 GCA_964604535.1 uncultured Akkermansia sp.
ACAGCGCGTAGACAACCTCGTCTTCATGGGCATGGGAGAACCCCTAGCCAACATGAACAACCTAGAGCCCGCCCTGCGCCTCATCATGGACAGCCGAGGACTCTATATAGGCGCACGCCATATCACCATCTCCACCTCCGGTCACGTAGAGGGACTAGCACGCCTAGCCCAGCTACAAAAACCCATACGCCTCGCCATCTCCCTGCATGGTGCCAGTGACGAAGTACGCAACCGCGTCATGCCCGTCAACAGAAAATGGCCACTCTCACAGCTACTACCCACCCTACAGCGCTGGGTTGAGGAGCAGAAGCACATGATTACCTTGGAGTACATCCTCATAGAGGAGGTCAACGCCAGCATAGAAGAAGCCAGAAAACTGGCACAACTAGCAAAGCAACTCAAAGCAAAAGTCAACCTCATCCCCTACAACATCGTCGAGGGATTGAACTGGAAACGCCCTAGCGAAGCGCAGTGCCGCGCCTTTTGCCAAGAATTACTCAACGCCAGAATACCCGTCACCATGAGGTACGAAAAAGGGCATGATATTGATGCCGCCTGTGGACAGCTGCGACTGCGAAAAAAGAAATCGCAGAGCGACTAAGTCGACAAAGCCCACCCTACAGTCGCGCAAACTGCACGTGCCCCCACTCTCTATCCTTCGCGCGTCCCATCACCACCGCACCCTGTGCTTCCCACATCTCCCACCAAGCATCATACTCTTTATGTGAAAATGCCGCTCTGGGCGCACCCCAGCCAGCCTTATTGCCCTCCGCGTACCAATCAAAGGCAATACCCCATGCATGCAGGCTAAGGGATTCACTGCCGCGGCTCAGCCTTCTTTCATAGCCGCAGGAAAGCTCATTGAGACCCATGGCCTCTATGCGCTCCATCCCATAATGCCTCAAAGCCTCACGCAAGACCTGCTGCACATGCCGCGCTACGCGGTGATGCAACTGCAAGCAAGGCAGCCTCTTTCCCAATCGGTATAGCGGATAGGCCGTGCTCAAAGAAACAATGTGCCCCCCCTCCCCTGCACGCCCAAAGACACTGCGACCACTGCGTAGCTGCGACTGGGTCGGCCAATGCGGGGCTTTCTCTATATGCAGCTGCTCACACAGGGCCGTGCGGGTCGCCTCATCAAGGCGACCATAGGGGGGCTCCAGCCCTAGCTTCTTTTGGATGGCGCGTAAGGTGACGGGATAATTGCTTGCTTCTACTACTGCGGGGTGGGTGCTATCATTCATAGAGTACCAGTCTGTAATCTGGACTCAGAAAAGCAAAGCTATATCCCCTAGGCGCAGTTGCTTAATCATTGGGATTATTCTCATAATAAACCTCATCGTCAACGAGGGCTTGATAGCGACCGCCAGAGATGACATTAATCTTGAGAGTTTTCCCGTTGTAGGAGCTTGTAGGGGTTGCGATGCGATAGCGGCGCAGCTCTGGTGCGTCATCTTGGTCAGGGTCCCGTAGGACAACGAGGATGGGTGACTGCATAGGCATGGCATCCTTGAAGTTGATAGAAAAACGCTTTTTAGGTGGGGCAAAACCACAGGGTATGATATTGCCCGCTGCATCTGTCGCCTCTATGAAAAGGCGTGAGCGTGTCGTATTCACAATCTCGACAGTATAGTCCATAGCTCCCTGATTCTCATCAACAGATGGCTGATGCAACCAGCCAGCATTACTGGATTGAGTACTGCTACTAGAGACTGATGTTTGCTCCTGTGGCATTGGCTGTGTGTTGTATTGCGTAGGAGCTACCGCTTGCTGATTGCTATGCTGAGGCTGGTTAGTATACTGCGGCTGACTTCCATACTGATGTTGATTGTTATACTTCTGCGCATACTGATCAAAGGCTCGATTGGTGGTAGAGTCACCGACGTATACTGGGGACTGACCAGGCAGCGTGACATAGTGCTGACCCGGCGTAGCCATTTGATGTTGAATACGCATAGGGGGTGTCTGCGTGCATGATACAAGCAGAAGAACTAGGGCACATGTAGGATAAATAGAATATGGGTTAAACATCTCTAAAATACATACTAACACAAGCCCTCCCCCATCGCAAGCCAGAATTGGTGCATGTCATGAATCCCTTCTTTCAAGGAAACAGCAGAGGGCTTTTTCTGCACTTTTTTTGTAATAATGAGACTGTTTTGAACTTTGTTCTTGATTTCGTGGCTGGCTTCATGTATTTAAATACTCATCTCAACACAACCTCGATAAAGTCTCTGCACTTTATCTACAAATATAAAATAATAGAACAATGGGTCAACAACACCGCAAGGAAACAAAGCGTCGCCGTCG
>CAZRZE010000179.1:0-2309 GCA_964604535.1 uncultured Akkermansia sp.
TGGCAAGCATACTGACTTACAAAGATGTCCAAACATGATCCCAATGCTGGGAGAAGTAATGTATGCCGAGGTAAAGCAACAATGCACCAGCCAGTAATTCTAAGTAGCGTGTGGGTATGCTGCGCAGTAAGCGAGAGCCAGCAAAGCTCATAGTCACGGTCACGCCAGCGACCAATCCTATCACCGAGGCGATGATATAAATGCTTGTCAGGCTGTAATCCCTTGTCGCATCAATGGCAGAACAAGCACCCACTGCCAGCACATCTATGCTGGTCACCAAACCGATAAGAAGGAGGAGGCGCAAATCCAGCTTTTCCTTCCTCTTGTCACCCTTTGATGGGTCATCTTCACATTTTAAGGCACTATAGATAACCTGCCCTCCTAAAAAACAAAAAACAGTGAGTACCACCCAGTGATCCCACTTTTCCACCTGCTCGCTGAGTATGGAGCCACTCCAATAGCCTAAGAGCATCATACCCATATGGAAAATCAGCACAACAATAGCCAATTCCAGCAGGGCACGCCTGCGCTGGTTTTTCAAAAGCAATCCATATGAAAAACCATACACACAGGCATCAGCAGCAAGAGCTAGAGCTAGTAGGATGATGTCATAATAGGGCATAGTGATGCGCCTATTATAACAAAAATCCTATATTGTTCAAGTGTCATCAGGCATGATGAAAGAGATTCCCCCCGCCCTCTGACTGTGGTGGTATCACATTGCGAGATTGCAGGAAATCAATTGCACGTTCTATGTCAGCTAGGAACAACTCTGCCATATCACGCGAGAAGCCCTGACGTACCATGATGCGCATCACGACACATTGTGTCATATGTGCAGGTAGAGTGTAGGCTGGCACCTGCCATCCGCGCAGACGCAGTCGCTCTGAAAGCTCGTAGAGTGAGTACTTTTGATCTGCTCCTTCTTTTAGATAGAAGCAGACTGTGGGTAGACCTTTGTAGCTATCCCCAACGCTGATGAACTCGAAATCCCCTAGATGCGATAACTCCACAGCCAGCCATGATGCCACCTCATAGGAGGCCTGATGCACGCGCTTGTAACCCTCCATACCGAGACGGACAAAGTCATAATACTGGGCGACCACCTGTCCCGCTGGGCGTGAGAAGTTGAGAGCGATAGTAGGCACGCTGCCTCCCAAGTAGTTGACATCAAAGACGAGCTCCTTGGGCAAATCGCCCTTCTCGCGCCATATCACCCAGCCACAACCTAGGGGGGCTAGACCGTACTTGTGCCCACTGGCACTGATGGATTTTACCCTCGATAAGCGGAAGTCAAAATACAATTCTGTTGCAAGGAATGGCGCAAGAAAACCTCCGCTAGCAGCATCCACGTGCATATCCACATCAGCACCACCCGAAGCAGCCATCTCATCGAGATAGGCAGCGATGGCAGCTACATTCTCATAAAGTCCCGTATGGGTCACGCCAAAGGTGCTCATGACAATGATGGTATTCTCATCCACCATGTCGGCTAATACCTCGGGGCAGAGTCCGTAGCGTCCATCCTCCATGGGCATTTCTCGTATCTCCACATCCCAGTAGCGGCAAAACTTGTGCCAGCAGATCTGCACGGGACCGCAGACGAGGTTAGGCTTGTCGTAGGCTTTGCCTTCGCTCTTTCTCTTGGCGCGCCAGCGGTGTAGTGCCGCCATGCCAGCTAGCATACAGGCCTCACTAGAGCCCACTGTGGCGCAACCTATGGTATTGTCTGCATCTGGTGCATTCCACAAGGAGGAAATCATGCGCACGCAGCGTTGTTCAATAGCAGCTGTTTGCGGGTATTCATCCTTGTCAATGAGATTCTTGTCTATGCAAATATCCATGAGCTGGCGCACCTGCGCCTCATCCCATGTCTGGCAAAAGGTGGCGAGATTCTGCCGCGCATTACCATCGAGCAGCAGCTCTTCTTTAATCAGCGCACAGGCATCATCGGGTCTCATAGAATGCTCTGGTAATCTGCGTTTTGGCAAGGCGCAACGTGTGTCATCATTGCCAAAAATACTACTGTCTCTATTATAAAGGGTATCGGGTGTTTTCATGCTAAGAAGTGAGAGTCAAACAAAACAAAGTTAGTTGAATAATTGTTAGCGATTTACTTCAATAAAAACGTGATTACCATCAATAGGGATGTTCTCGTAATTCGCAAAGAGAGGTCGTGGAGGGATTTTCGTAAGATTTTTGCGACTTCGTGCAAGAGCATATTATCATATGTAATAAGCGAAGGTGCAAAAATATACGAAAATAACCCACGAAATCCTTTGTTAAGCATTTTCCACGCTCACTTTAGC
>CAZRZE010000180.1:0-2307 GCA_964604535.1 uncultured Akkermansia sp.
TCCCCCTTGGAACGATGGCATGATGACAGAAGAAGCCCGCATGACCTTAGGACTAGCATGATCAACTTAGAACTCAACGAGGAGGAGATGCGCCATCTTGCGGAGATGAGCGCGAGCATGCTGCTCATCCTATCTAGCGCGATGCCCGATGGGAAAGATAAGACACAGCTGGCTTGGCAGTCCCTATGCTCTGGCATTTTGCAGGCTGCTCGAGAAATCCCCAGCATTGGCCGTGACATGCAGCTGCATCAGGAAAGCGGTTATTGGTTGTTCAAAGAAGAGTACATCAATCAGGCATTTTATGCCGATGTGATTGATGAATACAGGGACAGTGTCTTTTGGGATGAGCTAGTAAGCCGCCTCAGCGAACAAGCCCTTAATGAAAGCATAGGGATAAAGCGAGCAGAACGCCTTTCTGATGAAGAACGCGATGCGCGCACTGCCTCCCTACGTGAGGCTCTTTGGCAGGAAATGGCACGCCACGGCATCAGCAGGCTTGCCTTTGTCCTACCACCTAATGAGAGCTGATGATTTAATCGCTTTCTTTTAGATTTCTTATCATTGCCCTGATTTGTAGTCAATACGTAGGGGGATTTGCTCTACCTGCACACCAGCTTTACTCAGCTCATCCATGACGCTTACGATGCGTCCTAGGGAGGCGGCATCCGCCGCTGATACGAGGAGGCGTGCGTTGGGATCTATGAGGGTGAGGCGACGCAGCTCTACGCTGAGTTCTTCTATGGTGAGCACCTGTCCATTGAGGGCAATGTTGCCATCGGGAGCTATCTCTAGCAGATTACCATCGCGGGAGATGGTTTCACCTGCTAGGTTGCTTGTCTTGGGCACATTGACGCGCAGCACACTGACCTGCTTCTTAAACTCTGTATGAACAATGAAGAAAATCAGCAGGATGGTGAGAATATCCAGCATGGGGACTAGGGGAATACCCTGTTGCCCGTATTTGCGTTGATAAATAATCATAGCTTTTGGCGGTTAGCGAGTATGTCAGCGTAAAAGGCTGTGATGCGGGCGGCGCGTCTTTCTATGGATCGTTCAAAAATAGTGAGAGCCACCGTACCGGGTACGGAGATAGCAAGACCAAAAATGGTGGTGTAGAGAGCCTTGGATATGCCCATGGTGATGCCCTCCTGAGCCTCTGCAGAGCCAAAGACACCGAAGATATCCACCAGACCCCAAGCTGTCCCTAGTATGCCTAGCATAGGTGCAATATTGGTGATGACGTTGATGGTGGCCATGCCTGCGCGTTCTGCGTCCAGATGGAGGCTGAGGTGGGATTGCAGCTGCTCACTGAGTTCCTCTGTTGGCTCATCCTTATGCTCCGCAATGAAAAGAACTTCTTCTGCAAGGGGGCTTTGCATGAGGTGGCATTGACGAGAAAGAGCATCGCTAGATCCCTCGCGTCCGCGTCTTGTATCTTGCCATAGGGGCTCTAGCTTCAGCAAATCACGGCCGCTGCGCTGTATGAGGTAATGATAAAAAATAGCTGTCACCAACACGACAGAGCAAATGAGTAGCGGGTAACCAAAGGGGTAACAGGCATCGAAGAAGTTGATAAGTTGATCAAAGAAGTTCATAATATCTTGTTGTTTTTTTTGAATGGGGGATTAGTTAAAGTTAAACTCAAATACCATATCCAACTTGTCGCCTATGAGCTCCTTTAAAGCGGCAGGTGGGATGGGTGGTGGGTTTGCTAGACGGATGGCGGTAAGGGTAAAAGACTGTTGCGAGACACTGGCGTGGCGTCTGCTCATGAGCTCTAGATTCTCAATTTGTCCTTTGGAGTTGATGAGAATGCGGATGATGATAGTACCTGGTATGATATCACCACGATTTTCAGCACAGGCGGCATGCCAGTGGTAGGCTATGCGGCGGTAGAGCATTTCTTGGTACCTGCCCAATGGTGTTGAGGCGGTATTGAGGCTAGCATTGGAACCGAAGACAAAGCGCCCCATTCTGCGGCTTTTTCTCTCTAATGGGCGCAGCCCCGGTTGAGCGCTGGGTGCAAAGGCTGGGTCATAGACGACGGTATCTTCATTCTCTCCTGTTTGGTTGGGACTGGGGGCACTAATAGGCTCGCTGGGAGTAGGCGCTGGTGGGATAGGAGGAGCGGGGATGGGGTCAAGCTCTACAATGCTTTCAAAGGGGGGCGGGGTGAGCTGCGCAAGGTCAAGGGTGGGGGATTGCTCTAGTATCTTATCGCTGAATTCCTCGCTGATCAACTCGGTGGGGAGTTCTTCTTCGACATCCTCATCATGCTCGACAATCTCGGGGCCTTCATCTTCTATG
>CAZRZE010000181.1:0-2230 GCA_964604535.1 uncultured Akkermansia sp.
GCGATATGGTCGGTCTGGAAGAAGCCTTCAACCTCGCTGCTCTGCAGACAGAGGAATGGAGTCCTTCCGAAGAGAACTAAGACACAGCTTAGCTAAGTATCACACAAGCGGCCTCGTACATTGATACGAGGCCGCTTCTTTTTTATGCGCTAGATTATCGCGATATGCCCTATGAAACTACTTTACTAATGCGCCACTGCATCATGATCACAAATACTGCCCAAAAGCCAAGATAGGCAGGGTAGGCGATGAGCCCCACATACTCTGCTAGTAACCCCAGCACAGGTGGCATGAGCGATGCGCCAATATAGGAAAAAGCAAGTTGCAGACCAGCTATTGCCATGGATTTTGCCTTGCCAAAGTAACGCGGTATAACATGAAAAAGCGCGGGACAGATGGGCGCACCCCCTAGACCAATCAGTAGCAAACCAATCAGCGACACATAGTCACGATCCACTGGCATATAGAGGAAAACTGCACCTAGAATTATCAGCAAGGCTCCGACTACTATCTGGTTTTTGGTAGAGCAATAGGGAGCAACCAACCCGTTAAGAAAACGACCTAGGAGTATGCCCACAAAATACAAGCTAGCGTAGGAGGAGGCTTTGGCGTAGCTTAATTGCTTTACCTCCACAAGGTAGGATGCGGCCCACAAGCTGGCGGCCACCTCTATAGCGCCGTAGGCAAAGAAGCTCATCAGGACAAAAATCACCCCAGGTGTACGCAACACTGCTCCATTGCTCACAAGATCAGCGGATGGGGTAGGAGCATCGCTTGACCGCGCGTTCTTCCAAAAGGGGATACTGAGACAAAGCGCTGTAGCAACGAGGACTTGCAAGCCACCAACGAGAAGGTAAGCTACCTGCCACTGCCCAGAGTAACTCAACCCATAACCCATGATGATAGGGCTAGCCGCAGCCCCTAGCCCCCAGACGCCATGCAGCCAGCTCATGTGTCGGGCGGAATAGTGTAAGGCGACGTAGTTGTTGAGCACCGCATCAATCGCACCAGCAGATAATCCGTAGGGTATAGCTAACAAGCAAAGCCACGCGAGGCTATCAGCATAAGCATAACCCAGCATAGAGATTGCGCTCAAAAAAGCGCTGAGCACAACCAGACGAGCAGAACCCAGCCAACGAACAACACGCTGCACTGATAGACTTGATAGAACGATACAAATCGTGACAATCGCGGAGATGAGTCCAGCATAGGATAGAGATACATTAAACTCTGATCTCATCGAGGGCCAGGCTGCTCCTAATAGGGCATCGGGCAATCCTGTGCTCAAAAAAGCCAGATAGAGGATAACGAGAAGCAGTTGATACATGGGGTCGGAATAAGGAAATACATTATTTCGAACGCAATCTCAACAAGAAATATCGCCAAGGTGTGGGAATATACCCTATGTTAATTTTATTTGATGCGTGATGGCATCAGCGCTACCCTAGCTCATCTAAAAAAATAAGCGATGGGGTATGAGCACTGGTAGGAATAGGGGAAAAAACTTAGCTCGAAAGCATCTTTGCTTGAAAGGCGAGGTGCTCGGCCTTGAGCTGTTGCAATAGCGGCTCAATTTTTGAATCAGCAGCAAGCATACCTTCGTAAAGTGCAATTTGCTCTCTGTAATTTGAATCGAGAGCTGCGGCTATATCTTTACTTCGTTTGCTCTGGAACAAGCCTTGCAGAAAAATGTGCTCAGCTTGCAGAAGTTCAATGAGGGTCAGCGTCCCTTTTGTATAGTCTGAATAGCGATCTTGCAAGGCCTCAGCCGCGCTGTCTGGCAGCAATTTTATTCGCTCGCTAAATGGGATGATGGGTGCTTGCTCTGCCGCAAGTGATGCAGCGGAGCAAAGAACAGTTGCGCTGAGAAGAGCTTTATTAATAAAAATATTCATAGCAAGATATAATCTATCACTTCATTACTATATGTCAAGTAATTTTACTTTTAACGCGAAAGCCCGCAAGCTGTTGAGGAGCTTACGGGCTTCGGTTGATTGAGGTTGAATGCGTTCTTACTCTGTCACTTCGTCTACGACTGTTTCGTCTGTATCCTCTGTGTCTGCACCCTCGTCTCCTTCATCATCCTCGTCTTCTGCGATGACCAGGGAGATGTCTTGGATGTTTTCCTTGTTACCAAGGGTGATGAGCTTCACACCCTGTGCGTTACGCCCTGTTTCACGTATACTATTCACTTTCAGTCGGACAGATTGTCCTGCGGAGGTCATAATCA
>CAZRZE010000182.1:0-2191 GCA_964604535.1 uncultured Akkermansia sp.
ACTCAAATCAAAGCGAGGCAACACCCACTCCCGCCACAGCAAAGCCAGCCAAGCCGTGCGCGAAGCCCCCGAAGGCTTCAAAGGCGTGTTTTTTCATAAAATCAATGAACTACGCGTCCCACCCCACCCCTCTACCAAATCCACAGAAGACTTCCACCCAGAACGCATAGGGCAGCCCCTCCTTGTAGAGCAAATCATACGCCCCACCGGACTCTTGGAACCCACCATCACCCTCTACCCACTGGCAGGACAGATAGACCGCACCATAGAGCTATGCCACCAACGCGTCGCCAAAAAACAACGCGTCCTCGTCACCACCCTCACCAAGCGCACAGCAGAAGACCTCACCGACTACCTCAAGAAAATCAACCTGCGCGTGGAATACATCCATGCTGACGTTGACGCCATAGAGCGCGTGGAAATCCTGCGCAAACTACGATCTGGCGTTGTGGACATCCTTGTGGGCATCAATCTATTGAGAGAAGGGCTAGACCTGCCAGAAGTCTCGCTCGTCTGCATCTTAGACGCGGATAAAGAAGGCTTTTTGCGCAATGAAACCAGCCTCGTGCAGACAGCGGGGAGAGCTGCGCGACATGAGGAAGGGGAGTGTGTACTCTTCTGTGACGTGAAGACAGACTCCATACGTGCCCTCATAGAGGAATCGGATAGACGACGTGGTATACAGCAGAGGTATAATGAGGAACATGGCATCATACCGCATTCTGTGAAGCGTGCTGACCAGAGCACCTTGCGACTCTACACACCAGAGGACGAGGACGAGGAGTACGGCGTACTGGAGGCAGCGGAGGGCGGAGAGACCGAGCAGCTGGAGGCGAAGAAGAAGCGACTGGAGCGTGAGATGAAGCAGGCGGCAGCGCGATTGGACTTTGAAACTGCCGCACAGATACGCGACGAGCTCAAAGCACTATAATATAGCGTGAACCTGCGCGATAGCGTTGAATAGATGCCAAAGAGCACTGCTCTTTGGCAGGTGCAGGACATTCCTCATCACCTTCGCTACGCGTAGGAAAACAGTTGAGGCGAGGTTCAACCAGAACCCCGCCTCCACGATTAAATGTTTTTGTGCAATTACTTCTTCTCTACCAAAGAAGTACCTGTCATGCTCTCAGGCTGATCTATACCAAGCAGCGCAAGAAGCGTAGGCGCGATGTCAGCAAGCTTGCCGTTCTTCATCGTCACCTCATCCTGATCCGCACCGCAGTAGAGCAAGTCCACTGGATAGGTAGTGTGAGCTGTGTTAGGAGATCCATCAGGATTCATCATGTTTTCACAGTTGCCATGGTCAGCGCAGATGAGGCAGCAGCCGCCCAGTGCAAGAATCTTTTCAACACTGGCTTCCAAAGCCTTGTCAACTGCCTCACAAGCAGCGATACCTGCTTCCAAGAAGCCTGTATGACCCACCATGTCAGGGTTAGCAAAGTTCATGATGACAACATCATAGTTAGCGACAGCGTCAACAAACTTTGTAGCAACTTCTCCAACGCTCATCTGTGGCTTTTCGTCATAGGTAGCTACGTCACGTGGGGAGGGTACTAGGATGCGGTCTTCACCAGGGAATTGTGCTTCTATACCACCATTGAAGAAGAAGGTAACGTGGGCATACTTTTCTGTCTCAGCTATGCGCAGTTGCTTCAAGCCAGCCTCGGAGACAACGCTGCCAAAGAGGTCTTCGAGCTTTTCTGCTTCAAAGACGATGGGTGATGGGTAGTCTGCCTCATACTCTGACATAGTAATGAAGTGTACCTTGGGTGCGACTACACGGTCAAAGCTATCAAAGTCAGGGTAGATCAGAGGGCGTGAAAGCTCTCTGGCGCGGTCAGCACGGAAGTTGAAGAAGAACACCACGTCGCCATCGCGGACGCGCTGTTCATCAGCTGCTGCAAACACAGCAGGGTCAAGGAACTCATCCGTTTTGCCATTTTCATAGCTAGCAGCAGCGTATTCTGCTGGCGTGCCTGTGCAGGCCTCGCCCTTTCCAAGGACAATAGCGTCCCAAGCGGTCTTGACGCGCTCCCAACGTTGATCGCGGTCCATGGCGTAGAAACGTCCAATGACGGTGGCAATGCATGCGCCTTCTGCTTGGCATGCTTCATCAAGCTGCTGCAGGAAGCCAGAACCACTCTTCGGGTCACAGTCGCGACCATCGGTGATGGCGTGGACCATGATGTCC
>CAZRZE010000183.1:0-2145 GCA_964604535.1 uncultured Akkermansia sp.
CATTGAGGTTTTCTATGCTCTTCTGACCATGGGGTTTCCAGTTGAACTGATTGACGACTGGCGAGATGCTCACTACGCCGTCTTGGTTGCAGTGGAAGCTGAGGCGGGGTGGGCGGGACTGGTAAAAGTGTGCCGAAATGTTGGTGAGGGCTGGGGTTGCGCGGGAGGCAAGAAGGCGCACGCGAATCTTGTCCGTGGTGACCTGTGGGAAGCGCAGGATGCGCTTGTAGCCTACATTGGGGCTTTCGCTAATCTGCTTCCAGTTACCGTCAATCATGGCATCAACGGCTATGCCTTCGATGCGCTCACTGTGTGTGAGGATGGCTTCTTGTAGGGCAATGCGGTTGAAGGTGATGGGCTTGGCTGTGCTGATGACTAGGGGCTCTTTGCCCAGCTCCACGTAGCTCTTGAGGTCTTTGTCGAGGAGTTTCTTCTCGCCCTTAGCTCCCTGTAATAGGTTGGTGCCATAGGTTTGTTTGATGATTTTGCCTGTTTCTTCCAGCACCTCCACCTCTGCAGGGGAGAGACGTCCTTCTCTGTTGGGGGTGACGTTGAGCAAGAAGATGGAGTTGCCACCAACGGAACGCTCATAGATATCGAACACGTCATCGACGCTTCGGATTTTCTGGTGTTCATCATCACGGTAGAACCAGCCCTCACGTATGGAGGTATTGGTTTCTGCTGGTTGGTACATGAGAATTTTGCCCTTGAGGAGGTGTTCTCTTTCGCCAAGTTTTTGGTCTGTTCTGTCGGGGAAGGGGCGGTTTTCTCTGGTGTCGTGACCGTAGGGGATGACATTGCGCTCTACTGCGCGTGTTTGGCCTGCCTCATTGCCGCACCAGCGTAGGTCGCTGCGACCAAAGATGACAGCCTCTGGCGCGAGGGTGCGGATTAGCTCTTCCCATGCGTGGTAGTTGTACTGCTGGTTGCCCTTGCGCTTGGGATGTGCGCCGTCGAACCAGACTTCATGAATAGGACCGTATTCTGTCAGCAGCTCAAAGAGTTGGTTGAGGAAGTACTCATTGTAATCATCTGCTTGGAACTGGAAGGTTTTCTTGTTTTTGAAGGGGCGACCTTCTACTGGTCTGGGGATGGTGCGCAGGGTGGTCTTGCTGCCATTGCCGTAGAGACCCTTGGCGTTTTCGATTTGGTAGAGGTCAGCAGGGGAGAGGTAGACGCCCAGCTTGAGACCGTACTTTTTGCAGGAGGCGGAGAGGTCGCGCAGCACGTCGCCCTTGCCATTGCGGAAGCCTGTGGACATGATACCATGCTTGGTGTAGCGGCTTTGCCACATGACGAAGCCATCATGGTGCTTGACGGTGATGACAACCTTCTTCATACCAGCATCCTTCATAGCCTTGACCCATTGATCTGTGTCTAAGTCTTTGAGGGCGAAGACAGCAGGATCTTCGAAGCCATTACCCCATTCCTTGCGCGTGAAGGTATTGGGGCCAAAGTGCACGAAGGCGATGAACTCATTGTTCAGTGCCTGCCACTGGTTGGCTGTGGGGACAACGTTGGCGGCTTTTTCGATGATGGTCTCGGGAGAGTCCGTTTCTTCGATGAGGATGATATTACTGGGCTCTATGGCCTTTGCAAAGATGCAAGGTGTTAATGCTGATAATAAAAAGAGTTGCTTGAACATGATGATACTAAAACGTTAGTCCTCTGACTGTATCAGATTGTTTTGAAAATACAAGCATAAAATTGCATGCCAGATTTGAGACTTGTTTTTGAGGAGCATTTGCTCTATTATATCGCGCGTATGATAGATATTCACTCTTATGCTAACCAAGACCTACTCGATCTCGTAGCCTACCAACCCGGAAAACCCATAGAGGAGACCGCTAGGGAGATAGGGATGCATCCAGATGATATTGTGAAGCTTGCATCCAATGAGAATGCTCTAGGTCCCTCACCACACGCCATTGAGGCTATGGTGAAGCAGGCCTCGGGCGTGCATATCTATCCCGATGGGGCATCCTATGAGCTGCGTAGCCTGCTGGCAGAGAGATTTGGCGTTGCCTTTGAGCAAACAGCCGTAGGTAGTGGCAGCAGCGAGATTATAGAGCTGCTTTGCCATAGCTTTTTACGCCCTGGGGCAGAGTTGATTGCTGCGCAGTACAGCTTTTCTATGTACCCCAT
>CAZRZE010000184.1:0-2122 GCA_964604535.1 uncultured Akkermansia sp.
AGCGATCCGACATCTACGCACTGGGCATGACTTTGCGCAGCCTCCTGACAGCGCGTGATAGCTTTGCGGCCAACCCTCAAAATTCCGAAGAATGGCTTGCCTGCAAGCAAAAGCTTCCTTCTATCTCTCGACTCGACACGCAGCTTGATTCCGTGATATGCGACCTCGTAGACACGATGACCAGCTACTCCATAGAGAAACGACCACCCAATTACCAAAGTCTTATAGAGCTGCTAGAAGACAGCATGGAGACTGTTCAAGCAAAGTTGGCGAGACAACATCCATGGCAACGCTATCGTTCTTACGTGATTAGCGCTGGTGTTTTGGCCAGTTGCGGCATACTCGCAGCTCTCATTCTGCCTTTATTTAATAGTGATTCAGATGAGGAATTAGCACCCATTGATAGCCAAATTTATTTGCAAAGTAATACGAAAAGTCAGCAAGAATCTGAACAAGACATATTTCAACTACAGCTTGCTCTCTTAGGTAAATCATTGGATGATGTATTGAGTGCTAGCTCATCTCTTTCCATTGGTAGCCCAGACCCATTGATTTGCATGTGGACCTTGCAGATTAAGTGGTCGCTCTACTACCTTGAATCAGGTGATAGCCCTACCTTGCACAAGCTTTGCACCCAAATGAAGGAAATACGTAGCTCCACTGCTTACGTACCTTTAGAAAAATCTCCTCTATGCCAGCTCTTCTTGCAACTGGAGGAAGGCATGGCATCAGGGCAAAGCGTATCAGATAGCAGCTTTTCCAACACACCTGCCACTGCTGGTCTAGAGATTCTAGCCATCATTGTCACCTTGAAGAATGCAGAGCTAGCCGAAGACAAGGCTGCTGCCATGGCGCAGCTAGATAAGCTGCGCAAGGAACTCTCCACCCAAGATCATCCTATGCAGGCACTAAAAAGCGCCTTTGAGTACACTCAAAGACGCTTGGATTTAATGGAAGATTAAGAAGCTTTTAGCCAATAATATATCGGCTGCGTGGCAACTTGCTGAGCGCCCAGACGAGCAACCAATTGAGAGCCAGTGCAATCACTGATGCTATAGTCATCTTGATGTAGCTAGGCATGTTCCAAGAGAAGGCCATGTGGTAAATAGGTCCGAGAAGGACATAGTGCGAAAGGTAGATACCAAAACTGCAACGGGACAGCGACTGCAAAGGCGCAACAAGGCAGGGCTTGTTGAAGAAGGGAGCAATGCTCTTTAGCAGCATAAACATACCGACTGTGAGCAAGACCACATTGGGTGAGCAGTAGGTGAAAAAGAGCTCCACCTGCGCCTCTGTCACATTGGGTATTTCCAAGCTGTGTCCAAAGCCCTTTACGGTCACAAAGTAGCCAACAGCCATCATGGGCAGAGCCATAGCCAGTGTGGCTAACATGCTTCTGTCCTTTGCCTGACCCAGCATATGCCCCAAGAGCAAGTAACCGTTAAAGCCAGCGAAGTAGTAGAGCATGTTAAACTCATTCCACCCGCAAGCACCCAGTGTGTGTGGATCTGCGTACACACGCAGGTAGGGAAGGAAGAGGGAAACACCCCATATAGCGAGGAAGTAGCACTTTGTCTTTTGGCTGGCCTGAGCAACCCATGCTGAGAAAATAGGCAGGTAGAGGTAGAGCCCTAGGATGACGAAGATGTACCAGAGATGCGTTGTAAAGACATTGAAGAAGACAAGTGACTTGGCACTATTGATAAGAACATCGGAGAAGCTCGTTGCAGAAATTGCCTCTGGGCTGTACCATGCGAAGAAATACTGGACAGAGCTAGCAGGCTGTCCCATCAATGTGGAAATCACATAGGGCATGGCATTGTAGATGAAGACCCAGACAACAAAGGGGATGATGATGCGAGGCAGTCGCTTTTTGAGGAAGCCTCCCATCTCTTCACGCACTGGCAGCAGCAAAAAGCCTGTCAGCATCACAAAGAAAGGAACACAGGGACGCAGGAAAGACCCATAATAGGGTACCCAAGATCTGTAGAGTTCTGTGCTGCGTTCCGCTGGGCTCACATTATCAGAGATATGTGCAGCGAGAACCATAAAGATAGCCACCGCGCGTACGATAGCCACCCATGGAATATAGTTTTGATTCAGTCGATGGGAGGGGTTCATG
>CAZRZE010000185.1:0-2110 GCA_964604535.1 uncultured Akkermansia sp.
TTTTGCGACTTCGCGCAAGAGCATATTATCATATGTAATAAGCGAAGGTGCAAAAGATACAAAAATAACCCACAAAATCCTTTGTTTAAGCATTTTCAACACTCACTTTAGCAGAAAACGAATTGCGAGAACTTCTCCTAAAAGCGCAAATATATATAACACTCTCATTATTAGCTCAAGTTATCTTTCTCTACCTGAAAGTAACGAAGTCAGGAATAGATTCCAAGGAGCACTGCTCTTTGGCCAGGGGCTTGGGACTATCCTCATCACCTTCGCTTCGCTCAGGCCGTCCAAGGACGGACTTGGGAATCCCTTCTACGCTAGCGCGCAGGATGAAGCTAATGGTACTAGCTATTTATCATCTTCATCGCCATGGCACGCAATGCCTCTGGCTCATTATCCAGCTGCTCCTCCTGCACAGCATGCAAGAGTTTTTCCAAGATCTGCCTCATCTCCGGACTAGGCTTCACGCCCATGGCGATGAGGTCTTCACCCCCTAGCTTCAAATCCTTCAAGGTGAAGCTAGGCTCTAGGCTCAGTACCTCATCTCGCAGGTTTCTCGCCGCCGCTAGTGCCGCAAGTTTCTCTGCCCTCTTCAACGATGATTGCGCTAGAATGTCTGCTCTCTTCAATTGAAACAGGTGCTGCAAGCCTTCTTCCCCCCATTTGCCTATCCAGCGACGCATGCCCGCACGTGTCGTGGGGTAGCTGTCCCCATGATGCAAGACGAGTTTCTCCACGGCCTTGATGGTGGCTGTGTCGCTTTTGAGCTTTTTAAGTAGATCCACTGCTATCTCTGCTCCTATCTCTGGATGTCCTATGCAGTGCCCCAGTCCGTCTTCTCCCAGTTGGTAGGTGCAGGGTTTTCCACAGTCATGCAGGAGGGCTGCGAGACGCAGTGTCTCTGTAGCAGGGGCTGCCTGCACGCTATGCGCACTGTGTTCCCATATGTCGTAGATGTGCGCAGGGTGATGCTGTTCATGCCCTACCATGGGGGCTAGCTCTGGCATGAAGCCAGTAAAGATTTCTGGGTAGCAGATGAGGAGGCTTCCTGCCCATTGCCCGACAAGTATGCCTTTGAGTTCTTTGTAGATGCGCTCCACGCTGATATTGGCGAGAAGGTGGTGCAGGGCACGCATGGCCTCGGCTGTGTGGTATTCTATGTCAAAGCCGAGGCGTGAGGCAAAGCGCAGGGCGCGCAGGATGCGCAGGGCGTCTTCTGCAAAGCGTTCTTGGGCTTCTCCCACGCAGCGTATGGTTTTGTGGGTAAGGTCATCTTGCCCACCAAAGTAGTCAACGAGCCCTACTTCCGCATTGTAGGCCATGGCATTGATGGTGAAGTCGCGTCTAGCGAGGTCTTCTCGTAATTCCGAGACAAAGGTGACGCTATCGGGGTGGCGCGCATCACTGTAGTTGCCATCTAGTCTGTAGGTGGTCACCTCAATGGGCTTTTTATCTATCATGACGGTGACTGTGCCATGCTGTAGTCCTGTCTTGATGCAAAAAAAGCGTGAAAAGGCGGCCAATGTCTGCTCTGGTGTGGCGTTGGTGCAGACGTCCCAGTCTAGGGGGGTGCCTCCCATGAGGCTGTCGCGGACGCAGCCACCGACGACGAAGGCTTCGTAACCAGCAGTTTGAAGAATATTGAGCGCGGTCTGTGCGTGTGGGGCGATGTTCATGAGTGAGGTTTTTGTTGTTAGAAGTTTAAAAGGAGGGGAGCAGATTTTCCGCTCCCCTCCTGAGATTAGTTTTTAACCTGTACTGACAGTTTACTCTTTTTCGTCAGAGTAGTCAATATCGGCGAGTGCTTGATAGAGTTTCCAGCGGTGCTTGATGTCTTTCTTTTCGAGCTCCATGAGCTTTTCAAAGACAGCAGGCTTTGACTTGGCAAGCATGCGGAAGCGGTTTTCGGAAAGGAGGGCTTCTTCCAAGTCCATCTTACCAGGCTTGCTCTTGATGGTGAGGGGGTTTTTACCTTTCTTGAGTCGATCTGGGTTGAAGTTGTAGAGCATCCAGCGGCCGCAGTTGACGGCGTTCTTTTGGTGTTCCAATCCGTTGGCCATGTTGATACCGTGGGCAATACAGTGGCTGTAGGCAATAATGAGGGCGG
>CAZRZE010000186.1:0-2079 GCA_964604535.1 uncultured Akkermansia sp.
AGTCTGCATCCAGTGAGTCCAGCCAGTCATGGTCTGCACCAGGTTCTGCTGTGACGAGGACATACTCATCACCGCCTAGGTAGCAGGCGCGTGCTTGGCGCTGTTCACTTTGGCGGTAGTAGTCTTCTACCCATGTGGTGACTTGGTCACTGTGTACATGGATGATGGAGTTCTGAGGCTCGCGGGAGCGCAGTATGTTCTGCGCGTAAAGGGTGTTTTGCTCTGGTTGCTTGACGTTATCTACAAAAATACGTCCGACGACGTCTTCTGTCATAGAAGAGCCGGAAACAAAGAGGTTGAGGGCTTTGGGTGTGCAGAGGTTGAGCGTCCATGCATGGTATTCTGCCCAAGGACGTGAGACAAGGTGCAGGGTGAAGTAGGCCAAAATGTCCTTGAACATGCTATCATCTGTAGGTTCTGGACGTTGCTCATGCTGCATCAGGTGCAGATAGTAATCTACAAAGAGTGGTGAAAAATCAGCGCGCAGCAGCAAGCAATTGCGGTGACGGACGAAGATGGATTCTACGGTCGCAAACTCTTCGGCTGCAAGTGGGGATGAAAGGGGGGAATCGGCCATGATGAATATTCTAAGAAGTGGACAGGCAGGTCAGACAGTAAGAATAGCTAGACTTATCTCATCTGGCAAGCGTAAAGTATTAGAAAAGTATGTTATATTTGAGAAAACTTTGTTCAAAATAGCTTGACATGGCGCGCCGTGCTCCCTATGCTATTGACAAGATTAGATTGTTCACATGGCTACTATTAGACCCTTTGCCGCACTACGTCCGCCGATTTCCTGCGTTGAGCAGGTGTCGAGTCTTCCCTATGATGTTATGAACCACCAAGAGGCCTGCGCCATGGCAGCAGGAAATCCCTCTTCCTTCCTCCATATCTGCCGTGCAGATATTGATACTGGCGAATTGCATATACATGATGATGTCTGCTACGAAAAGAGCGCACAGAATCTTGCTGATTTTCTCCAAAAAGGCTTTCTCCTCCGTGATGCCAAGCCCTGCTACTATATCTATCGTCAGATGATGTGGGGGCGCGTGCAAACAGGTATTGTTGGCTGCGCCAGCGTGGATGAGTACCTCAACGGTACGATTAAAAAGCATGAGCTCACCCGCAAGGAGAAGGAGCTAGACCGTATCATGCACTTTGATACCTGTTCTGCCCAAACAGAGCCTGTTTTCCTTGCCTACCGCAAGAATGAGCGCATCTCCACCGCTATCAGAGAGTGGATTAAGTTCCACAAGCCTGAGTACGATTTCACCACCGATGACGGTGTTGTTCACCTCCTGTGGCCTGTAGATGAAGATGCGGTTATTGAGCAAATCCGCCTCGGTTTTGATGAGACGGATGCTCTTTATATTGCCGATGGGCACCACCGCACTGCCTCCAGCGCAGCTGTGTCTGCCAAGCGTCGCGAAGCTCACCCCGATTACACAGGGGAAGAGGAGTTCAACTACCTCATGGCGGTTTCCTTCTGCGATGAGGACCTCTTTATTATGGACTACAACCGCGTGGTGAGTGACCTCAAGGGACAGAGTGAGGAGGACTTCCTTGCTGCAGTGGAGGAAAAATTCTCCGTTGCTCCCGCCAACTCTGGCGCGCCCGTGGGCAAGCACCACTTTGGCATGTATCTCGCAGGCTGCTGGTATGCTATCAGTGCCAAGGAAGGCTCATTTGATGCCGCCCACCCCATCGAGAGTCTTGATTGCTCCATTTTGCAAGAGAACCTGCTTGCCCCCATTCTGGGTATAGATGATCCACGCACCAGCCCACGCATTGATTTTGTGGGCGGTATTCGCGGTTTGGAGGCTTTGCAAGCCCGCGTTGATAGTGGTGAAATGGCCGTGGCCTTCTCCCTCTACCCCGTGAGCATGGAGGATCTCTTTTTTGTCGCGGACAGTGGCGAGATTATGCCGCCCAAGTCCACTTGGTTTGAGCCCAAGTTGCGCTCTGGCCTTTTTGTCCATGAAATAGAATCCTAATTTTCAACAAACTCCCAAAAAACAAATAATATATGAAAATACTCATCCCCACCAAGCTTGACTCCGCTGCTAGTGCTGCTTTGAC
>CAZRZE010000187.1:0-2054 GCA_964604535.1 uncultured Akkermansia sp.
CGGCTAGCAGGTCATTATCAGTAATGTTAAATGAGAGGGTATGAGTCGAGCTACCAAAGTCTATCTGCTTTGCTTTGATAGCGGGCTGCGTGTCAAAATTGTAGCCTATTGTGATAGATGTAAGGCTGCTTGCATCAATATTGCCTGTTACGGTGAGAGCGTCACCCAATGTGATACTTGAGGCCTTGAGGCTCGTGGCGGAGAGTTGCGCGCCTGTTGTCAAGGATCCTGCGACATCTAAAGCTCCTATAGCATGGTCATCTGTGCCCGTGAGGGAGAGATCACCTCCCACCTTTAAGCTGCCTTCACCAGAGAGCTGGGCAAAGCTGGTTGCCAATGTTCCGGTGACTTCAAGAGAAGATGCTGCGCCCACAAGGTTCAGAGAAAAGTTATTATGTCCTTCAAAGTGACTTATAGAGCTAGCCGTGCCAGCAATAGTGCCAACCGAGAATGCCGCATCCTTCGCACTTATTTCGATACTAGAGGTCAGCGTGATTTTATCAAAGGTATTATCTTTCCCCCTGAGTTTCATGTCATACGCTGAGACCGTGCCACCTTGGGTGACATTTTCTGAAATATTTAGCGTGCTATGAGGAAATAGTGGGTTGGATGACTCTATGAGTGTCACGCTTCCCTCATTATGAAAACTACCCACCGTGAGATATGAGTTTATAGATAGCGTTCCTGTATTGGATAAGCGGCCGAGAATGTCTCGGATACCATCGATCTGCACATTGCCTGATGATGAGAGCTCAGACGTCCCATGGAGATTATCAATATGACTACCATTGCCTATGGATAATTTGTTAACAGTGACTGTGTCGGCATCCAACTCAGTGAAGGTAACCGTATCAGTAATTGCGCTCAAATCGACATCTCCTGTGTTGCGGAGAATCCCCCCGTTACTCACCGCCTTAATTGTCAGATCACTCTGCGCGGTGAATGTACCATTGTTGTTGAGTGAGTTGATTGAGGTGTCAGTTGTATGTTTCAGTGTTAGTTCATTGGAGCTATCTATAGTAACATCACTCGCGCTCAGATCCATCTGCACATCAGAGCTGAGGCTAGCCCCTGTGCCTGTCACGAAGAGATCCCCCATGACGGTGATGCTTATGTGTGTTTCGGGGGTAAAGGTATAGCGTGCGCCATCAATAGTCATGTCAGCAACTGTGATCAATGAGTCGATATAAATGTCTTTCTTTGTAGAAGCATCGTTAAAGAAGACATTAGCACCCTGGGTAAAGACTGTATCAGCACCCGTGACACTATCCTTGTGCCAGTCAAAACGTTCTGTAGTATCCCAGATGTTATCAGCCCCCTCTCCTACCCAGTAGAGGTTTGTTGGGCTCGCATCCTCAGCAAAAGCCTGACTTTGCGCGATGAGGTAACATGCTGCACCGACGCTTAAAGCGCTCGTTGCAAGGGTAATAGCCACAGGGGTGAAAAGAGCAAAACAAGAAAGTACTGCTCGACGAAGTCCATTAGGAAGATGTAATTTCATAAGATATAAAAAGTTTATATACGTCAAAACGTCTTTATCATATTTAGTCTGTAAAAGCAATGCTAAATATGATGATAACAAAAGATTTCTTGTTAGTATGACGTAGCAAAGAATACACTGGGCGCAGGGTTAACAGTATTTTTTTTTGTATTTTAGTTTATTATATGTGAAAATATGCTCTGGCGCGAATGCCCCAAAATTTGACGAAAATCCTTTCGCTTTTCCTCTCCTCACATGCGAAAAGCAGCAAAGAGCCTAGCTCCTCCATGAAGGGAAGCTAGGCTCTAGAAAAAGAAGTGTAGAGACTCTATCAGGCCGTCTTGCGCCTTCTGCGGGCTAGTAGACCAGCGAGGGCAAGGAGGCTCAACGTGGCGGTGCTGGGTTCTGGGATGTATTCAACGGAGCTTGTATAGACACCGCTATTTAGGGTGAAGTCAGTCCCTGTCGCGTAGAGCTCATTGGTGAGGCTATCGTAAAAGTTGATGGCAAGAAAATGATGGCACATACACAGTGTGCCGAGGCGTGCGCCATCGCTACTACGTCTGCTTCAACC
>CAZRZE010000188.1:0-2024 GCA_964604535.1 uncultured Akkermansia sp.
GCTTCTGCGAAAGCACAGGACGCATCCTCGTCGAAGTAGATGAAAGCATGGCCAATGAATTCGAAGCCGCCATGGCAGGACACCCCTGCGCACGCGTTGGAGAAGTCGTAGCAGGTGATAAACTCTGCCTCACCAGCGGCGAGAAAACCGTCCTCGAAGCCAGCCTCACAGAGCTGAAAAACATCTGGAAAAACGGCCTCACCCCCTATTATTAAACCCACCTTCAGATAGAACGAAAGAATCAACAACATGCCTCACGCACTATTATTAAAATACCCAGGAACCAACTGCGACGTTGAAACCGCACGCTCCTTGCAGGTAGCAGGCTTTTCCACACAGGTACAGCCCATCGCCACCGCAACAGCAGAACAGGTAGCCAAGGCGCAGATCGTCGTCTTCTCTGGTGGATTCTCCTACGGAGACTACGTCATGAGCGGCCGCTTGGCGCAGCTGGAGACAGAACGCTTTCTTGGCGATGCTCTAGTCAAGCACTTTGACAAAGTCGGCTTCCTCTTTGGCATATGCAACGGCATTCAGATACTCACCAAGCTAGGTATCCTGCCCAAAGCCTCCCTCATCTGGAACAAGAGCGAACGCTTTGAATGCATGTGGGACAAGCTCGTCAAAGTCGCACCTAACAGCCCCTACACCCAGTACCTGCCAGAGCAATTTGAACTCCCCTCAGCCCACGCTGAAGGACGCCTCGTCTGCGAAGCAGGAGACGCTGAAAAATACATGGCAAATGGTTGTGTCGCCCTACAGTACGCTGACAACCACAATGGATCAGAACTGCGCATAGCAGCCCTCCAAGACCCCACAGGACGCGCCATGGGACTCATGCCGCACCCAGAACGCTTCTTGAAGCCCATGCACCACTACGACCCAGACTGGAGCGGAGACGCAGACTGGGGCTGGGGATACTACTTCTTCAAGGGCGCATTTGATGCACTCAAGTAAGAAAACCCTAAAAAACAAATCACACAAAAGAGGCTAGCAACACGCTAGCCTCTTTTTGTTAATCTACCCTATTAATCCATCTCCTCCGCGTAAACCACGGGAATGCGGGCAATCATCGGAGTCGTCTGAATGAAGAAAAAGGCAGCCAGCTGCTCATCGCTCAACTGCTTAAAACTGGAAATACCCTTTGCACTTTCCAAAAGCGGCAGCACAAAGTCCACGTGGCTGCGCATCGAGACAGGCAGACGAGAAGCAGCGGAACGCAGATCTGCATAATAAGCGGCATTATCGCTCGCCTTCTTAGCCAGCTCCGCCTCTAGCAGCTTAGCAGGTGGGGGATCACTCAACCAAGTCATATTCCAGACAAGGGGAGAATACCTCAAATCCGCCTTCGCCATCGCACGGAGAAAGTCCTGCATCTGCGCATCCTGAAGCCAAGCCTCCTGAATAGCAAAAACCCTTCTAGCGCGCTGTATAGCCGCCTTGCTTGATGCCTTCCCTTGGATAGCCTGCAAACCAGCTACAGCCTGATGAAGACCCATCATCGTAATAGCATTCAAGATGGGGAACTTCTCCTCAAAAGCCAGACCTCCATCGTCAGAATGATCATCAAGCTGTGTCAGAGCCTTCAAAAAGTCCTGACAATGGGCAGAGGGATCAAGACGCTCGACACGGGAAATACCCTTTACAATGTACTTCTTCGTCAAGGAAACCTGCGTATCATCACTACCTACTTTCATATCTTGCATTGCAGCAAGAGTACTATCCTGAGCCAGCAGGAGAAGAGCGCTTTGAGCGGGCTCATAGTCATCGCTCACAGAAGAGCAGGAAATCATGGCTACTGGGAGAAAAACGGCAGCGGAGAAAGAGAGGTAATTCATGAATAGCATCCTACACATCATTAACAACGAGAGCAAGAAAAAAAATTGCCACTGTGCCACTGCGCCACTGTGCCATTCTTCCGCCCTTCCGCCCTTCCGCCCTTCTGCCCTTCTGCCCTTCCGCCCTTCCGCCCTTCTGCCCTTCTGCCCTTCTGCCCTTCTGCCCTTCCGCCCTTCCGCCCTTCT
>CAZRZE010000189.1:0-2018 GCA_964604535.1 uncultured Akkermansia sp.
AGTTCAACTTCATGGGCGGTAAGAAAATAGCTGCTATATTCTCTATTGCCTTCATTGTTGGCTCCCTTATCTATACCTTTGCCGTCCGTCAGGACAAGGCAATGGGCATTGACTTCACAGGTGGTACAACCCTGACCTACGTCATTCCTGATGAAAATAATGTGGATTACCACAGTGTAGAAAACTTCGTCTACGGACTAAAGCTTTCCAAGAAGCCCACCGTGCAGGAATTCAGCAGCGCGACAGACAACAACATCAAGATACGCTGCGCCAATGCCAAGGAAGCCGAAATGATAGATGCTGCCGTCCGCAAGGAATTTGCTGGCATGAAAGATGTGCCCCTTCCCTCCGTAGATCAGGTGAGCTCCGCCCTTGGTGCAACCTTCTTCAAGACCGCTCTCATCGCCATTGGTGTGGGTCTCTTGGGTATCACCGTCTATCTGGCCATACGATTTGAATGGTCATTTGCCATGGGTGCCTTGGTCGCTATTGCGCATGACTTGCTCTTCATCCTGGGCGTGGTTGTTCTACTGGGAACAGAGCTCAATATCATCCACATTGGTGCCTTCTTGACAGTTGCAGGTTACTCCATCAATGACACCATCGTTATTTACGATAGAATACGAGAGGCTATACGACTAGCAGAGCCCCATGAAAAGCTCGCAGACATCATGAACAAGGCCATCAACGAGACTCTGCCACGTACCTTGCTGACCAGTCTTTCGACCATAGCGGTATTGGTATCCCTCATCGTCTTTGGTGGTCCAGCCATGTTCGACTTCTCGATAACCATGCTCTTTGGTGTTATCTTTGGTACATATTCATCCATCTTCATCGCGGCACCCGTGGTGCTCATCTTTGCCCGCAAGCACGACCTGAAGGAAGAGCTGCGCAAGGCAGATGAGCTGATTACCGAAGAGCACGTATAAAGCGCGAAACAATCACCCATCTGTTGCATACAGATGCCCAAAAGAGGCTGCAAGTAATGACTTGCAGCCTCTTTAATTTATCAGGGAACTCTGTCTTGTGCACCTTTTTGGGGGGATTCTTATGCTGGACTTTTCCTCAATAAAAAGAACGCGCCATCCATCAGGATGGCGCGTTGAATAGTTTTTGTTAAACTGTATACAGTCTCTTAGAACTTGAAGCCAACACCAACGCGCAGCACGTGGAAGCTTTGTGCTTCAGAGCTGACAGGTGCTTGGTGGATGAGGGTGGGTTCTGCCAAGCTGCCACGGAATTCGTAGGCTGCATAAGCGTACATGCATGTGCAGAAGTGGTATTGAGCACCAATTTGAGCACTGTATGCAAAGCCCCACTCGGAATCATGTGATCTCTGCATTCCAAATTCACGCTCAGAGATCTTGTACTTCACGCTTTCGTTGGCGATACCAGCGGCAAGACCAGCGTAGAGTGTCCATTGTGGGGAGAGATCGTATGTGTAGCGAACACCTGGCATGAAGGTGAATGTGTGAACACTGACGCGCTCTCTGTAGAGTATGTCACCAGTGATGCGATCAGTATTAGCCGCGCTGCCGTAGCCGTAGCCAATATTGAAGGTGATGGCGAAATTATCATTGAGGTCGTAGCCACCGGTGATGTCAGCACCTACGATGTTAACCTCACCAACGCCGGGGTTATCAAGATTTTCGAAGAGGTTGGAAGCACCAGTTCCTTGTGGATTAAGGGCGGGATATGCACCGTTGATGTCCTCGGTGGCAAGGCCAGCGAAAGCCCCCATTTCAAACCAGAAGCCTGTTGGCTCCCCTGGAAGGGCTGGGGTTATAGGACGAACTGTCTCAACGATCATGTTCTTTGATAGACCAACATAGCCGGTTTTTCCGCACACACAGGGCGTGGATGCGCATTTCTGACAAGAGGGAGCTGCGTTAGCAGGGGTTACTGTAGTTGGAGGTGGCGCCATTGCAAAAGCAACAGAGCTCATAGCGATTGAAGCGAGTATGGTTTTAGCGATTTTCATAACACGTTATTTGTTTCTGAGGTGAAAAAAGGCATCT
>CAZRZE010000190.1:0-1980 GCA_964604535.1 uncultured Akkermansia sp.
AATCCGAGTCCGTCGTTGACGGTAACTTCATCGGTCTCGCCATTGACGAAGACAACGAGTCTGACAAGACAGATGAGCGCATTGCAGCTTGGGTAGAGCAGATTAAAGCCGCACTCTAATATTTTTTCTCAGCAAGGCGGGGTTTTATCTAATAAAACCCCGCCTTTTTTATTTTTTTGACGAGAAGAACATTTTACAAAAAAATCATTGCACACAGCCCCCTTGATACGTAGAATAGAGGCACAATGACGCCTTCCATACTCATTATCATACCTGCTCGCTATCAATCCAGCCGCCTACCTGGCAAACCACTAGCCCTCATTGCTGGTGTCAGCATGATAGAGCGCGTGGCACGCATAGCAGCTAGCGTATGCTCTCAGAACGAAAATGCCCGCTACATCGTCGCAACAGATGATGACCGCATCATGGACTATTGCGCCTCCGTGGGCATCCCTGCACGTATGACATCCGATAGCTGCCGCAGCGGGACAGAGCGTTGTTGGGATGTTGTGCGCAATACAGGAGATGATGCGATGAAGGCAGACTTCATCATCAACCTCCAAGGAGACAACCCCCTGTGCCCCCCTTGGGTCATCCAAGAGCTTATCGACAGCTGGAAGCAATACGAAGGCGATGTTTTCACCCCCTTTATACAGCTGAGCTGGGCAGAGTACGACAACATGCAGGAGGCAAAGAAAAAAACACCCTACAGCGGCACCTGCGTCTTACTTGACAAGGACAACTACGCCCTCGCCTTTTCCAAAAACACCATACCAGCCATACGCAAGCCAGAAAAGGCGCGTGAGCTGCTGGCAAAAAGCCCCGTACGTCGCCATGTAGGTCTTTACGCCTACACCTATGCGGCTCTGCAACGCTATTTCGAGCTGGCAGAATCCGACTACGAGTTAGGCTGCGTAGAAGGACTTGAACAGATGCGCTACCTCTACCATGGCATGCGCATCAAGATGGTTGAGGTAGACTACCGCGGCCGCAAAACAAGCAGCGGCGTAGACTCCCCAGAGGATATTCAACGCGTCGAAGCCATACTCGCAGAGTACGGAGAACTAGATTTACCCTCATGAGTGTGCCACAACATATAGCCATCATCATGGATGGCAATGGTCGCTGGGCAAAAAAGCGCTTTCTCCCCCGTGCCATGGGACATGAACGCGGCGGCAAGGCCGTTGAACGCGTGATTGATCTTTGCTTGGATGCTGGAGTCAAATGGTTGACACTCTATGCCTTTTCCACAGAAAACTGGGGACGCAGCGAAAAGGAGGTCAACAACCTCATGGATATGTTGCGCCGCTTCCTCGTCAAGCACCGCCACGACATGATGGAAAAAGAGACGCGCATGCACGTCATAGGAGAGCAGCACATGCTACCAGAGGATGTTCGCCAAATCATCGCAGATACCTGTGAAGAAACTAAGGACAATGACGCGCTGCATGTCGTACTTGCCCTCTCCTACGGATCTCGCCAAGAAATCGCCCACGCCATGCGCAGCATAGCAGGCAAGGCCAGCGCAGGAGAAATCTCCCTAGACGACATCACGCCAGAGCTCATCTCCCAACACCTCTACACCGCAGACATCCCTGATCCAGATTTACTCATCCGCAGTTCTGGGGAAATGCGCCTCTCCAACTACCTACTCTGGCAGCTGAGTTATAGTGAGATTATTGTCACCTCCACCCTTTGGCCCGATTTTGGCAAAAAGGAATTTGACGAAGCCCTCGCAGAATACGCCTTGAGAGAAAGACGCTACGGCAAGCGTTAGATTTTTTGCTAGATTTTTAACCTTGACGGATAAAGGTCTAATAGTATTTAATAGCGGAATGATGACAAAACATCTTTCCGCTTTATTGTGCGCAAGCTCTCTAGCCATTGCGTCCACAGAAAAACCATCTGATATCCTCCTGCGCATGGCGCAGTCAGACCTGCCCAAGGTACAGAGCACGGCAGAACAACGTGCTGCACGCT
>CAZRZE010000191.1:0-1954 GCA_964604535.1 uncultured Akkermansia sp.
CAATGGTCAGAGGATTTAATCTGGGCTAATGGGCAGACCGCCCCGCCAGTCATGGAGTTGCACTATAGATACGTCTTTGCTCTTCGCAAACACGAGAGCAAAATCATTATTAACTTAGCGTACAAATACTTGCCATGATACCGACTTCGTTTAACATGCTGGGTACAGGAGACGCGAAAAAATACTACCCTCCCGATGGTGTATTTCTTACCGATTGGGTGTTAACTAGAGGAGGTGGGGGATTATTTGGTGATTATTTTGAGCTTGATGAGGCTACAGAGCTAGACGAAATTTATTCCGAAACGTACGCGTTGCATGATGGTGGACATCTTGCGGCGTATCTATTTGCTAATGACTCAAGTTATAGTACTTCAAGCATATACGTACGACTTATAAGCTCTCCTGCCTATATCTCGGAGAGCTTCTATGATAGCACCTCGTTTGTCAGCTACTATGATTCTCGATATCTTAATACAAATGGTCTAGTGAGAATTCGCATGTCTGCTAGTATACTAGAGTGTGAAATTGCCGGCAAACTAGCAACTGCGCGCGGAGAAGTAACGCCAATTACGCCGACTGAGCCATTAACGTACAGAGTCGGACTGGTACGAAAAGACACATATTATACTATAACATCTAAAAACAAACAAATGATTGTTTATCGTGCTGGGAAGTTAAAATACATTTACGCATCCGCGATTCAAGACGGGAAAGCGGTTATAGTAGATTTAGTATCGCAGCGTGTTTTCCACTCTGTAGATAATGGTGGTAATTTGCCTGTAATTTCTGGCTCGATGAGCCAACAACAATATATAGAAGTTTAATTAATTAAAAATTATGACACAATACGCAAAATATATTTCAGAGACAGAGGTGGATTTTTTTAAGAATCCTCCTAATTTTAGTAACTTGGACGCAGATCCAGACTATAAAAAATCAGTCGCGGAGGCTAGAGGGTACAAGAAATACAACTCAGAATCACCGCCCAATGCTCATTATAAAGCAACCTACAGGGAGACGGCAAAGAATATTTATCAAGAATGGGCTCCAATTCCCCTAGAGGAAGCTAAGGAAAGGCAGAAGGCACTAGTCAAACAATCTTGCAATAACGCGAGAGAAGAGGCTTTTGCTATCTATTCTGAAGCGGAGCAAGTAGCCGCGCAGGATAACACTCAAACCACTATTACCGTCATGGCGCAGGTGCGAGGCGTTACAGTGGAACAGCAGCAAGCCGATATTGATTTAGCCTTGCACATGGGCAAGGTCATCAACGGAGCACTTGCTGGCTACTTCCTGAAGTTGGAGGATGCTATCAAGATGGTCGAAGACGTAGACGCAGTAGCGGCTATTGAATGGTCTAGAGAGGAGTTTACTGCGATAGTGGAAGGCTTGCTGGTGTGAATCCCGTAGAAAAAATCAACCACCCAGACTACCCTTACCGTCTCGCGGTGGGGGTGGCATTGCGCTATCATTGCGCGGGACTATGTCTGCCTGACTTTGAGGCTTTCACACTGACAGGAGAGCGAGTGGCAGAATGCAAGTCAGGACTTCTCAGAATCGGTCATCCTTACGCTTGGAACGGATGTACTGGGCTACCCAAATGGCTGGAGAATGAAGAGACGCTGGAGGCATCGTGCCTACATGATATGCTCTATCAGCTTCACCAGAATCGTCCGCATCTGTTAAGAGATCGCGCGGCGGTGGATGCTCTATTCTTGCGGCATTGCTCCGCACCTTATCGCCCTGTCTTTCGTGCGGCTCTCGCCCTTTTTGGCGAGATGGCGTGGAGAAAGAGGGCTCAATCACTCATCATAAAAACATCATGAAAAAACACATTATATTAGCAAGTTGGCTGACCCTCTCTGCCTGCACGCCCACACAACGTGCTGCGGTGGAGATTGGCTGGGAAGCATATACGATCACTGTACCAGTAGAACAGGAGATGGTGAAATGA
>CAZRZE010000192.1:0-1930 GCA_964604535.1 uncultured Akkermansia sp.
TTTCTTCTGTCATAGATGCGCCTATTATACGCGCGTGCGCGCGTGATGTCACGCACAAAATCAGGGTTTTACCCAGTATTTGTTCTTATTTAAGAACGTTTTCGCTTATTAAGCCACACAACCAGCAAGGCAATGTCCGCTGGGGTGATACCTGGTATGCGCGAAGCCTGTCCCACAGTGAGAGGACGCAGTGCTGAAAGACGCTGTCTGGCCTCTGTTTTCAGAGCTGGAATCCCCTCATAATCCAAGTTATCAGGAATGCGCTTTGCCTCCTGCCTTTGCATGCGCTCTGCCTGCGCGCGCATGCGCTCAATGTGCCCCGCAAAGGCCACCTCCACCGCGATATGCTCCCAGTGCTCGACATGGTGCAACTGCAAAATCTCCTCTGGCAGATTGCGCCAATCATTACCGGGGCGACGCAACCAGAGCTCCAGACTAACACCCTGCTCCACCTTGATCTCAGAGCACTGGGCAACACCAGCGGCGATTTTTGCCGCCTTTTCTGCCACTTCCTCGGCTCTTTGCGCACTAATCAGTCCACAGCTGCGCGCGCGCTCATAAAGACGCAAATCGGCATTATCTTGGCGCAGCAAAAGGCGCATCTCCGCCCTACTCGTGAACATGCGATAGGGTTCATCCGTCCCCTTGGTGACTAGATCATCAATCAGAACACCGAGGTAGGCCTCATCGCGTCGCAGAATGAGAGGCTCTTCACCGCGCAGAGAAAGCATAGCATTGGCTGCGGCTAACAAGCCCTGCCCCGCCGCCTCCTCATAGCCACTTGTGCCATTGATTTGACCTGCAAAATAAAGACCATCAATGCGCTTTGTCTCCAAGGTCGGCAACAACTCCGTAGGAGGAACAAAATCATACTCCACAGCATAACCGGGCCTAATGATTTGCGCATTTTCTAGCCCCTTGATACTGTGAACCATAGCACACTGCACCTCATAAGGCAAACTGGTAGAAAGACCATTTATATAATACTCATCCGTGCTGAGCCCCTCGGGCTCTAGGAAAAGCTGATGGCGAATCTTTTCTGCAAAGCGCACCACCTTATCCTCAATACTGGGGCAATAGCGGGGACCAGTCCCCTCAATAATACCAGCATAAAGCGGACTCTTATCAAGATTCGCGCGAATAATCTCATGCGTTTGCTCATTCGTGTACGTGATAGCACAGGGCAGCTGACGCAACTGCGCATCATCTTCCAAGTCAGCCAAGTGATTCAGAGAACAAGCAGGCTCCGTATCACGGTGCAAGCAATCACGAGAAACATAACTAAAAAGCGGCAAAGGCACATCGCCATGCTGCAACTCACAAACAGAAAAATCAATAGTACGACCACGAAGACGCGGAGAGGTACCTGTCTTAAAACGCTCTATGGGGAAACCCAGCTTCCTAAGCGACTCTGAAAGCACACTAGTAGAACAGCCCAAGCGGCCACCCTCAATCTGCTCATGCCCGAGGTGAAGCAAACCACGCATGAACGTACCACTGCAAAGCACCAACTTACGGCAGCGAAAACACTGACCCCAGCTACAGCTCACACCCACAATACGCCCTTCCTCCACCAGCAATTCCTGAGCATCACCTTGCAGCAACTCCAGATTTGGAGTATGCTCCAGCACCCACTTCATGCGGGCGCGGTAAGCCACCTTGTCACACTGAGCACGGGGAGCGCGTACACTAGGCCCTTTCGACGCATTGAGCATACGAAACTGAATAGCCGTGGCATCCGTATTCACCCCCATGGCACCGCCGAGAGCATCAATCTCCCTCACAATATGCCCTTTTGCCAGACCGCCAATAGCGGGATTACAGCTCATCTGGCCAATCGTATCCAGATTATGAGTCAGCAAAGCAACACGCCCGCCCATGCGAGCGGCAGCGAGAGCAGCCTCTACACCCGCGTGACCACCACCAATGA
>CAZRZE010000193.1:0-1821 GCA_964604535.1 uncultured Akkermansia sp.
TCATGTACCATTGACCCGTGGTCTTGGGGTCATTGCCCGCCTTGGAGACATTGAGTGAGGCGCCACCTGCAAAGTGTGTTCCCAAGCCCTGTATCCAGATGCGACCGCTGTGGTCTTGGAGTATGCAGGGATCACCCACGCCGTTGGCTGTACCGGGGCCTATGTCCATTGCTATCTCGTTGTCTGTCCATGTCAGACCACCGTCCTCGGAGCGAACGACGGCCACATCAATGTCGGCGCAAAGGTCACCAGCATGGTGGTAGCGTGCGTCATAGGTGCCCACCAGATTGCCTTTTTTGGTGGTGATGAGGCCAGGGATACGGAAGCACTTGCTGACTCTTTCACTGCCGTCCAGTTGCTTCACCTTGTCACCACCACTGGCAACGAGGTAGCCTATGTTCTGTGTGATGGGGGCTTTGACCTTGTATGTTTTGGACTGGGCGGTGCATACGATGTCCGAAAAGCTGACTTCCTCGCCTACCTTTGCCTTGGGGGAAAGGCGGGCATCCAGCCAGAGGTAGTTTTCACCTGCGGTGACGGGTATAGAGCCCTTGAAGGTGATATTGCCCTGTGCATCGGGCTTTGCTGTGGCTAGGGGTGCTGCTCCGTGGAACTCATAACCCTGTGCATTGCTGCTGCGCAGTGCTACAGATTCAATGGCGGCGGCGGGGCTCACGCGCAGTTGCAGCTGGTTGATTGCACCACCATCTGCTCCTTCTGTATCGAGCTTGAGACGCACGACGGCGTTGACCTCGGCACGCTTCATCATGGGGTACTCACCGGGGTCTTCGATGGAGATATTGTTGATTTTCATCTTGCCCACGTGCAGCATCACATCGTCTATGATGAGACCGCCGCCCTCTGCCGTGTTGCTATTGAAGAGGATTTTGCTAGTCCCCTTGGGTAGCTTAAAGTTATATTGCTTGTTAAAACTGCCAACGCCTTGATTTGTTTGCTTGGCCATCTGCGTGCGCTTGCCAGAGGCATCTTCGGCGTAGATTGTCACCTCAAAGGGGGCGCGAGAGGTCCAACGCTCTGTCCACATCTGGAACAGGGCTTCCTTTTGCAGAGGCTCGGAAAGCTCTAGCGTCACCTGCTTGTTTGCTCCACCTACTAGGCGCAGAGCCTGCTTGCCGCTGCGTGCCTTGTTGATGATTTCACCATGACCTGCATCAGCCTTCACCGTGCCGTAAACGCTATCCAGAGATTGGAATGCTCCTTTGGGTTGATTTTCAAAACTTTCTGTCGCTAAAGCGAGGCTAGATGAAATAGTTAATATAGTAGAAAGGTATCTCATATAAAGCTAAGAATAACAAATCATCTGACTAAGTCAAGACTGGCTTCTTTTTGTAGCAAAAAAAACACAGTTAAATTCTTGACTTTTTTTATACATAGGAGTAGCCTTTCAGGTGATTTTTGATACTTTTTAAAATACACAGAAATATATGAATACAAAAACACAAGATAAGTACGTTTATCACTTTGGCAGCTCTGCTGTTGATGGTGATGGAAGCATGAAACCACTACTGGGTGGCAAGGGCGCAAATCTCGCTGAAATGGCACGCATCGGTCTGCCAGTGCCTCCAGGCTTCACAATAACAACAGAGGTCTGCACCTACTACTACGAAAATGAACTCAGCTACCCCTGCTGCCTTGATGAGCAGATTAAAGAAGGTGTCGCCCTCATGGAAAAGCAACTCTCCGCCCGCCTCGGTGCTACAGATGCCAAGCCTCTCTTGCTTTCCGTGCGCTCTGGATCTCGTGAGTCCATGCCCGGTATGATGGACACCATCCTCAACCTCGGCCTCAATGATGAGACAG
>CAZRZE010000194.1:0-333 GCA_964604535.1 uncultured Akkermansia sp.
CAAGAGCTGGGCTACACGCCCGCTGCTCTGCGCTATCTGCTGTCCAGTGCCTCTTACCGCCGTCCGCTCAACTTCACCCTCACAGGGCTTAAGGACGCGCAGTTGGCTCTCAACAAGCTGGGTCGCTTTGATAAGGAGCTTTCTCGTGCAGCTCAAGGAGCAAAAGAGCCTCAGTACAAAGACCTTTGTAAGCGTGCGCCCCTGCCAACAGCCCCTTTTACAGCGGCTTGGGACAGTCTAGAAGATGACCTCAACCTCCCCGAAGCCCTCGGTCACGTCTTCACCACCATCAAGGGTATCAAGTCTGCGGAGCTTAGCGCGGAGGAAGCGACC
>CAZRZE010000194.1:343-1763 GCA_964604535.1 uncultured Akkermansia sp.
GTATGGTATGCCTTCCGCCTGATTATGGAAGCCCTCGGCCTCACCTTGACTGACCCCGATGCTGACATAGAAGTGCCCGAAGACATACGTGCCTTGGCAGAAGAACGCTGGCAGGCGCGTGCCTCAAAGAATTGGGCGCGTTCCGATGAGCTTCGCGATGAGCTCAGCTCCCTAGGCTGGAGTGTCAAAGATGGCAAAGACGGCTATCAAATCACCAAGGCATAAACCCAAAGCAACTCCCTCATTCCTATGACCGATTCCCCCCAAGACCTGAATATTCTCGGCAAGCATCAGAGCTTCTTTTCTTCCCCCGATGAGGCAAAGCTCGAAGCCTTCCCCAATCGTAGCCCACAGCGTGCTTACACCATCGTGCTAGACACGCATGAGTTCTCTTCGCTCTGCCCCGTAACTGGTCAGCCCGATAGCTGCCACCTGACCATCACATACAGTCCCGATCAATCCATCGTTGAGACAAAGAGCTTGAAGTACTACCTTGCTTCTTTCCGCAATCACCGCGCCTTTAATGAGCAGGTGGTGAACCGCATTCTTGACGATCTCGTGGCAGCCATTGCTCCTGCATGGATGCGTGTTGAGGGTCGCTTTGGTGCGCGTGGCGGTATCCAGCTGACCACCATAGCAGAACATCAGACAGAAAATAAGCCTTCTTACCTTTAATCCGCAGATGAAACTAGCCGTCCTACTTTCCGGTGGATTGGACTCCACCACAGCCCTGCACTGGGCGAATGCAGAACATGAAGTCGTCTGCGCCATTTCCTTCGACTACGGCAGCAATCATGCCGAGCAAGAGCTGGCCTGCGCCAGATGGCAGGCAGAGTCACTGGGCATACCCTACCGCCAGATTGACATCAGCAGCCTAGCTGCGCACCTGCGCTCTGCCCTGCTGAGCGGCGCAGCAGCCATTCCCGATGGCAATTACGATGAGAATAATATGAAAAAGACTGTCGTGCCCTTCCGCAATGGGATTTTTCTTTCCATCGCGGCAGGTATAGCGGAAAGTCAAGGCGCGGAAGCTCTCGTCATTGCTGCCCATGTCGGTGACCACTTCATCTACCCCGACTGCCGCAATGAATTCATGCTGGCCATGGGGGAGGCGATACGCCTCGGTACGGACACGCAGTTGCAGGTCTTGCATCCCTTTATTGAGGCAGATAAGGAGGAAATCGCACGCATGGCGGATGAGTTGGGCGTGGACTTCTCCCACACCTATTCTTGCTACAAGGGCGGTACCATGCACTGCGGCAGCTGCGCTACCTGTTTGGAGCGACGCGAAGCCTTCATATCAGCAGAAATAAACGACCCCACCGAATACGAATCAGTATGACCCCTAGTGTCTTTATAAAAACCTACGGCTGCCAAATGAACGAGCGCGACACGGAACAGGTCGCCAGCATGTTCTTGG
>CAZRZE010000195.1:0-1743 GCA_964604535.1 uncultured Akkermansia sp.
CTTACTCAGAATCCGTTAGAGATGAAGGAGAACGCGTACAAAAAGATGGAGGTGTAACACAAATATTTGGCAACCACCTCTTTATCCAAGGCAGAGTGGAGTATAAAGGAGAGGTCTACCGCACCAGCCTCCGCCTACAGGGCAACCGCTGGTACGGATCATGCGCCGCTAATGATGAAGAGCTTGTAGGCGTTTGCCTAGTCGCCACCATGATAGAGCGCATGTACCGTGGTGTCAACATGCCAGAAAGCCCCAATGAGCTAGACGACACACCCCTCGTTGATGTGATTGAGGAAAAGCTTGGTAGAGAGCTGGATGACCGCGAAGCCGACTTTGTCCTCAAGCTAGAAAAACGCTACCGCCGCTTTGCTATTTCCCAAACGCTGCATGACCACGACCTTGTCCGACTCAACCCCCGCTGGGAAATCACAGGCTACGCTTCACTAGAGCTTTGGCCAACCTCTCCAAAGAATATTCTTGAGTTCTGGAACTACATTGCCTACGCCTTCACCAAAAAGCGTATTTCCTACCCAGAGTTCATGAACTGCATCACCAACCTCGAAAAGGTGCAGCGCAAGACACGCGAATGGGAAAAAGAAAAGGAAATCGGCACTTGGTATGAGCGCATCCAAAGCGTCAATGAGCGTCCACCCCAGCCCCCTCGCCGCGCGCTGCACATGCGCCTGGTTTCCACCATCAACGAAGCGCACTTTGAGTACCGCTACGACGTGAAGGACATTTGGACTCCCCTGCGCGAGCGCGATGAGCTAGAAGAAATCATGGAGGAGTATTGGAAGGGTGCGTTAAAGCTAGATCCCCAATCCGACATCCTGCTCAACGTACTTTATGAGTACCTGCAAAAGGATGCTCAGATCATCCTCGACCTCGATTTGGAAGCAGCCTGCTGCATCATGAACCGCCTCTTCCACCAAGCCTCCCTCAAGGGCTACTTGGTGAATCTGGATGAATGCTACTTCAAGGTGGTCAAAGAACCCCTCAAATGGATTTGCATAGACGACCCCATTGTGCCCGACTGCTACGGTCTGCAACTGGTCACATCTTCTGGTATCCATGTATCTCACTCCGTCCGTCAGTTACCTGGTCTGGTAGAGCTTTATCAGTCTGACGAAACAGTCTTCCCCGGTCCACCTCGCTGGCTGGAAAGCACAGAAGTAGAGCCCCGCTACTCCATCCCCAAATCCGTCATTGACAGCTTGGAGGGCGTGGAGTTCCTGCGCAAAATTGGCGCAACCCTCCCCAACAGTATAGAGGAACGCGTGGAGGACATTGAGATGCTCCCCAGCTTCAAGATGAAAATCGTACGCGGTCTCACCAGCGCGGACACAGAGCATGTCTTGCTCGAAGTCTTGGCCAATGATCCCCTCGGCCGTCGTAGCGAGCGTCTCGCGAAGGATGACTGGCAGCTGGTCTCTCAGCAGCCAGTCAAGGATCAGTGCTTGCTGCGCTTCATCCGTGATCGCCTCTACCCCATTCCTACGCTTATTGAGGAGATGAACTTCACCTATGATAATGCGGTAGGTTCTTTCAAGAGCCGCATCACCAAGCAATTCCCCGAGAAGTTTGCAGAGTGGGCAAAGACCCTCGATGACACCATTGATGTGGAGATGGATTCCAACCTCCACTCCCTCCTCGAAGACCCCGTAGCTGCGGCGATACGCTTTGAAGTAGTCAATCAGGAAATCGACTGGTTCGACCTGCGCATTGTCATTGACGTAGAGGGTG
>CAZRZE010000196.1:0-1731 GCA_964604535.1 uncultured Akkermansia sp.
GGGGAATGTCCAGTGGGGTATCATGCGCTGGGGTTCTGAGAAAAGTAGTCCTTCACCGCACGGGCGCAGCCCTTGATGAGGGGGGGGCCGTGGTAGATAAAGCCCGTGTAAAGCTGTACGAGGCTAGCACCAGCCTTGATTTTTGCTACAGCATCCTCTGGGCGGGTGATGCCACCCACGCCTATGATGGGTACTTGTCCCTTCAGCTCCTGCGCAAAGGCTTCGAGTACCTCATTGGCCTTGTTGTAGAGAGGTTTTCCAGAAAGACCGCCACTGTGTTTGGCGGCAGGGTGGTGCTCCACTCCTTCTCTGGTGGTGGTGGTGTTGGTGCAGATGAGTCCATCCAGCTGCCCGTCCACAAAGACCTTGGAAAGCTCCTTGACCTGTGTCTCGTTCATATCGGGAGAGATTTTCATCGCGAGGGGGACATAGCGTCCGCTATCTCCATGCAGGCGACTTTGCTCTGCCTTGAGCACAGAGAGCAGCTCCGCAGCGGGGCCTATCTGCATGAGATCACAGAGATTCTTCACATTGGGGCAGGAAAAATTAATGGCAATGTAGTCCGCATAATTCCATGCTGTACGTAGACAGTTGAGGTAGTCAGCATTGGCTTCTTCATTGGGAGTGCTGCTGTTTTTTCCTATGTTGACACCGACGATGCCTTTGAACTTGGTGCGATCGCAAAGGTTATGCATGCCCTTGTCAATACCAGGGTTGTTGATGCCCATGTAGTTGATGATGGCTTCTTCAGGGATGCAGCGGTGGACGCGTGGCTTGGGGTTACCTGGTTGAGAACGTGGGGTGAGGGTGCCTACCTCAATGAAACCAAAGCCCAGAGCCCCTAGCGCGTCAATGCTGTTGGCCTCCTTGTCCATGCCCGCCGCGAGTCCCACGCGGTTGGGAAAGCGTAAGCCCATGACCTCAACTGGGTCTTCTACTGGGCTACCCATCATCAGAGGCAGCATACGCAGCTTGTCCGCCATGCGTAGGGCGGAAAGACTGAAGTAATGAGCGGTCTCTGGCTGGAGTTGAAAGAGGAACTTTTTGGCGAGCTGATAAAGAAAAGGTGACATGTTATATGCGAGATTTTAATAGGACGGGGAGTAAATGCAATGCTTTTTTAATTGAAATCTTCTTCGGCTACCACTTCTTGGCGCACCCAGCCAAAGGGCTCGCAGCCGAACTCCACCACATCGCCCACCTTGAGGTAGCGGGTCTTGCCCTCTGCCATGGCAACGCCCATGGGTGTGCCTGTGGAGACCACATCACCTGCTTGGAGGGTCATGAACTCTGACACATAGGCGACGAGGCGCGCGACTGGCCAGATGAGGGAGGAGGTGTTTTCTTGCTGGCGCAGCTCTCCGTTCACCTTGAGTTGCAATTCGAGATTATTGGGGTCATGCAGCTCATCCTTGCTAATGAATAGAGGACCAAAGGGGGCAAAGCTATCGTAGCTCTTTCCCTTGGTCCATTGACCACCGCGCTCTAGCTGGTAGCAGCGCTCGGAGTAGTCACACATCAGCGTGTAGCCAATGATGGCGCGTTGGGCTTCTTGCTCTGTCGCACGGTGCAACGTGTCACCGATGACGGCGACTAGCTCCACCTCGTAATCGAGCTTTTCACTGCCCGTGGGGCAGATGACATAGTTGAGGTCAGAACTGATGGCAGAAGGGGATTTGAGGAAGAGGGCTGGTTCTTCTATCTTTTCCACGCCAAACTCCTGTGCATGAC
>CAZRZE010000197.1:0-1714 GCA_964604535.1 uncultured Akkermansia sp.
GCATTTCAAATGTGGTTTCTGTCTTCATAAGCTTCTGAATATGCATGTGGGCAGCTACTAGCTGTACGCGCATATTACACACTTTTAAGCTGCAAAATTCAAGCCTAAAATGCCTACAAAGAAGAAAAATCCAATTGAGGGCAAAAGTTATATGAGGCTAACAATGTATTAATGCGCTTCTGGCAGGCTGCCCCAATCCGATGTGTAGGAAGGGCTGGAATGGGAGCGGCGCCAGAGTTGTTCTCCCTGCTGGTTGGCAAAGTGAATATGATGTCCAGCGCGTTGCAGTGCATCAAGTGTATTCATCAGGGGGGAGGTCTCCACCGACGGTCGCTCAAAGGTGGGGTGGACAGACTCCTTGGGGATGAGGGCGGAGAGGATGACGCCTATCTTTTTATAAGCGTAACCTTTGCGGAAAACACGTTCTAATAGCTGGGTGGCGGCTGCGGTATGCTCCCTTGTATCATCGCTGGGGTGAGGGAGGGTGAGCCCCAAGCTGCCAGAGTACATCTGCTCGCTCTGCCCATATTGGGAGGTGCGCAGCACAATATGCACATCGCGAGCCATGAGTTCTTCTTGTCGTAGGGTGCGAGAAGCCTTTTCGACAAATTGGCAGAGCACCGCGCGTAGGCTTTCCCAGTCTTCTATGCCTTCTTTGAGGGAGCGACTGACCATAATCTGCCCTCGTGTGCTGGCGGGCTCATCTGCGATGCAGGAAATGCCGCGTAGTTCTAGGGCGAGGCGTTCTCCGTGAACGCCAAACTGCTTTTTGAGCATATCGAGGCTGCTCTCCGCTAGATCATAGGCCGTGTGTATGCCCAGCGCGCGGAGGCGCGGGGCGAGCTTTCTACCCACACCCCATATGTCACCAGCGGGGCTGTTTTTGAGCAACTGCTCCCAGTCGCTGGGCTGCCGCAGGGCGAGAACACCTTGCAGCTGAGGGGATTTTTTGGCATGCTCATTGGCTAGCTTGGCAAGGGTCTTGCTAGGCGCGAGCCCCACACTGACCGTGATGCCCGTCCAGCGTCGTATGCGGCGGCGCAGGGCGCGACCCTCTGCTTCCCAGTCCTTATGTGTTTCTTCTCCTACTTGAGCAAAGGCCTCATCAACACTGTATTGCTGCATATTGGGTAGGGATTCTTCTATGATGCTCATGATGCGATCAGAAAAATCCCCGTAGAGGCGAAAGTTGCTAGAACAGATGACTGCATTGCTTTCCCTCACGCGTTGTTGGCACTTGAAGAGGGGTTCTGCCATCTTGAAGCCCGCCGCTTTTGCCTCCGCGCTGCGCGAGATGATACAGCCGTCATTGTTGGACAAAACGAGAAGCGGTCTTCCGCGCCAGTCGGGGCGAAAGACCTGCTCGCAACTAGCAAAGAAATTATTGCAGTCAAAGAGGAGATACATTACAATCCTAGCTGTGCGGTCACTATCTCTGTGACAATCTTGGGGTTAGGTTTAGGGTTGCTGGCCTTCATCACCTGACCTGTGAGGTAGTTGAGCAGTTTGGTGTTGCCTTCGCGTATTTCTGCTACCTGCTTGGGGCTGGCGGCGATGACTTGGGCGACTAGCTCACTGAGAGCCCCAGTGTCTGTCTTCTTGTAACCCAGAGAGGCAGCAGCCTCTTCTGCGCCACATTCGGGGGATTCCCAGAGGAGTTCTTGCACCTCCATGGCCTGATTGGCAGAGACAATGCCCTCTTCGATGATGGCAA
>CAZRZE010000198.1:0-1665 GCA_964604535.1 uncultured Akkermansia sp.
CAAACTTTTCCACAGCCTTCATGAGACCCATGTTGCCCTCTTGGATGAGGTCAAGGAAGGCGAGACCGCGGTTGGTGTACTTTTTGGCAATGGAGATAACAAGTCGAAGGTTCGCTTCAATCATCTCACGCTTTGCTTTTTGAGCCTCGCGCATATGCTCCTGCATATGCTTGTATTCTGTGAGGAATTCAGGGATGGTCATCCAAAGCTTCATCTCATATTCGTTCAAGGAATCATTGTAAGGCTTGGTTGCTTCCTCGCTGCTTGCAGCTGCGATTTGGCGTTGCAGCTTGAGGATGCGCTGGCGCATTTCCTTAAGATTGGAGACAAACTCTTCGTAGACCTTCCCCTTGAAGGAAAAGTCAGCATAAAAATCATTCAGAGACTTGAGACAGTCATTGAATTCTGCCTGATGCGCGGTGAGAGACTTCTTGCGACGTCGTGCCTGACAAAGGCGGGAGTACACCATCTGAGCCTCACTGTGACAGTCAAGCACCTTGACAATAAGCTGGCGAGCCTCTGCCATGTACTTATCTCGACGCTCAATATTCTTATCAGCGACCACGCGGTCAAAGCGTTCTTCATTGGCCATGACACGGTCAGCCGTATCGACGTAGTAAATGGCCACCTCGCCAAACTTGTGCAGGGAGCTCTGCAAGCACTGCTCTGCTTTTTCTATGCGCAGGGAGATGTCCACTTCTGCCTGACGACTGAGAAGGTCTTTTTGCCCCATTTGCTTGAGGTACATGCGGACGGGGTCGTCGAGGATGTCGAGCTTTGCCTCCATCTTTTCCGTCTCATCTTCTTCTTCGATGGCGGTAAGTCGCTGACGGTCGTTGTAACTATCAACATCGGAAGCATCAATGATATCAAACTGCATGCCGCGCAGACGTTCCATGAGTTCTTCATGGTCCGTTGGATCAATCATATCATTGGGCAGCGCATCATTAATATCATCATAGGTGAGGTAACCTTGATCATTGGCAAGGATGATGAGCTCGCGGAACTTTTCCTGCACACCAGGGCTGTCAATAATACTACCGCCGTCTTCGGGCTTCTTGATGATGATGGGCTGTGATTTTTCCTCCTGCAAGAGGCTAGCAGCATCGCGCACCTCTACACCGAGAACGTGGAGACGCTCAAAGAGCTTTTCCTGATCTTGGCTCTCATAGCCCTCTGTTGGCAGAGCATTAAAAATATCTTCATCTGTCACATAGCCGCTGTTTTCCTTCGCGAGTTGCAGCAGGGTCTTGAAGGCATTCTTCAAGGTAATATCATCGGGGAAGAACTTTTGCAAATCAGTGCTTGTCACGCGCGGTGGGACAAAGCTAGGCTTTTTCTCAGCCTTTTTGGAAGACTTCTTTTTAGAAGAGCTGGGCTTCTTTTCAGCAGCCTTGGAGGCAGCGGGAGCAGGCGTAGCCTTCTTTGCGGCTGGCTTCTTAGCAGCGGGAGTAGAAGCGGCTTTTTTTGCCGTTGTCGCGGACTTTTTCTCAGTAGCCGCAGGTGCAGCTTTCGCAGGGCTTACCTTTTTAGAGGCAGCTTGTTTTGCTGTTTTTTTCGACTCATTATTTTCGGGGACTGCTGGCTTTTTTTTGGCTGTTGACATGGCTATATGCGAGTTATTGGAGTAGACTCCACCCTTTACACTTTTTGTCAAGTTTTTAA
>CAZRZE010000199.1:0-1577 GCA_964604535.1 uncultured Akkermansia sp.
ACAGTTGACACGCTCCTTGGCGTAGACCTGTCCGCTGCTTTCATCCCAGTGGGGGTCATAGGCATGATACTTACAAAGCTGGGGTGCTACCTGCTCCACCCAGACAGGGTCCAGCACGGCAGAGCGGCGCATCCAGAGGCGCGTGGTCTCCACCAGCTCACTACCCATCAACCATTCAGGGCGTTTTTTTCGTCTGAAGAGCCCAGAACCGGGGAAAATAGCAAACTCCCTACCACCAGTCGCGCGGTAGCTTTTTTCCTCGGGGCGGTAGAATCCTATCTGTAGGGGCGCACCTGCCAACACACTGCGGTGAATCATGGCTGGGACGGCCTGTTCTGCCTCTGAGGGAAGGGCGGGTATGCGCCAGCGTAGGCTTTGTGCCAACGTGGTGGCAAGGTCGTGGACGAGGTTGTGCCACTCGATAATACGTAGGAAATTGATATAATACTTTTGGCACCAGCGGCGCAGCTGGTTGCGCTTCCACCCGCGTCGTCCTTCTTGGAACTCTGTAGCACTGCGCCAGAGGGAAAGCAGGGAAAGGTAGTCGCTTTCCTCATTGCGCCACTGTGCCTGTGCTTGGTCTGCTAGCGCGGCCTTGTCATGAGGACGCTCTCTGGGGTCCATGATACTAAGGGCTGCAACGATGACCAGCAGTTCGGGCAGGGCCTTTTGCTCCTGCGCGGCAATGAGCATGCGTCCCAGTCGCGGGTCAAGCGGCAGGCGGGCTAGTTGCTTGCCAATAGGGGTGAGCTGATGCTTGTTCTTGGATGTGAGGGCACCCACCTCTCGCAGGCAGTGGTACCCCTCATTGATGAGGCGGGCACTGGGCGGATCGGGTAGGGGGAACTCTCCCAGAGGAGGGAGTTTTAGGTCACTCATGCGCAGGATAACACCTGCTAGAGAGCTGCGCTTGATTTCTGGATCGGTGAAGTCATCGCGAGAGTCAAAGTCCTCTTCACTGTAGAGGCGTATGCACACCCCCTCGCAGATACGACCGCAACGCCCTGCGCGTTGCCGCGCACTGGCCTTAGAAATACGCTCTATCTGGAGGCGTTGTATCTGGCGACCTGGTAGGTAGCGGCTGATACGTGCCTGTCCACTGTCTATCACATAGATGATACCCGGTATGGTCAGAGAGGTTTCTGCAACATTGGTGGCTAGCACAATGCGGCGGTGTGTGCGGCTGGGCTGAAAAATGCGCTGCTGCTCAGCCAATCCCAGTCGGGCGTAAAGCGGTAGAATATGGGTGCTACGCAGTCCGAGACGCTCTAACTCATCCGCGCATTCTCTAATCTCCCTCTCACCGGGGAGGAAGACGAGGACATCGCCCTTTTCATCATAGGCACTCAACCACTCCACCGCGCGGCAAACATGGTCAGCTAGCTCTTCCTCCTCATTGCGGGCGGGCATGTAGTGCATCTCCACGGGGAAGGTGCGCCCCTCCGCGTGGATGATGGGAGCCTTTTCAAAGAAATCAGAAAAGGCAGCTGCATCCATGGTGGCGGAGGAGATAATGAGCTTTAAATCAGGCCGCTTTGTCAGCAAAATCTTCATGTAGCCCAGCAAGAAGTCAATAT